>JADLET010000066.1 GCA_020845975.1 Gammaproteobacteria bacterium | reverse complement strand
GAGACGATCTGCTTGGGCGACACGTCCATGTACTGGACGCGGTCCGGCGTCATCATGGTGAACTCGTTCTCGTGACGGCACGAGATCAGCTCATCGGTCAGCTTTCCGCTCTTGTCCAGATCGGCGCCGGCCTGTGCGATGACATACTGGCCTTCCTCAATCGCGGACAGGTATTCGATCTCGTCGGTGACGTGGCTGTCCGCTACCTTGCGGTAGGGAGTTTCGAGGAAGCCGTATTCGTTGGTGCGGGCGTAAACCGACATCGAGTTGATCAGGCCGATGTTCGGACCTTCCGGCGTCTCGATCGGGCACACGCGGCCGTAGTGGGTCGGATGCACGTCGCGCACCTCGAAGCCCGCGCGTTCACGCGTCAGGCCGCCCGGCCCAAGCGCCGAGACGCGTCGCTTGTGCGTCACCTCGGACAGCGGATTGTTCTGGTCCATGAATTGCGACAACTGGCTGGAGCCGAAGAACTCCTTGATAACCGCCGTAACAGGCTTGGCGTTGATCATCTCCTGCGGCATCAATCCTTCCGACTCGGCCAGCGCCAGACGCTCGCGCACGGCGCGCTCGACGCGCACCAGGCCGACACGGAACTGGTTCTCCACCATCTCGCCGACGCAGCGAATGCGGCGGTTACCAAGGTGGTCGATGTCATCCACCGTGCCCTTGCCGTTCTTGATGTCTACCAGCACGCGCAGGCTGTCGATGATATCCGAACCCCAGCCCTCCAGCGCCTGCCTGAGATCGCCCCAGGTAATCTTGTCGTTGTCACTCTTGCCCTGCAACGCCGGCAGGTCGAGCAGCGACGATTCGAAAAGCTTGATCTGCGCGATCGAAATCGCGTCGCCGTCACCCTTCAGCTTGAAGTGATCCTCCAGCAGACTGGAGAAATAGATGTCGTCGATCAGGATGCCGGGACCCACGATGGTGTCGTTCTGCACCCGGCGGTTGAACTTCATGCGGCCGACCGCCGACAGGTCGTAGCGATCGGAATTGAAGAACAGGTTGCGGAACAGAACCTCGGCAGCCTCCTTGGTCGGGGGCTCACCCGGGCGCATCATGCGGTAAATATCCACCAGCGCCTCGAGCTGGGTGCGCGTCTGGTCGATGCGCAGCGTCTCGGACATGTAGGCGCCGCGATCGAGCTCATTGGTATAGAGCGTGCGCAGCTCCTTCAGGCCAGCGTCGGTGAACTTGTCGATCAGCTCGGCGGTAAGTACGGTATTCGCCTCGGCGAACACCTCGCCGGTCAGCTCGTCGACGACGTCGTGCGCCAGCGTCTTGCCGATCAGGTATTCCTTCGGCACCGGGATGGCGGTGAGCTGCTGGCTCTCCATTTCGCGCACGTGGCGCGCGGTGATGCGGCGACCGGCCTCGACGATGTCCTTGCCCTTGGGACCCTTCAGATCGAACAGCAGGGTCTCACCGCGCAGGCGGTCGGGAATCAGGTCGAGCTTGATGCCGTCCTTGCCAATGCGGAAGGTGTTGACATCGAAGAACAGCTCGAGAATCTGCTGGCTGCTGTAACCGAGCGCGCGCAGCAGCACGGTGGCCGGCAGCTTGCGGCGACGGTCGATGCGCACGAACACGCAGTCCATCGGATCGAATTCGAAATCCAGCCAGGATCCGCGGTAGGGAATGATACGCGCGGAATAGAGCACCTTGCCGGAGGAGTGCGTCTTGCCCTTGTCGTGATCGTAGAACACACCGGGTGAACGGTGCAGCTGCGACACTACAACGCGCTCTGTGCCGTTGATGACGAAGGTGCCGTTCGAGGTCATGAGCGGAATCTCGCCCATGTAGACTTCCTGCTCCTTGATGTCCTTGACCGAACGCGCGTTGGCCGGCGCGTCCTTGTCGTAGATCACCAGGCGCACTTTCACTTTCAGCGGCGCCGAATAGGTCACGCCGCGCATCTGGCATTCCTTGACGTCGAATACCGGAGTGCCGAGCTCATAGCTGACATATTCGAGGGCCGCGTTGCCCGAATAGCTGATGATCGGGAATACCGAGCGGAATGCCGCCTCCAGCCCCAGGTTGGCGCGCTGGTCCGAAGCCGCCTCCTCCTGAAGGAAGGTCTGATAGGAATCGATCTGGGTCGCGAGCAGATACGGAACCTTCAGGACGCTGGGACGTTTGCCAAAATCCTTGCGGATGCATTTTTTCTCTGTATATGAGTATGGCATCGGAGTTCCTCGAGAATAGATATTCAGTCAGCGGTCTTCATGACAACACTTGCCGGCGAACGCGCGCTGAACGGAAATGAAAATAAACCCGTACCCCGCACTCGCCGGAGGCGAATGCGGGGTAAAGGTCTTCTTGGGACTTTCCGTACAGCGGGAAGTTCGCTTACTTGATCTCAACCGTCGCGCCGGCCTCCTCAAGCTGCTTCTTGATGCCGTCCGCATCCGCCTTCGACACGCCTTCCTTGACCGGGGAGGGAACGCCTTCGACCAGATCCTTGGCTTCCTTCAGACCCAGGCCGGTAATGGCGCGGATGACCTTGATGACGTTGACCTTATTATCACCGAAAGTCTTCAGGATGACATTAAATTCCGTCTGCTCCTCAGCAGCGGCGGCGGCACCGCCCGCGCCAGGCGCGGCAACGGCCACGGTAGCGGCCGCGGCGGAAACGCCGAACTTGTCTTCCATCGCCTTGATCAGGTCGACGACCTCAAGGACCGTCATATTGGAAATGGCTTCCAGAATATCATTGGTGCTGACTGACATGGTCTATGCTCCTAAATCTTGAATGTAATCAGTTGATAAGTAAGCCCGGCGGCACTCAGGCCGCGGCCTGTTTCTGATCGCGGACGGCAGCTATGGTGCGGGCAAGCTTGTTCGCCGGCTCGGCCAGCGTACGTACAAACTTCCCGATCGGCGCCTTCATCACGGCCATCAGCAGGCTGATCGCCTCGCTCTTGGTCGGCATCTGCGCCAATCTTTTGGCGTCTTCCGGCGCCAGCAGTTTTCCACGCAGTGCAACGACCTTGATGATCAGCTTATCGTTCGTCTTCGCGAAGTCCGTCAGAACCCGCGCCGCAGCGGCCGGTTCATCCTTCGAAAAGGCGAGGATCAAGGGTCCGACGAAGCCCTCCTGCATGCAGGCAAACTCCGTATCCGAAACCGCCTTACGCGCGAGCGTGTTCTTGACCACGCGCAGGTAGACTCCGGACTGACGGGCTTTGCGCCGCAGGTCGGTCAATGCCCCGACCGTAAGACCGCTGTATTCCGCCGCGATGGCGGATTGCGCAGTGCTGGCCTCACGGGCCACGTCGGCGACGATTGCCTTCTTGTCTTCTAGCGATAACAAGCGTTCACCTCCCAGTTCACCATGCATCCCCTGAACCGGGTACGCATGGCGTTGTTTTACGCCACAGACGCGCAAACTGCGCGCGCCCACCCAACGGCGACCTTTACCAGGTGGAAATCCTGTACGGGTCTCACCGTCTACGCAGGCAGAAGGTCCGGTCTCCCGGAAATTCAGCTTAAGCCGCCGCGCCCGGTAAGGGACGATACGACGCCTGCGGTCTTCGACGTCCTCCGTCCGCGGCCTTCGGCCCGACAGAGGATGCCCAAAGTCTGTTGTCCGACCGGCCTATTCGGCCAGAGTCGATTGATCAATCAGCAGCCCCGGACCCATGGTGGTCGAGACCGAGATCTTCTTCATGTAGATGCCCTTGGCGGTGCCCGGCTTGGCCTTGTTGAGCGCTCCGAGCAACGCGGACAGATTCTCGCGCAGCGCCGGCACGGTGAAACTCGCCTTGCCGATCACGCTATGCACGATGCCGGCCTTGTCCGTGCGGTACTGCACCTGACCCGACTTCGCGTTCTTCACCGCAGTGACCACATCGGGCGTCACCGTCCCCACCTTGGGGTTCGGCATCAGGCCGCGGGGACCGAGAATCTGGCCCAGCTGGCCGACGACACGCATCGCGTCGGGGGTGGCAATCGCCACGTCGAAATCCAGGTTACCGGCCTTGATGGACGCGGCGAGATCGTCGAAACCGACGATGTCGGCGCCCGCAGCCTTGGCCGCCTCGGCCTTTTCGCCCTGGGCGAACACTGCGACGCGCATGGTTTTGCCGGTGCCGTTAGGCAGCACGGTGGATCCGCGCACCATCTGGTCAGACTTGCGGGTATCGACGCCGAGATTCACGGCAACGTCCACCGACTCATCGAACTTTGCGGTCGCCAGTACTTTCAGCAACGCGAGCGCCTCATCAACCTGGTACAGCTTGCCCGGCACGGTCTTTTCGCGGATCAGTTTGTTACGTTTTGAAAGCGCCATGTCACACTCCCTCCGAATCGAGACCCATGCTGCGCGCGCTGCCGGCAATGGTACGCACGGCGGCATCGAGATCCGCAGCGGTCAGATCAGGCATCTTGGTCTTGGCGATCTCTTCCAGCTGCGCACGCGTCACCTTGCCCACCTTGACGGTGTTTGGCGTGGCGCTGCCCGAGGCGATGCCGACAGCCTTCTTCAGGAGCACCGAGGCCGGCGGGGTCTTGATGATGAAGGTGAAACTGCGGTCGCTGTAGACGGTAATCACGACAGGCAGGGGCGTGCCCGCCTCCATTTTCTGGGTCTGGGCGTTGAACGCCTTGCAGAACTCCATGATGTTGACTCCAGCCTGACCGAGCGCCGGACCCACCGGCGGGCTCGGGTTGGCCTGCCCGGAGGCCACCTGCAGCTTGATGTACTTGTCGACTTTCTTTGCCATTGCTCACTCCCGGGTCCAAGCGCCTCGCGGCTCCCCGATCTGGTTAGTAAAACCGGTGATGGGTAATGGGTGATAAGTACCGCTACTCAATCACCCTTCACCCATTACCCATTACGTATTTGTCACCCTTTCTCCACCTGCCCGAACTCCAGCTCCAGCGGGGTGGACCGGCCGAAGATGGTGACCGCCACACGCAGGCGGCTCTTTTCGTAGTTGACCTCTTCAACGACACCGCTGAAGTCGGCGAACGGGCCCTCGATAACGCGCACCACCTCGCCGGGCTCGAACAGCACCTTGGGCTTCGGCTTTTCGACCCCTTCCTGGATACGATTGATGATGTGCTGCGCCTCCTTGTCGGAGATCGGCGCCGGGCGATCAGAGGTGCCCCCGATGAAGCCCATGACCTTGGGCACTTCCTTCACCAGATGCCAGGTGGTGTCGTTCATTTCCATCTGGATCAGCACATAGCCGGGGAAGAACTTGCGGTCGCTCTTGCGCTTCTGACCGCCGCGCATCTCGATCACTTCCTCGGTGGGGACCAGGATATCTCCGAACAGATCGTCCACGCCGCCGTGCGAGATACGATCCTTCAATGAGCGCACCGCCTGCTGCTCATAGCCGGAATAGACGTGCACCACGTACCACCGTTTAGCCATGCGCCATCAGCCCCCTTGGCCTGTCAATACCTTTACCAACCACGTCAGGATCGAATCGAAGATCCACAGGATGAGCGCCGTCACCACCACCATGCCCATGACCACCAGGGTAGTCTGAACAGTCTCCTTGCGCGTGGGCCAGACAACCTTGCGCACCTCGGTGCGCGCCTCTCCAATGAAGGCCCAGGTCTGTTGCCCGGCGGCGGTCTGAAGAAACACGGCCGTGGCGACACCGATACCGGCCAGCAAGCCCAGCACGCGCAGCAGAAGCGAGGTGTCCTCGCCGTAATAGTAGAAAGCCCCTAGCGCCGCCACGATTATCAGCACGGCCAGCAGGAACTTGATCTTGTCACCCATCGCGTTACCGCCCGTAAACCTCATGTCCGGCCGACCCCCTGGCATCCCAGCTGATCGCGCCCCATTGCACCGTGCCCGCCTGCCACACCGCAAACCACTTGGCAGGCCAGGAGGGAATCGAACCCCCAACCTGCGGTTTTGGAGACCGCCGCTCTGCCAATTGAGCTACTGGCCTAATCTTTTAAATCTGGTCGGGGACGGACTGGAAGTCCGTCCCCGCTCAGCATTTACTCGAGCACCTTGGCGACGACGCCGGCGCCGACGGTGCGGCCGCCTTCGCGGATCGCGAAGCGCAGTCCTTCTTCCATCGCGATCGGGTTGATCAGCGATACCGTCATCTTCACGTTGTCACCCGGCATCACCATCTCGATCCCCG
>JADLET010000065.1 GCA_020845975.1 Gammaproteobacteria bacterium | reverse complement strand
GGCCGCGCCTCACGCCGAGGCGGTCTCCGCCTTGTCCTCGCCCTGCTTGTCGCGCTGCTTCAGGTTGGCTGGCGGCCAGTTCTCCAGGCGCAGGCCCAGCGAAAGACCGTGCGAGGCCAGTACATCCTTGATCTCGGTCGGCGACTTCTTGCCCAGATTGGGCGTCTTCAACAACTCGACCTCGGTACGCTGAATAAGGTCGCCGATGTAGTAGATGTTCTCCGCCTTGAGGCAGTTGGCCGAACGCACGGTCAGCTCGAGATCGTCGACCGGACGCAGCAGGATCGGATCAATGTCCTCGATAACCGGCACGGGCTCTTCCAGCTCCGGACCTTCGAGGTCGATGAACACAGTGAGCTGTTCCTGCAGAATCCTGGCGGCGCGGCGGATGGTTTCCTCCGGATCCACGCTGCCGTTGGTTTCGAGATCGATGATCAGCTTGTCAAGGTCGGTGCGCTGCTCAACACGCGCGGTATCCACCACATAGCTGATACGGCGGATCGGGCTGAACGAGGCGTCCAGCATCAGGCGGCCGATCGGACGGCTGGTCTCCGCGTTCTCTTCCTTGCGGGCCACCGCCGGCTGGTAGCCACGGCCACGCTCGACCTTCAGCGTCATGTTGAGTTCGCCGATTTCGGTCAGGTGGGCAATGACATGATCCGGATTGACGATCACCACATCGCCGACCAGATCGATGTCGCTGGCCAGGACCGGACCGGAACCCTTCTTCTTCAGGGTCAGAGTGGCCTCGTTGCGACCGCTCATGCGGATCGACAGGCCCTTCAGGTTGAGCAGGATATCGATGACATCTTCCTGTACGCCTTCAATGGCTGTGTACTCATGCAGTACGCCGTCGATCTCGACTTCGGTAATGGCGCAGCCAGGGATCGATGACAGCATGATGCGGCGCAGGGCGTTACCCAGCGTGTGGCCGAAACCGCGTTCGAGCGGCTCCAGTGTAATTTTTGCATGGCTGTCGTTAACGACCTGAACATCCACCACGCGCGGTTTTAGAAACTCTGTCGCAGAGTTCTTCATGCGATTACCTCTCCAATGTTGATGAGCATGAACTGCTGTGACGACCGCCCTTACTTCGAGTACAACTCGACGATGAGATGCTCATTGATCTCGGCCGGCAGATCGCTCCGCTCAGGCGCACCCTTGAACACGGCTTCCATCTTGTCGGCGTCGACATCCAGCCATTCACAGCCTCCCTGCTGCAGTGAAAACTGCATCGAGGCCTGGACGCGCAGCTGCTTTTTGGCCTCATCGGTCAGCGCGATAACATCATTCGCCTTGACCTGGTAACTGGGGATATTCACCTTCACACCGTTCACCGTCACGGCGTTATGACGCACCAGCTGACGCGCCTCCGAACGCGAGGCGCCGGCGCCCATGCGGTAGAGCACGTTGTCGAGACGGCACTCGAGCATCTGCAGCAGGGTCTCGCCGGTCGAGGACTTCTTGCGCGAGGCATTCGCGTAATAACGGCGGAACTGGCGCTCGAGAATACCGTAAATGCGACGTACCTTCTGCTTCTCGCGCAGCTGAACGGCATAATCGGTCACGCGCGAACGGCGCTTGCCGTGCTGGCCCGGGGGGAAACCGCGCTTTTCGATGGCGCATTTGGCGCCGAAACATTTCTCGCCCTTCAGGAACAGCTTCTCGCCCTGACGGCGGCACAGACGGCACTTTGCATCGGTATATTTGGCCACAGCGTTCTCGCTCAGACTCTACGTTTCTTGGGGGGACGGCACCCGTTGTGCGGGATCGGCGTCACGTCGGATATATTGTTGATCTTGAAACCGGCGTTGTGCAGCGCGCGAACGGCGGAGTCGCGGCCCGGACCTGGGCCCTTGACCTGGACCTCCAGATTTTTCAGACCAAATTCCTTCACCTTCTCACTTGCGCGCTCGGCCGCCACCTGCGCGGCGAACGGCGTGCTCTTGCGTGAACCCTTGAAACCGGAAGCGCCGGCGGATACCCATGCCAGGGTGTTACCCTGCATATCGGTAATGGTCACGATGGTGTTATTGAACGAGGCATGAACGTGCGCGACACCGTCGACGACGTTCTTCTTGACCCGTTTCCGGGGCCGTGCGCTGCCTTTTGCCATAAGCGTTCGATCCTTAAGAATAAATGGGGTTTACTTCTTCACGCCCTTGCGGGGGCCCTTGCGGGTGCGCGCATTGGTCTTGGTGCGCTGACCATGCACAGGCAGACCGCGGCGGTGGCGCAGGCCACGATAGGTGCCCAGGTCCATGAGGCGCTTGATGTTCATGGATATTTCACGACGGAGGTCACCTTCGACCTTCACCTTGCCGATCTCGGCACGCAGGGCTTCAATCTCACCCTCGGTCAAGTCTTTGATTTTCCTGGTGGGTTCAACGTTCGATGCGGCGCAGATCTCGCGCGCGCGCGTTCTACCGATACCATAGATTGAGCACAGCGCAATCGAGGCGTGCTTGTTAACCGGGATATTAATGCCTGCAATACGAGCCATTCAGCCACTCCACGCGCCAACCGGGCGCTGCTCCTGTCGATTACGAAAACGGGCAATTTTATGCCCAAACAAACGACAAATCAATGGGCAACCAGCCGCCGGCCGGCACCCTGTCCGCCATTCAGCCCTGACGCTGCTTGTGACGGGCGTCCTTGCAGATGATACGGACCACTCCGCGGCGGCGAACCACCTTGCAATTGCGGCAGACCTTCTTTACAGATGCTTGTACTTTCATGCCACTACTCCAAATAACAAATTGATATTGCGAAACTTACCTGCCCAACCAGCAGGCCGGAGTCCTATCGACCACTCTTCAGGTTGGCCTTCTTGAGCAGGCTGTCATACTGATGCGACATCAGATGCGCCTGTATCTGCGCCATCAGGTCCATGACGACAACCACGATGATCAGCAGTGAGGTGCCGCCGAAATAAAACGGCACGTTCCAGTATACGATCAAAAACTCCGGCAGCAGACAAACCAGGGTGATGTAGATCGCACCGACCAGAGTCAGTCGCGTCATCACGGTATCGATATAGCGCGCGGTCTGCTCACCCGGCCGGATCCCCGGGATGTACGCGCCCGACTTCTTCAGGTTCTCCGCCGTGTCGCTCGGATTGAACTGCAGCGCGGTATAGAAGAAGGCGAAGAATATGATCGCCACCGCGAACAGCATCACATACACCGGCTGCCCCGGCGACAGGGCACCCGCGATATCCTTCAGCCACTCCATGCCTTCGCTGCTGCCGAACCAGCTCGCGGCCGTGGCCGGAAACAGGATGATCGATGAGGCGAAGATCGGCGGGATCACGCCCGCCATGTTCAACTTCAACGGCAGGTGGCTGACCTGCCCGGCGATCATGCGCCGGCCCTGCTGCCGCTTGGCGTAATTCACTGTGATGCGGCGCTGGCCGCGCTCCACGAAGACCACCGCGGCCGTTACCGCAACCGCCAGCATCATCAGGACGAGCACGGTGAAGACGTGCAACTCACCAGTGCGGGCCAGTTCCAGCGTGCCACCCACGGCCTGGGGCAGACCGACAACGATGCCGGCGAAGATGATCATTGAAATCCCGTTGCCGATGCCGCGCTCGGTGATCTGCTCGCCCAGCCACATCAGGAACATGGTGCCGGTGACCAGCGTCGCCGCCGCGGTCAGACGGAACACCCAGCCTGCCTCAATCACCACCGGCACGGGCCCGATACGCTGGCTTTCCAGCGCGATGGAGATACTCAACGCCTGGAATGTCGCCAGCACGACCGTCAGGTAGCGCGTGTATTCGGTCATTTTGCGCCGCCCGGCCTCGCCTTCTTTCTTGATCTGCTCCAGCGAGGGCAGTACAGCGCTCAGCAGCTGGATGATGATCGCTGCTGAAATATACGGCATCACGCCGAGGGCGAACACCGAGAAACGCCCGAGGGCGCCGCCCGAAAACATGTTGAACATGTCGAGAATCGTGCCGCGCTGCTGATCGAACAGCGAGGCGAGCGCGACAGGATCAATACCCGGCACCGGGATGAACGCACCGATGCGGAACACAAGCAATGCGCCGAGCAGGAACAGCAGACGACGCCGCAACTCGGTCAGACCCGCCAGTCCTCCAAGACCGCCGGCCGCAGCTGATCTGTTCGCCGCCACTTATTCCTCGATCTTGCCGCCCGCAGCCTCGATGGCGGCGCGGGCACCCTTGGTAACCGCGATGCCACGCAGGGTAATCGCCACACTGATCTCTCCAGAGGCGATCACCTTGGCGCGCTCGATGCGACCATTGATGATGTTGGCCTCCTTGAGCGCGGCGAGATCGATGACGTCCGCCTTCACCTTGGCGAGCTCCGACAGACGCACCTCGGCACGGTCGCGCGCGGAGCGTGAAGTAAAACCAACCTTGGGCAGGCGACGATGCAGGGGCATCTGGCCGCCCTCGAATCCGAGCTTGTGATAGCCGCCCGCACGCGCATACTGACCTTTATGACCGCGTCCCGCGGTCTTGCCCAGTCCGGAACCAATCCCGCGCCCGACGCGGCGGGCCACACGCTTGGCGCCCGGCGCCGGCTTGAGTGTATTCAAGCGCATCATCAGCCTACTTCCTCGCATTTAATCATGTAGGAGATCTTGTTGATCATTCCGCGCGTGCACGGCGAGTCCTCGACCGTCGCGGACTGGTGCACCCGGCGCAGGCCGAGTCCGTTCGCGCAGGCCTTGTGCGCCGCGAGCCGTCCGTGCAGGCTGCGGATCAACGTCACCTTGAGGCTTTTCTTTCCAGCAGCCATCACAGGATCTCCTCAACCTTCTTGCCGCGTTTGCGCGCGACATCCTCCGGGTTCGTCATTTCCAGCAGCCCCTTGATCGTGGCGCGGACGACGTTGACCGAATTCGAGGATCCGATGCACTTTGCCAGCACATCGTGCACACCGAGCACCTCGAACACCGCACGCATGGCGCCACCGGCGATGATGCCGGTACCCGCCGAGGCTGGCTGCATGTAAACCTTTGCCGCCCCGTGCCTGGCCATAATCGGATACTGCAGCGTGCCACCGTTGAGGTTGACCTGCTGCATGTTGCTGCGCGCGTCATCCATCGCCTTCTGGATTGCCGCCGGCACTTCGCGGGCCTTGCCGCTGCCGAAACCGATCTTGCCGTTGCCGTCGCCGACCACGGTCAGCGCGGAGAAACCGAACTGGCGTCCGCCCTTGACGGTTTTGGACACGCGCCGCACCGCGACCAGTTTCTCCTGCAGCTCATCGCCGCTTTCGCTTGTCTCGAATCTCGCCATCGTATCGACCCTTGCTTAGAATTCCAGCCCATGTTCACGCGCCGCATCGGCCAGCGCCTTCACGCGCCCGTGATATTTGTAACCCGACCGGTCGAATGCGACCTTGGTCAAACCAGCCGCCTTGGCCCGTTCCGCGATCATCTTGCCGACCACGGCCGCCGCCGAAGCGTTGCCACTGTAGCCGTCCAGTGCTGCCTTGACCTCGGCCTCCAGCGTGGACGCGCTGGCGACGACGCTGGAGGCGTCCGGCGTGTGAACCTGCGCATAGATGTGCCGGGGCGTGCGGAAAATGCTCAGACGATAGGCTTCCAGCTCTTTCATCTTGGCGCGTCCACGACGCGCGCGCCGCAAGCGTGATAATTTCTTGTCCATGTGTTTTGCCAACCTTATTTCTTCTTGGCCTCTTTGAGGACCACCTGTTCATCCGCGTAACGCACGCCCTTGCCCTTGTAGGGCTCCGGCGGACGGTAGGAGCGAATATCGGCGGCCACCTGACCGACCTTCTGTTTATCGATGCCCTTGACCAGGATCTCGGTCTGGGTCGGGGTTTCGATCGTGATGCCCTCGGGTATCGGGTAACTGACCGGGTGGGAGAAGCCGAGCGTCAGATTGAGCGCCTTGCCCTGCACCTGGGCGCGATAACCCACGCCGACCAGGGTTAGCTTGCGCTCGAACCCCACGCTGACGCCGGTTACCATGTTCTTCAGCAGCGCGCGCACGGTACCGGACATGGCGTGATATGTCCCGCTCGCGTCCTCCAGCTTCACCTTGAGCTCGCCGTCTTCCTGCACCAGCTGGATCGCGGACGGTATATCGCGACGCAGCTCGCCCTTGGCGCCCTTGATGGCGACCGAGCCCGCATTCACGGTAACGGCAACGCCAGAGGGCAGCGGGATGGGTTGTTTAGCTATTCTTGACATGGCTCCTCACTCACGAAACCAGGCAGATGACTTCGCCGCCCTGACCCTTGGCGCGCGCGGCGCGGTCGGTCATGACGCCAGCCGAGGTGCTCACGATTGCGATGCCCAGTCCGCCCATCACCTTGGGCAGATCGTCACGGCCCTGGTAGTTGCGCAGGCCGGGACGGCTCGCGCGCTTGAGCGTCGAGATCACCGGTTTGCCCCCGAAGTACTTGAGGGTAATCGTCATCGAACTCTTGCCGCCTTCCTGTGTAACGACGCAGTCGGCGATGTAGCCCTCGTCTTTCAACACGCCCGCGATGGCCACCTTCAGCTTCGAGGCGGGCATCGCCACCGTCGGAACGCCGTTCTGCTGCGCGTTACGAATGCGGGTCAGCATGTCTGCTATTGGATCCGTCATACTCATAAGATTTTCCTGAACCCTTTGCCCTGTACCGTTATGAACTACCAGCTCGCCTTGACCAGACCGGGAACATCTCCGCGCATGGCGGCTTCGCGCAGCTTGTTGCGGGCGAGACCGAACTTGCGGTAATACCCGTGCGGACGGCCCGTCAGGCTGCAGCGGTTGCGCACCCGGCTGGGGCTGGCATCGCGCGGCAGCGCCTGGAACTGTCGACGCAGCTCCGCCTTCTCTTCGAAGCCAAGTTTGGGATCACGCAGCTTGTTCTTCAACTCGGTCCGCTTGGCGGCATATTTGCGGATCACGCTTTTGCGGCGGATCTCGCGGTTGACCATGGAAGTCTTTGCCATAATTCCTGGTTCCTCAGTTTCTGAACGGAAAGCTGAACGACTCGAGCAACGCGCGGGCCTCTTCGTCGGTGTTCGCGCTGGTGGTCAGCGTGATGTCCATTCCGCGGATCGCGTCGATCTTGTCATACTCGATCTCTGGGAAGATTATCTGTTCGCGCACGCCCAGGGTGTAATTGCCGCGCCCGTCGAAGGCACGCCCATTCACGCCGCGGAAGTCACGGATGCGCGGGATCGAGACATTGATCAGGCGATCCAGGAATTCGTACATGCGATCGCGGCGCAGCGTCACCTTGCAGCCAACCGGCCAGCCTTCGCGGACCTTGAAGCCCGCGATGGACTTGCGCGCTTCGGTGACCACGGGCTTCTGGCCGCTGATCTTCTCCATGTCGGCCACGGCGTTCTCGATCACCTTCTTGTCAGCGATCGCCTCGCCCACGCCCATGTTGATCGTGATCTTGAGCAGACGCGGCACCTGCATCACGCTTTGATAGGAAAAGCGCTGCATGAGCTGCGGCACAACCTTAGCCTGATAGAACCCCTTCAATCTTGCCATGACGTTCAGCCTGCCCGGTTCAACTGTCCAGAACTTCGTTATTCGACTTGAAGAAGCGCACCTTGCGCCCGTCCTCCAGTGTGCGGTAACCAACCCGGTCTCCCTTCTTGGTCACTGGATTGAACAACATCACATTGGAGACATTAATCGGCGCCTCCTTTTCCACGATTCCGCCCGCAATGCCCCGCGTGGGATTCGGCTTGGTGTGACGCTTCACCATGTTGACGTTCTCCACAATGACCTGGTCGTCGGCCAGTACGCGGACAACCGTACCACGCCTGCCCTTGTCCTTACCGGTGATCACGATCACGTCGTCGTTTTTCCTGATCTTGCTCATCTCGAACCTCGTTGTGCCCCGCCGCGCCTCAGAGAACTTCCGGCGCCAGCGATATGATCTTCATAAACTGCTCGGTGCGCAGCTCGCGCGTGACCGGCCCGAAGATACGCGTTCCGATCGGCTGCTTCTGGTTGTTGAGCAGCACCGCCGCGTTGGTGTCGAAGCGGATGATGGAACCGTCGGGGCGGCGGATACCTTTGCGGGTACGCACCACGACCGCATCATACACCTCGCCTTTCTTCACCTTGCCGCGCGGTATGGCGTCCTTGATGCTGACCTTGATGATGTCGCCGATGCCGGCGTAGCGGCGATGCGACCCACCCAGCACCTTGATACACATCAATTCACGCGCCCCGCTGTTGTCCGCGACGTCCAGCCTTGTCTGCATCTGAATCATTTTTCCGTCTCCTTCAAGCGGCCGGCGGCGGTTAGTCCGCCCGTCCGACGACCTTGACCAGGCGCCACGCCTTGGTCTTCGACAGGGGGCGCGACTGCTCGATGATCACCATATCGCCTTCCCTGCATTCGTTGTTCTCATCATGCGCATGCAACTTGGAAGAGCTGCGCACATACTTCTTATAGACCGGATGGGGCTGTCTGCGCTCGACCATGACGGTGATGGTCTTGTCCATCTTGTTGCTGATGACGCGGCCCGTGATGCTGCGCGTCGCCTTCATCTGTTCGCTCATTGGGATTCGCCCTTGGTTTTCTCGTTCAGCACCGTGTAGAGCCGCGCGATGTCGCGCCGCACGTTGCGAATGCGGTGGCTCTGGCTCAACTGGCCGGTGCCCTTCTGCATGCGCAGATTGAATTGCTCACGCAGCAGACCAAGCAGATCCTGCTTCAGTTCGGGGACGCCCTTGCCTCTCAATTCTTTCGCCTTCATCACATCACCGTCCTGACCACGAACGCCGTCTTGATAGGCAGCTTCGCCGCTGCCAGCTTGAATGCCTCGCGCGCCACATCTTCGGTCACGCCTTCCATCTCGTACAACATCTTGCCCGGTTGTGTCACGGCCACCCAGAACTCCACGTTACCCTTACCGCTTCCCATACGAACCTCGAGCGGCTTCTTTGTCACCGGAGTGTCGGGGAATACCCGGATCCAGACCTTTCCGCCTCGTTTGACGAAGCGGGTCATGGCGCGGCGGGCGGCCTCGATCTGACGCGCCGTGATGCGGCCGCGCGCGACAGCCTGCAGGCCGTACTCGCCGAAACTCACCTTGTTGCCGCAGGTCGCAACACCGCGGTTGCGCCCCTTCATTTGCTTGCGGAATTTGGTTCTCTTTGGCTGCAGCATGTTACATCCCTATCCTGAAAGTTAGGCGGACTCGACCTTGTCGGCGCCGCCATCAGCCTCGTGCGCGTCGCGGTCGAACACTTCGCCCTTGAATATCCATACCTTGATGCCGATGGCACCCGAGGTGGTGCGCGCCTCGGTGAAGCCGTAATCAATGTCGGCACGCAAGGTGTGCAACGGCACGCGGCCCTCGCGGTACCACTCGGTGCGGGCAATCTCGGCGTTGTTCAGGCGCCCAGCCACGTTGACACGGATGCCGAGCGCGCCCAGGCGCATGGTATTGGTAATCGCGCGCTTCATGGCGCGGCGATACATGATGCGGCGCTCGATCTGCTGCGCGATACTCTCGGCCACCAGCTGGGCGTCGAGCTCGGGCTTGCGGATCTCCTCGATGTTGATGTGCACGGGCACCTTCATCATGTCGGCGACCACCTTGCGCAGAACCTCGATGTCCTCGCCCTTCTTGCCGATCACCATGCCCGGCCGTGCGGTCTGGATGGTGATGTGCGCGGTGCGCGCGGGACGCTCGATCTGGATGCGGCTCACCGACGCCTGGGCCAGCTTCTTCTTGAGAAACTCGCGCACGCGCAGATCAGTGAGCAGGTAGTCGGCGTAGTTCTTCGAATCGGCATACCACTTGGACGTCCAGTCCTTGACGATGCCAAGACGGATGCCGGTCGGATGTACTTTCTGGCCCATGTTTTCCGCTCTCTATGAAACTTTATTTGTCGCTCACGGCCACGGTGATGTGGCTGCTGCGCTTTAAAATCTGGTTGGTGCGACCGCGCGCGCGCGGCATCGAGCGCTTTTGATGCGGACCTTCATCCACGAAGATACGCGACACCTTGAGTTCGTCGATGTCGGCGCCCTCGTGGTGCTCTGCGTTGGCTATGGCGGAAAGCAGCAGCTTCCGCACCACCATCGCGGCCTCCTTGGGGCTGAAGGCCAGCATGTTCAGTGCCCGGTCGACCGGCAGGCCGCGGATCTGATCCGCCACCAGCCGGCATTTCTGGGCGGAAATACCCGCGTTTCTGCGCTTAGCGTAAACTTCCATCTTCGCCACCCGTGACTATTTGGTCTTCTTATCCGCCACGTGACCCTTGAAGGTGCGGGTCGCGGCGAATTCGCCCAGTTTGTGTCCGACCATGTTCTCCGTCACCAGAACGGGCACATGCTGGCGGCCGTTGTGCACGGCGATGGTCAGACCCACCATATCGGGCAGGATCATGGAACGTCGCGACCAGGTCTTGATCGGACGCTTGCTGTTCTCCGCGACCGCCTGATCCACCTTCTTGATCAGGTGCAGGTCGACGAACGGCCCCTTTTTTATTGAACGTGGCATTGCTAACCTCTGCGACTCGATTCTGTCCGGCTTTCCTTACTTCGTCCTGCGGTCGCGCACGATCATGTTGCCGGTGCGCTTGTTCTTCCGCGTCTTGTATCCCTTGGTCGGCTGGCCCCACGGCGTTACCGGGTGCTTGCCGAAATTGCGGCCCTCGCCGCCACCGTGCGGGTGATCCACCGGATTCATCGCCGTACCACGCACAGTCGGGCGGATACCACGCCAGCGTTTCGCGCCGGCCTTGCCGAGTGAACGCAGTGAATTTTCGGCGTTGCTGACCTCACCGATAACGGCGCGGCAGTCAACCATGATGCGACGCATCTCGCCCGAGCGCAGCCGCAGAATGGCGTAGGTACCTTCCTTGGCGACAAGCTGGGTGGAGGTGCCGGCGCTGCGCGCCAGCTGCGCACCCTTGCCTGGCTTCATCTCGACACAGTGGATCTCGCTACCAACCGGGATGTAGCGGATCGGCAGGCAGTTGCCGCGGCGAATCGGGGCATCATTGCCCGACTGCACTTCGTCACCCGCGCTGACGCCCTTGGGCGCAATGATATAACGTCTCTCGCCGTCAGAGTACAGCAGCAAGGCAATGTGCGCGCTGCGATTCGGGTCATACTCGATACGCTCGACGCGCGCCGGAACGCCGTCCTTGTCGCGCTTGAAATCGATGATGCGGTAGTAGCGCTTGTGGGCGCCGCCGATGTGCCGCACCGTGATACGGCCGTTGTTGTTACGGCCGCTGCCGCGCGTCTTGCTCTCGATCAACGCCGGATGCGGGTCTCCCTTATGCAGATCGGGATGCACCACCTTCACTACGAAGCGGCGGCCGGCCGAGGTCGGTTTGGTCTTTACGAGTGCCATGTCTCTATCGTCCCGTCCCTATGCTTCTAGTGCTGCCCGGCGAAATCGATATCGAAGCCGGGTTTGAGCGCCACGTAGGCCTTCCTGAAATCGGCGCGCTTGCCGAACGAAGCGCCGAAGCGCTTGATCTTGCCGCCGCAGTTAACCACCCGCACCTGCTCGACCTGCACATTGAAAAGGTGCTCGACCGCCAGCTTGATCTCGGGCTTGGTGGCGTCAGGGGCCACGCGAAATACGAATTGCTTGTGCTTCTCGGCCACAACGGTCGCCTTTTCGGAGACGTGCGGGGAAAGCAGGATCTTCATCAGGCGTTCCTGGTTCATGCGAGCTGCTCCTCGAATTTCTTCACCGCGGCCGCCGTCATCAACACCTTCTCGAAGCGAATCAGGCTGACCGGATCCACCGTGGCAGTGTTCATCACCTCGACCTTGTGCAGGTTGCGAGCGGACAGCATCAGCTTGTCGTCGGCGCTGTCGGTGACCACGAGTACGTTGTCGAGGCCGAGCCCCTTCAATTTCTCCACCAAGACCTTGGTCTTGGCCTCTTCGAGCCCCAGGCTGTCAACCACCACCAGCCGATCCTGCCGCAGCAGTTCGGACAGGATGGAGCGGATCGCCGCACGGTACATCTTGCGATTGACCTTCTGCGAGTAATCCGCAGGGACCGCCGCGAAAGTCTTGCCGCCGCCGCGCCACAGGGGGCTGCGGATACTGCCGGCGCGGGCGCGACCGCCACCCTTCTGTTTCCAGGGCTTGATGCCGCCGCCTCTGACCTGTGAGCGGGTCTTCTGGGCATGGGTGCCGGCACGTCCGGCCGCCATATAGGCGGTCACCACCTGGTGCACCAGCGCCTCATTGAATTCGCATCCGAAGGTGGCGTCAGCAACCTTCAGCGCACCACCGGCCTTGCCTGTCGAACTTTTCAGAGTGATATCCATGAATCGTTACCTCAGCGCGCCTTGACCGAAGGACGCACAATGACGTCGCCACCACTGGCGCCCGGGACAGAGCCCCGCACCAGCAACAGGTTGCGCTCGGTGTCCACGCGCACCACTTCCAGGTTCTGGATGCTGCGCTGCACGTCGCCCATATGACCCGCCATGCGCTTGCCCTTGAATACACGGCCCGGCGACTGGCGCTGGCCGATGGAGCCTGGGGCACGATGCGACAGCGAGTTACCGTGAGTAGCGTCACCCCTGGTGAAATTGTAGCGCTTGATCGTACCGGCGAAGCCCTTACCCTTGGTGATGCCGCTCACATCGACCTTCTGTCCGGACTGGAAGATGTCCGCCTTGATCTCGCCGCCGACGGACAGCCCATCGCCTTCGCCATCGGCCAGGCGGAACTCCCATAGACCGCGCCCGGCCTCGACGCCGGCCTTGGCGAAATGGCCCGCCTGCGGCTTCGTCACCCGCGTGGCGCGGCGCGTACCGGTGGTCACCTGCACCGCGCGATAACCATCGTTCTCGACCGTCTTGACCTGTGTGATACGGTTGGGCGCGACCTCGATCACCGTTACTGGCACAGAGGTGCCGTCTTCGGTGAAGATGCGCGTCATCCCGTGCTTACGTCCGACTATAGCTATTGTCATGACACCAATTCCTCAATTCGTCCGCTAGTGCAGCTTGATCTGCACATCAACGCCCGCAGCGAGATCCAGCTTCATCAGCGCGTCCACAGTCTTGTCGGTGGGGTCGACGATGTCGAGCAGGCGCTTGTGGGTGCGGATCTCATACTGGTCGCGCGCATCCTTGTTGGCGTGCGGCGAGATCAGGATGGTGAAGCGCTCCTTGCGCGTCGGCAGCGGAATCGGACCCTTGACGTGCGCGCCGGTCCGCTTGGCGGTTTCCACGATCTCGCGCGCCGAGCGGTCGATCAGCCGGTGATCAAACGCCTTCAACCGTATCCGTATCCTTTGACTCGTTGCCATATCGCCTTTTCCTGGTCTGTTCCGTACTTAAGCGGGGACAGACATCAGACTGTCCCCTTGCCATTGTTCATAACCGGCCTTTGTTGGGCCGGAGATCCGGGGACGGACTGAAGTCCGCCCCGCCCCGCTGGGAGGGTCGTAGCCAGGGATCCTGGACGACCGCCCCCGCCGGGGGTTTATTCCAATACCTTGGCGACAACGCCGGCGCCGACGGTGCGGCCGCCTTCGCGGATCGCGAAGCGCAGTCCTTCTTCCATCGCGATCGGGTTGATCAGCGATACCGTCATCTTCACGTTGTCACCCGGCATCACCATCTCGATCCCCG
>JADLET010000064.1 GCA_020845975.1 Gammaproteobacteria bacterium | reverse complement strand
GCGCGCGTGCGCCATGCGAGAGCATGCGTAGGCCCAACTGAATGCCCCTCTCCGCTATCTACTCATCACCATTGAGGATCACACGAAGTGGGTGGAGAAAGGCGCGCAAGGCGAGCCAAAATGCATCGACAAGACGCGCGTATTTGACCTGCCGGGCACAACGCTTGAGCACGTTTATCCCAGATCGGCCAGTGCAGCAGAAAGGAAGGCCGACCTCGAAGAGGTCAAGCAGTCGCTCGGTAACCTGACCATCCTGGGAACGGGCGAGAACGACAAGCTGGCGAACAAGTCGTTCGGCATCGCCTCCGGGTCGTAGAGGTCGGCAATCGTCAAAGGAAAATGATGCTCTCGCGCCAGCAGAATATCCTCGGCGCAGCGGGTCAGGTCAGCCTTGTTCTTGTCGGTCAATATCGGAATGGGAAACGCGTTCCAGCCAATCGTGTTGGAGTATCGATATCGTGTTTCCAACTTTCCGCATACAGTGGCGACCCAAACAAGATGCAGGCGAGAGGCGATTAGCGCCATGTTCCAGAGCGGCGCATCGTAGAGTGCAAAGGCAAGCGGCGCTGGCTGCCCGGTGCTGGCGACGGATTCCGCGGTCCCTCACCGACATCCTTTCAACCGTTTTTTCGGTCCGCTGTCCGCCTCAGTCACGCCACCGTGTTCGCGAGCATCCTTCGCGCACTGTGTCGCCAGCGCGTGCCCCATGACGAATCGTGCGATCTGCAGCCAGGGCTCGAGAACGGCGAGCTGCTGTGTACCGCCTATGAAATCTTCCGCGAGTGGGAGCCGACTGCCGAAATGGAGTTCGACCAAGCTGTTTTGCTGGCCCGGGGTGTCGCGCGCTCGGAGGACATCGAGCTGTTGCGGTGTCTGACCTGCGGGAGCGCCCTGCTGATCGACAAGTGGGCGCGGCGGCGCGAGCTCTGCGCTGGTTGCCGCGGACGACGCGCCGCTAATCCTCGATCAACAGCATGAGCACGAGCTCGTACAGCGCCGCGAAGAGACCAAAGGCCACGGCCAGACCAGCCATCTGCAGGAACGGGAAGCGCGCGCCCACCGCAGAAATCTCAAACGCGATGGCCGCGAGAAGACCTCCGACCAACATGACGCCGCAGATGAAATCCACGACGGGTTTCATCAGCAGCAGGCCGGCGATGAGTGGAAAGGACACAACTTTCCAGGTCCATCTGACCGACGTGCTCAAGGCGGGATGAATATGAGTCATGCCGGCCTCCACAGGCCCCACCCCGCGACGGCCGCGCCACTGATATTGAACAAACCACATGCCGGAATCATCGCCGACAGGACCCAACTCCAGCGTCGACAGACGCAGCGTGTAGCTTGGCATCACGCCGCCGAACTGCGCGATGACGCGCAGGCGCGACACGAGTTTCGCACCGAACTCGCCTGCATCGTCGACACGCTCGACAGCGGAATGCTCGCGTACCGGCGCGGGAGGCGCAATTTCTCGCTGTCCCGCCTGCGGGTGCTGCACTGGGCCAAACGGCGATTCGAGGAACGCTACCTCGAAACGTATCGGTGATCTCTCCCGCCGGCGCGCCGCCCGTCGGCGTCGCGCACTGACCGCACCATGCGCCCCGCTGTCCGCAACCATCAGTTGCCGATGGCCTCCGTCGTGCTAAGATAGTAAGCGATTACTTACTTCTCGGAATGACGACGGTGAATGAACGCCCACAGCACCTGCCTGCCGAAGAACGCCGCGCGGCCACCGTGGAAGCCGTGGTCCAGCTGGCTGCGGAGCGGAACCCGGCCGATATCACGACCATGGCGATCGCCGAGCGCATGGGCCTGACCCAGGGCGCGCTGTTTCGGCACTTTCCCACCAAGGACGCGATCCTCGAGGCCGCGATGTCCTGGGTGGCCGAGCGCCTGCTCGCGCGCGTGGACAAGGCTGCCGAGGACGCGGCATCGCCGGCTGCGGCGCTCGAAGCGATGTTCATGGCACACATCGATTTCGTGGCGAGCCACCCGGGCGTGCCGCGCATGCTGTTCGGTGAATTGCAGCGGCCGGGCCGGACACTCGCGAAGAAAATGGTGCAGACACTGATTCGCCAATACGGCGAGCGACTGCGCCGGCTGCTCGAGGCAGGCAAGTCACGCGGCGAACTGCATTCCGGCGTGGATGTAGACGCCGCGATCGTCCTCTTCATCGGCACGATCCAGGGGCTCGTGATGCAGTCGTTGCTGGCGGGCAAGGTCGGGCAGATACGTCGCGCCGCGCCCGGCGTATTCGCCATCTACCTGCGCGGTATCGGAGCGAGGCCATGAAGGCCGGCATCGACAGGCGGGTCATCGTCATCGCCGCCATCGCCATCGCCGTGGCGGGAGCCGGCCTGCTGTGGTTGCAGCGTACGGGCGACGCCGACGCCCCGCTGCGCCTGTACGGGAATGTGGATATTCGTGAAGTACAACTGGCGTTCAGGCAGCCGGGTCGCGTCGCGCACATGATGTTTGACGAAGGTGATGCCGTCACCGCCGGTGCACGCATGGCGTCGCTCGACCCCCAACCCTACCGCGAAGCGTTCGCGGCCGCCGACGCTGCGGTACAGATCGCCGAGGCGGAACTCGGCAAGCTGCGCCGCGGCCTGCGTCCGCAGGAGATCGCCCAGGCGCGTGAGGCGCTCAACCGGGCATTGGCCGCCGCCAACGAAGCCGGGCGCAACTTCCGCCGCCAGAGTGACCTGCTGATGTCGGGCGCCAGCAGCCAGCGCACGGTGGATGCCGCGCGCGCGGCCCATGATCAGGCCGTGGCGGGTGTCAACGCAGCGAATGCTGCGCTGTCGCAGGCGACGGAAGGCTATCGCCGCGAGGATATCGTCGCCGGCGAAGCGCGCGTCGCCGCTGCGGAGGCCGCCCGCGCCCAAGCCGCAACCGCTCTGGCCGATACCGAGCTGCTCGCGCCGAGCAGCGGTACCGTGATCGCGCGGGTGCGCGAGCCGGGCAGCATGGTCGCGAATCAGAGCACGGTCTACAGCCTGAGCCTCGACTCGCCGGTATATGTGCGGGCCTACGTCGGTGAGCCCGACCTGGGACGCATCGCGCCCGGAATGCGGGTGCGCGTGCGCAGCGATTCCTCGGACAAGGCGTATACCGGCCAGATCGGCTTCATCTCGCCGCGCGCCGAGTTCACGCCGAAGACAGTCGAGACCCCCGACCTGCGCACCGACCTGGTCTATCGACTGCGCGTGGTGATCGATACCGGCGATGCCGACGCGGCGCTGCGACAGGGCATGCCCGTCACCGTGGAGGTCGATACGAGGCCCTCCGCAGGCACACACGGCGGGGACGCCTGACATGATCTCGGGCGCCTCCGTTTCGGCCAGGCCGACGTCGGCCGGCAGCGACACTGCCGTCACCATCGACGAGGTCGAGAGGC
>JADLET010000063.1 GCA_020845975.1 Gammaproteobacteria bacterium | reverse complement strand
CGTTTCACACTCGATTTCCCCATTGATGGCGGCGATTTCCTGAACGGTCAGGACACGCGGCAGAACAACGCGCCTCACACCGAACCGTCGTGTGTAAAAGGCGATGGAGGCGGGGTTCGCGGCAGCGGCCTGGACCGAAAGATGCCTCCTGACGTGTGGATATCGGTTGGTGGCGTAGGCCAACAGACCCAGGTCTGCCAAGATCAAAGCATCGGCACCAAATCTCACGCTATCGTCGATTGCCTGGCGCCAGGGTTTGATGTCGCCCGCGCGTGGGAACGTATTTATCGCGACGAAAACCTTTGTCTCGCGGTCATGGGCGTAAGCGATGGACTCCTCCATCTCTTGCCGCGAGAAATTGAGTCCGGGAAAGTTGCGCGCATTTGTTTCATCGCGAAACCCACAATAAACCGTATCAGCACCGGCAATGATCGCCATGCGTAGTGCGGCGGGGGTGCCTGCCGGGCAGACAAGTTCCAATCTTGGTCGCGCATTCATTCCGCTTGTATCCTTCGCTGTGCCATATCCACGCCAGACAGGTGCTTCAAGACTGGAAACACGAAATGCGCCGCATCCTCAGCGAGGGGCTTCAAGGGCCCCCAAAGTAGGGCGAACTCCATCGCAAAATCGATTTCCGCAGCATCAATCGCATTTCGCAAAGAGAGTATGGCGTCTGTGCGCCCTTCGATCAGGACGTCTCGGGAAAAAAACAGCGCGTCGCCATCAAGCTCACCGCTGACCATCGCTATCAGCGCAGCGAGCGGCCCCGCAATCCGCGCGTCGTAGTCACCGCGAGATACGCTTCGACGGCATTGTATGAGCATCTCGCTGGTTGGTCGAACGAGAAACTGTATTGGCAGATCGGTCGGATCTATCAAAAATGTGACCGATGCATGATTGCCAAGCCGATCGAGAATATCGGGGCTTTTGGCTATTACTGTTCTCACGAGTCGCCTGATAATCAGAGCTATGACAGGCAATGGCAGCGTACGAGCGGCAGCCTGAGCCCATGCTGGCAAAGTCGCAACTTGTATCGTGTTGCTCATGCGCGATGATCACGCGCGTCGATTTATTCGCCGTTGATCTAGATCAGGTTGCGACAATGTGGTCCTCCCGCCTAGTCATCCCCAGCGTCCGTCAGCCCGTGGCCTGGTAAGGATAGGCATATAAATCCAAAGAAATATCGAGAATGCTCCCATCCAGAGTGCGGCGGAAGCCGCTATGATTTCGTTATACCAGACTGGAAATATGGCGGGAGCAAACACCCGGATTGCGGCGGCAATCGTGATAAGGCTGTAAGAAACGGCGATGTGGCGAGGCGCAACCAGCGCTCGGCCGGTATGCCCCAATGAGGCCCGTGTCATTACCGCGATGATCATGGTGGTGAAGGCGCCAACTGTAAGGGCGTGCATCCATTTCTCAGCCGCGACAGCACCGGTTAGAAGCCAGAGAGCCTTCAGCATCAGGCCGAGGATCAGCCACGCATAACCCAGATGCAAAACCCAGAGAAGAGGATCCCGGATGGTTCGGTGCCCTGCCCATTGCGCTAACCGAAATGCCTGCACAAAGGCGGCCAAGAGCACGACTGCGCCGTTCAGCGCGGAGAGTGGCATCACCAGATCAGCGATCAACACGCTGGCGATCGACACGACGGAAGCGAGTTCCATCCATTTGTTGGCCTCTATGCGAACGATGACGCCGTTGCGCATCAGGCCGCTTTTGGTGAACGCGGGAATAATGCGTCCGCCAATACTCACAACAAGGATTACGACGATATCAACAGTGACCGCGAGTCCGATATGCTCACCGGCCCCCAATTGACCGCTGGCACCCAAATGAAAGCAGAGGTTGGCGAGAAATAGGGCACTCAGAAAGCCAAGGAACGGCAGGTTGTGAAAAGCCCTCGCCCTGATTAGCGATGGTGCCAGGGTGAGCGCCAGTGCGGGATAGAATGCAAGATCGATTGCGCTTGCCAAAAGAGGGGAGGCAATGCTCCAGGGGGCCATTGCGATGCGCCCGGCCAGCCAAAGTCCTGTGAGCGCCAGGAGGGGCGCGCCTTGATATGGCGCGCGTCCTGTCCAATTCGGAACAGCAGTTAGCAAAAACCCGGCGATCGCGGCGGCCACAAAGCCAAACAGCATCTCATGCGCATGCCAGTACATCGCGGGCATTGTCTGATCGGATGGCCACAGGCCGGGATGGAAATACACGCTGAGCCATATTCCCATGTTCACCAGCGCATCCAGGGCCGCTAGCAGAAAGAATGGACGAAGTCCGCACGCGAAAAGAGGAAACCTCCGGAGAGATGTAGCGTCGTCGGGGTTATGGCTGGCGACGGATGCTACGCTAGATGACGGAACTGCCATTTGTGTTTTCCTTGGTAGCTCACAGTGAGGGAGCGTAAAGCTCCACCTCGGTTTGTGAAGCGGACAACGCCGTCGCCGGGGGGAGGACTCCCGGGAGAGACAAATGAAGGCCGGTAACCGCCGCGGCGTGGCGGTTCACCGCTTTATGCTCGCTGATGAGGTCGGATCGGCGGGTGCTGCGTGGCTGGAATGCTGGAAAAGTGCGGCGAGCCGTGCGAGATCTTCGATTTCAATCTCTGAGCCCGTGGTTTTCACGCCCAGCCGACCGAGACGCTTGAGAGATCGTGACAGGGTCTCCGGTGTTACGCCTAGATGCGCCGCGAGGTCTCGCTTTGATCCGGGAAGTGTGAACTTCGCCGGCCCCGCGGAGGTTCCTGCGCTGTCGATAAGATACTGAATCAAGCGTGTGTCTGCGTCGCGGGACTTTGTCTGCGTTAAATGTCGCAGCAGAAGGCGCCAGTGGCTCGCCAACATGCGGTTGAGGGAGACCGACAGAGATAGTTCGGCTTCTGCCAGTTGGCGGAAATCCTCCGCGGGGATCATAAGCACGAGGAGATCAGTAACTGCTCTGGCTGTCACCATGTATGGAAGCCGAAGCAGGGCTGGCGGAACAAGGATGATATCACCTGCTGCCATGAAATCAGCAATGGTTTCTTCCCGCTCGGGTCCGCTGATGAGCGAAACATTGCCTTCGACAAGAGCATATACAAAGTGCGCGCGCTCGCCCTGGCGAAACAACGTTGAACCCTTGCCGATGTGCTGGATACCCGACAGGTCCGCGAGCTTGCTGATCAGTGGTCTCGGCAGCGCGGAAAATGGAGCAATCCGCGACAACGCAGTCTTCTTATCTATCGCCATCGTTCTGCCCGGCTTTCCCGCAAGACCCGAATGAAGATGATTGGGAGAGACAAGGGGTTCCTTGATCTAGATCAAGGAGCCCCTTGTCCTGGAGCAATATCCTCTAACCAGTCTTGGGCGCTGGGCCTGAGTCGAATGACCAGGAATGGCTCCCGTGGTTTCCACTGTTGCAGTGTCCGAGACAACCAACGCCCAGAAAAATCAAGCACTTACGCTCTCCACCATCGCCTTCACGGCCTGCTTCGCGGTCTGGACAATTTTTTCCATCATTGGGGTGGAAATTCAGCGGGAACTGGGACTGACCGAGACCCAGTTCGGCCTTCTGATCGGCACCCCTATCCTGACTGGTTCTCTCATCCGGCTGGTGGTGGGTATCTGGGCTGAGCAGCTAGGTGGGCGCATTGTAACCGGGCTCGTGATGCTCACGGCTGCAGCGGCCACAATACTGCTGACCTTCGCCCACGATTATCCGACCTATCTCCTTGCTGCTCTGGGCGTAGGAATTGCGGGTGGTTCCTTCGCCAGCGGGGTGGTCTATGTATCTCACTGGTACCCCAAGAGCCGCCAAGGCACGGCGCTGGGAATCTTCGGCATGGGCAATGTCGGTGCCGCAGTCACCAAGTTTTTCGCTCCGACAATCATGGTCGCCTATGGATGGCATACCGTGGCCTATGCTTGGGGCGCGGCTATCGGCCTCCTGGGTCTCGCATTTCTCCTCTTTGCCAAGGAGGATCCCCAATCGGTAGCGCGCCGGGCCTCAGCCGGACATGCCGAATCTTTCCTCAAGCAACTTGCGCCGTTGAGAAAACTTCAGGTCTGGCGGTTCGCGCTCTACTACTTTTTTGTGTTCGGCGCCTTTGTTGCGCTGTCGCTATGGCTGCCGCGCTACTTGATCGGCGCGTATGGCTTCAACATTCAATCCGCGGGGATGATCGCGGCGGCTTTTTCCATTCCCGCTTCCATTTTCCGGGCCTATGGCGGCGTTCTGTCGGACAAGTATGGCGCGCGCCGGGTCATGTACTGGACGTTCATCACATCCGCCGTCTGCACATTCCTGCTGTCCTACCCGCCGACCGACTATGTCGTAAGCGGTATACACGGCAAGATTTCCTTCCACCTGGAGACTGGAATCGTAGCGTTCATGGTCCTGATCTTTGTGCTGGGCTTCTTCATGAGCTTGGGCAAGGCGGCGGTCTACAAGCACATCCCGGTCTATTACCCCGGTCGCGTTGGGGCGGTTGGCGGCATGGTCGGCATGGTCGGTGGCCTGGGTGGTTTCCTGCTGCCGATCCTGTTCGGCGTGCTGAATGACCTGACGGGCATCTGGCAGAGCTGCTTCATGGTGTTGTTCGCGATCACCACCACGGCGCTGATCTGGATGCATGTCTCCATCCGTCGCATGGAAAGCCAGGCCATGGGCAAGGCGTTGGACGCGCTCCCTGCATTGCCGGAAATGCAGGAGATCCATGAAGCGCGTCACGAAGGCGTGCTCTCGTCTCACCTGATGACGGACTGGCGCCCGGACGACGCCAGCTTCTGGCAGGCGACCGGGCGAAAGGTTGCACGACGTAACCTGTGGCTGTCCATCCCGTCGCTGTTCCTATCCTTTGCAGTGTGGATGGTATGGTCCGTGGTGGTGGCGAAATTGCCTGCTGCAGGATTCAACTTCACCACCGACCAGCTGTTCTGGCTGGCAGCTATGCCGGGTCTTTCAGGCGCCTGCTTGCGAATCTTTTACGCCTTCATGGTGCCAGTATTCGGCGGACGGCTGTGGACGACCCTGACGACCTGGTCACTCGCAATTCCTGCCTTGGGTATCGGCTTCGCGGTGCAGAATCCCGACACGCCCTATTTCATTCTGCTGCTGCTGGCGGTGTTATGCGGCTTTGGCGGCGGAAACTTCGCTTCCTCCATGGCGAATATCAGCTTCTTCTTCCCCAAATCGGAGAAGGGCAATGCGCTCGCCCTCAATGCCGGCCTCGGAAATCTTGGCGTCAGCGCGGTGCAATTTATCGCGCCACTCGTGATTACGACTGGCGTATTCGGCTGGTTGGGCGGTACGCCGCACATGGGTGCGGCTCCAATCTGGCTGCAGAATGCTGGCTTTATCTGGGTACCATTCATCATCGCATCTGCCTTCGCGGCCTGGTTCGGCATGGATGATCTTGCCAGCGCAAAGTCCTCATTTGCCGAGCAGTCGGTAATCTTCCAGCGCAAGCACAACTGGGTGATGTGCTGGCTCTATACCGGTACTTTCGGTTCAGTTATCGGCTATTCCGCCGGCTTCCCGCTGCTCATCAAGACGCAGTTCCCACAGGTGGACGCTTTAGCTTTCGCGTTCCTCGGGCCACTGGTCGGTGCCCTGTCGCGGTCATTCACAGGCTGGATCGCGGACCGTTTCGGCGGTGGCAGGGTCACCTTCTGGGTAGTTGTGGTGATGATCGCGGCGGTGCTTGGCGTCCTTTACTT
>JADLET010000062.1 GCA_020845975.1 Gammaproteobacteria bacterium | reverse complement strand
GCTGCTTAAGGGGCAACCCCTGGCCGACACCAAAGTCTACGCCGAAAAATATTACGACCCGCCCTTAGATAAACCCTACTTTCCCGAATCGCTGACAATCCGAACAGCCCGGACAGACCGCAATGGTATCGCCATTGTGAATCTGCACAGTCCAGGCTGGTGGGTGTTGTTCGCAGAGCATGAACAGGGTGAGATGGAAAAACAGGGTAAGTCGGGTGTGGCAAAGTTACAGGATGCCGTGTGGGTATTCGTGAGCAAGATCAAATAGAGTGGCAAATAGGGACAGACCATGGTTTCACCCGAGATGATTCTGAGTTGTATCTAACCGTCGAATTATCCGGATATGGCAGTATTAAACGTTTTGACTGGTATCACCTTAGGAGGTCAAAACCACCGCAGTCTGGTCGCCTTATCCGCTGCCGCGTAGTAAGCAACGTCGTTAAACGCTTGGTCAATTATTAATCGGCACAGGTGGTCAGTGTTCACTCGCATTACTTTTAGAACTCGTATTCAACTTGTAAACGGAAGTTGTTGTCTGACGCAGCGTCGGATGCTCCAAACAGCCAGGCGGCGTTGTATTCAATCGCTTGCCGGCCGCCCAGCGATTGCTTACCGAATATAGCCGGGCCGACTCGATGAGTACGTTCACTTGCGGGGACCCAGTTGTCCCATTTTCCAACTTCGCCAAAACCTTGAACGCCAACGTCCAGCGACCGCGTCCAGAGATATTTTACCTGCCATTGATATAGCAGATCAGTCTCGCTCGCCATCTCGCTCTGGTAACTGCGTTCAAACAGAATATTGCCGTTGAGCTGTATCCTGTCGAATTGGGTCTGAAACAACGGCCCCCATTTGGCCTCCCAGCCTTCAGCATGATCCGTAGGCCGCTCTATTTCAATGAGCAGCCCCACATCGACCGGATATTGCCCGGTCTCGGTCAGCTGAAATCTGTTTTCCCACTCCACGGCATCGTAGCGAGTCGCCTCGCCATTCTCACGCTTGTATTTGACATACAACTCGGCAAACCAGCTTTCACCGGCGCCGTAGCCGAAACCAAGGCTGGCGGCTGAGGTGTGCGGTGCGCCGTCGGTGCTTGCCGTGCCCATTTTGAAATCAATTTCCTTCTCGCCTTGTGTCACATGCGGGGTATAAATATAGTCCGACGGACTGGCATTTGCCCATTGCGAGGCAAACAAAATCACCGCCACTCCGCAGAGCGGATATATATTCTTCTTCATATGATTTCCATGAGTTGGCTATTGAGTCAAAGGTAGAGTCGCGGGCCGCAACCGACTCAATCGCATCCCAACCAAGATGAGAATAAGCGCGGTTGCATAGAACGCGACTTGTATTCCAGCGGGCGTTGCTTCATAACCGATAAAGGCATGAAGCAAGGATGCCAGCGACGTGTTGTTGGAAAGTAGGCTTGAGGTATCCCAAATCGGGCTGCCAAGGCTGGGCAGGACATCCGCTTGCACCAGGAATTTCGCGGCTTGGCTGGACATGGACGCGGCCAGAAGCAAGATCAAGCCGCTGGTGACGGAAAAGAACCATTTCACTGGAATCCGGAGAAATCCGGCATATAATCCGAAGCCGGCAAGTACCCCGCCGCCCAGACCCAAGGCGCCTCCCACTAACACGGATCCGATTGACTGTTCGCCGCCGGCGAGCATGCCATACAAGAACAGAACCGTTTCTGAACCCTCGCGAAGGATGGCCAAGGCGATTACGATTCCCAGCGCCGACATTTCACGGGTGCCCGAAACCACATCACTGCCCAATTGTTTGGCAGCGCGGGCCAACTCTACACCATGACGGGTCATCCAGATGTTGTGCCAGGCCAACATCGCCACCGCAATGCCGAGTACGACGGCATTGAACAATTCCTGGCCTGTTCCTTCAGCAAGATCGGCAATACGGCCCGTCAAAGAAGCGACAATGAGCGAGCCGACGATCCCGATGCCCACACCAAGAATTAACCATCGATTACGCGCCGGCACTCCGCGCGTCGCCGCGGCGATGATGCCCATGATCAAAGCGGCTTCCAGTGTCTCTCGAAAAACAATAACGGCTGAACCAATCATAAACGTTCTACTCCACTATCACCGCGCCCTGGGCGGTATCCTGATGAAACTCGCCAAAGAACAAATACCGCCCCGGCTTTAATGGTCCGATGAAAATAGTCACTTTACCGTTCGGGGTAATTACCTTTTCCCGGTTTAGATCATGGCTCTCAAACTCTTCCGGCGTGGCGTCCAAGTTGCTGATCAGCAACTTGATCTTCTTGTCCGCCGGGATACGGACCTCGGCCGGGTCAAAACGGTGGTCCTTAATTGTTACGGTAAAATCACCCTCAGCAGCCCAAAGGGAGACTGGAAACAGCAAACAAACCACAAGTAGGAGTTTCATGATTGACCCTATAGTCATACAATAATACAAATGATAATGATTCATAATATAATGTCAAGTACCAAACGATGGGCCAAGGAAAGCGGCGCGAAGGCGATAGGCCTGGGGCATAACGCCGCCGGACGATGAAATGGTCTCCTCCCACTCCAGCGATCGGCGTCGTAATGCGCCATGATAGAAGTGTAACGAGCCCTGCGTTCGCGGCAGATACCATGGGCTTCTCGTCCTCGCTTCGCTTACCTTGGCTCGTCGGGTGCTACGAATATTCAGAAAGGATAGGGTGCGACATTATGCCGCATCCAATTTTCGCTCAAGGTTTCCTATAATCTTGCGTTAAGCCGTCATCTGCTCTCAGCATCCCATCATTCGAAATTGGAGGAAAAATAACATGAATAAAGTATCAGTTATTCCTGTCATGCTGGCGTGCTGCCTGCCCGGGTGGTTTGCCGCGCCAGCGCATGCTAGTTGCGGCTCGGGGTTCTGCACGATCAACTCCAACTGGGATGTTCAAGGCGGGCCGGTGGAACCCGGCGCGCGCCTCGACCTGCGCTACGAATACGTCAAGCAGGATCAGTTGCGTGCCGGCACGAAAAAGGTACGTGCCGGCGAGGTGGTTCGCGATGAGATTGAGACCGAGACGGAGAACAAAAATTTTCTCGCGACGCTCAATTACTCGCTGAACTCTTCTTGGGGTGTGTCGGTCCAGTTACCGGCGTCCGATCGTTCCCACAGCCATCTCCTGAGCGAGACCGGCGAGACCGAATCCTGGAACTTTACCGCGCTGGGCGACGTACGCGTGCTCGGCCGCTACCGCTTCGCCCCCGGCGACACGGGAATATGGGGCACCAGCGCGGGATTTAAACTGCCAACCGGAAGCTTCGATAAAACGAACGCCGCGGGTGACGCGGCGGATCGCATGTTCCAGCCGGGCAGTGGCACAACCGATGTACTGCTCGGAATCTTCGGCAACCGGCAGACGTTGATCGCCGACCATCCGGCGGCCTGGTTCATGGAGGCCCAGGCGCAGCAACCGCTTGCCGAACGCGCCGACTACAAGCCGGGGTCGCAGCTTCTCCTAGATGGCGGCTTGGCGTACGCGGCTACGGCCCAAATGAACCTGATGTTGCAGGCGAACCTGCTTGTCAAGGATCGCGACAGCGGTGCAGAGGCCGAATCCGAGGACACCGGTGGCACGTTCTTATTCCTGAGCCCGGGGCTTGCGTACGCAGTCAACCGCGAGTTCACTGTTTACGGGTTTGTGCAGCTTCCGCTCTATCAGCATGTCAACGGCGTACAGCTCACCGCCGATGGTTCGTTCGCAGCAGGAATCAGTTACCGTTTATAACGGACTTTCACCGATCGCGCCGTTCATGTCTTGTTTCCTTCAATGCCGGTGGCGACGGCGAATTTCGACCGGCAGCAGGCCATAGATTGGCGCGAATTATCGTATGGCCGCAATTTCGGCGAGGACGAGCTCGTAAAGCTGCTGCACCCCGAAACTCGGCAAGGGTTTGCCATTGACGAAAAACGTTGGCGTTAGCGAGACGCCAACCGTTTTGGCATCTTCAACATCTTGGTTCAGTGTTGCGGTGATGTGGGGTGCCAGCATCGCTTCCTTCGCCTTCGCCACGTCAAGACCCGCCGCACCCGCCGCCGCCCAAGCCTTATCAAGTCGCGGTCTACCATGATTAGACCATTCATCCTGTAAGGAAAAGAGCGCTTCCAGGACTGGCTCGAAAACATTTTGTAGCCGAGCAGTTTCTAGAATTCGGACTGCAACGTCTGAGCCCTCATGGAAAGGGGCGTAGCGAAGGACCACACGAATATCGTTTGGATGTTGGGCCATTATCTGCTTCACAATCGGATAGAACTCGCGGCACGACTCACAAGCGGGATCAAAAAACTCGACTATCGTAACTCGCGCATCGGCTGGACCCATGACGGGTGAATGAGGGCGCACAAGGGTTTCCGACTCCTGAACCCTGGCGACTTTTCCATCTACGGTAGGATGTGTATATAAATAGCCCCCCAAGACAATACCTCCAAGAACGAGAACTGCAATAGCTAAAACGGTTGAGCGACTGATCATGCAAGTGATCTCCTAGATATCTGTTGCAGATTTCCGGTCATAACTATTTTTTTCTGCCTTGGACGTGCGTGATATGCACGTGACCGGTCTTTGATTTTCTCGGTTCAGTTGGTCTGGCTGCTTTAGTTGCCAGATCGTTCAAAATCCCACAATCCTTTGCCTCTTCCGCTTGATCACAGAGTCGGCGCAGCGCCTTCAATTGTTTCTCCAGAATTTTTAACTCGTCGATACGTGAACCAAGGTGAATGATGTGCGCATCCAGCAAGATATTTACCTGTTCGCAGTTCTCATTCGGGGCGTCACGAAACTTGAGAAGCGTTCGGATTTCATCCTGTGTCATATCGAGTGATCGACAATAGCGGATAAACAACAACCGCTCGACATGTACGTCGCTATAAAGGCGATAATTGCCTCCGGTACGGGCAGGTACTGGCAGTAGCCCTTCCCGCTCGTAATAGCGGATTGTTTCCACTGGGCAATCCGTACGGATAGCCAATTCGCCGATTTTCAAGCTATTGCTCAATCAATACACCCTTTTGCGTGTCGCGCTTGACTCTATAGTAGGTACAGGGTTTTAAATGGGCAACAGATATCCAAGGAGGCAATCATGTCTGTTTGTTGTACCGGACCCTGTGCTGGCGATAAACCACCGGTTGACTCGCGCTACCGGCGTATCTTATGGATCGCGCTGGCGGCCAACTTGATCATGTTTGTGGTTGAACTGGTGGGCGGATTAAAAGCGGACTCTGTTTCATTACTGGCCGACGCCGTCGATTTCTTCGGCGATGCGGCCAATTACGCCCTGTCGCTTTTCGTTTTGGCATTGGCACCCGCTTGGCGTTCCCGCACCGCACTGATCAAAGGTCTGACGATGGGAGGATTCGGTGTTTTTGTCCTGGGCAAAACGGTATGGAGCGCAGCGGCAGGAACCGTACCCGAACCTGTGACCATGGGGGCTATCGGTTTTCTGGCACTGCTTACCAATCTCGCGGTCGCGGGGCTCTTGTTCACCTATCGGAACGGAGACGCCGATATGCGTTCGGTTTGGCTGTGCTCGCGCAATGATGCCATCGGCAATGTGGCGGTCATGCTGGCAGCCTTGGGAGTACTTGGAACGGGTACCGGCTGGCCGGATATCGTGGTTGCGACCATAATGGGTACACTTGCCTTGACTGCCGCACGGATGGTGATTGTGCATGCACGCAGTGAACTCAATACCAATCGTCTGGCGGTCGAGGAAACTTGATGTTTACCACGAAACGCTGAATGATCTTTTTTGAGATTGCCGCACTTCTGTTCTGTACTACCAACCAGCTAACCAGCTGGGGCATGTGACGTGTGTTTATAACCAAGGAGAGGAATGATCATGACTAAGAGAATGTTAACAACCACATTTGCGGCTTTACTGTTTTTTACAATGCCCGTATTGGTCACTACCGCGAATTCTGACGACAAGACCTCTCAAGTGAAAGAGGTAGCGCCCAACATCACCGAATTCGACAAACAGATGGCGCAGGCGCAGGAAAACATGAAAATAATGCAGGAGCAGATGGACAAGCTGCAACAGACTCAGGATCCACAGGCACGGCAGAAGCTGCTGCAGGACCACTGGGCCACAATGCAGAAGGGGATGGGGATGATGCATGGCATGTGGGGACCCGGCATGATGGGTGGTTCCATGATGGGCGGGCATATGATGGGAGGAATGATGGGCGGTCCAATGATGGGCTGGGCTGGAATGGGCGACTATTACTCCAAGCTCACCCCGGAGCAGATGAAGCAGCGGCAGTATATGATGGATCAATACATGGGCATGCAGCAGATGATGATGGATCACATGATGCAGCATCAGCAATACATGTGGATGAGGTGACGCACAAGACCGCTGTGTAAAAAAGGCATGAAGGTGTTTGTTTACAGCTTACGCTTCGCTCCGGGATTTACACCCGGCCGCGATCGGGGCTAACCTAACCTGGGTGACGGGTCAGATTTCACCCGGGTAATGATATCAAGAGAATTATGAACGGGCCTGATTACATCAAGATATCGTATTTCTCCGACCTGCTGTGCGTCTGGGCCTATATCTCGCAGGCCCGCGTAGACGAACTCAAGAGCAGCTTCGGCGCCCGTATCCAGCTCGATTATCGCTTTATCCCGGTGTTCGGTACGGTTGAGCACCACATCGACAAGGGTTGGAAGGCGCGCGGCGGCCTGGCGGGATACGGCGAGCATGTCGTCAAGACATGCCGGGATTTCCCTCATGTCGAGGTGCATCCGCGCATCTGGCAGGACGATGTGCCGGCCTCGTCTGCGAATGTCCACTTGGTCCTGAAAGCGGTGCAGCATCTCGTCTCCAGCGGCGCGATCCCGGATCAACACGGGTCCGATCTCCATGGGCGCAGCGTGTTCGAGGAGATGATGTGGCGCTTGCGCGTGGCGTTTTTCCGCGACGCCCGTAACATCGCCCGGCGCGAGGTGCAACTCGGCCTGGCCGGCGAACTGGGCCTGCCGGTCGATCTCATCCGCGTGAGCATCGATGATGGCACCGCCATGGCCGGCTTGTGCCGCGACCTGGACTTGTGCAAGGAATTCGCCGTCGGCGGCAGTCCCACCTATGTGCTGAACGAGGGGCGCCAGAAACTTTACGGCAACGTCGGTTACAAGATCATCGCGGCCAATGTGCAGGAGATCCTGCACCGGCCGGAGAGTCAGGCGAGCTGGTGCTGATCCGGCCCGCGTGCATGGGCGGCGTCAATTGCACGCGGCGGGTTTGCAACGATCAGGGGCCCAGTCCGAAGGCGTTGTCGAGGGCGGCGCGCAAGGTCTGCTCGTCACGCACGCTGATCAGTACGCCGCGGCGCACGCCGTCCGGGTCGAACAACAATAAGGCGCTGCCGCCGATCTGCTGTTGTTCCATGAAGGCTCGGCCTGCATCGGTATCGATGTCGACGGCGAGGAATTCGATCCTGCCCTCATAGTTGGTACGCACCTTGTTCATCAGCGTCATCAGATCCAGGCTCTGCACCGCCTCCTTGTTGTGCATGAGCACGACGACGTTGGAGCCCTGTCCGATCCGCGAGACGTCGTCGCTGAACCCCTTGGGCAGCATGGCGAATGCGACGGCCAGCAAGGCGACGATGACCCCGAGGGTGATCAGGCTGGAACGCAGGGCGGATCCGGTTTGGGTGCGGCGCATGAGGCCATCTTAGCCTGTCCCGGTGCGAAAAAAAACGGGATCGATGCGATCGATATGGATCGGGAGCACGATCCGGCAGTAAGATACGCCGTATCGTGTCGTCTTTTATCTATCCCAACCTGTTAACGGGGAGTATCCAGCGTGAGCCAGTTTGACAATGTGAGCGTGGTAAAGAAGGCCAATATCTATTTTGACGGCAAATGTGTCTCGCACACTGTGCTGTTCAAGGACGGCAGCCGCAAGAGCATCGGAGTGATCTTCCCGGGTGTGCTCACCTTCAATACCACCGCCCCGGAGGTGATGGAGCTCAGCGGCGGCCGTTGCCGCATCCGGCTCAAGGGCGCTACGGACTGGCAGATCTACGCTGCGGGTCAATCGTTCCAGGTGCCGGGCAACAGCAGCTTCGACATCGAGACGCTGGAGACGCTCGACTATGTCTGTCATTTTGGTTGAGCAGGATAGGCGAACGTATTTTACTCTATGAGCAGCGGGGCGAGCATGGATACCAACAGCGTTCGAATCGGCGGCAATGCGGGCGGGATGACGGCCCTGCCGCTGCGCATGGCGAATCGTCACGGCCTGATCAGCGGGGCGACCGGCACCGGCAAGACGGTGACTTCGGCGGTCTGCTCGCTGGTCACGGTGACGTCGTTGCTGTCTTCCTTGCCGGTGCCGTCCTGGATGTGGAGGAAATTCTTGTTCATGATGTGGTTGTTCACCTTCACCACTTTGCCGTGGACGGCGACCTGCTTGCCGCTCAAGGTGGCCCTTTCCTGGTAGATCTGTTCCACCGTTTTCCGGTCGCCGTCCGCGCTCGCCGCCGTCAGGGTGAATAACGCGATGCCGGTGCACAGGGCCATGATGATTCGCTGCATGATCAGTCTCCTTGGTTGATATGCCGTTTTATCACAGATAGGTGCGGATGAACAAGCGGCGAGCGGCGGGCCCGTGCTATGCTGTCGGCACCGTCACCCGACCCGGTGCCGGACGTCATGCGTCCCGGCATGACATCCGCTCTTGCAAATAATATTCCGTGGAGAAACAGCGATGACGATATCAATGTACCAGGCATGCGTACCGCCGCTCACCCGCATGCTGGGGAATCTCGCGGCCATACTCGAGAAGGCGGCGGTGCATGCAGAAGCGAAGAAGATCGACCCCGCGGTGCTGATCGGCAGCCGGCTCTATCCCGACATGTTCCCGCTGGCGCGCCAGGTGCAGATTGCGACCGATAACGCGAAGGGCTGCGCGGCGCGCCTGGCCGGGATGGATCCGCCGCGCTATGTGGACACCGAAACCACCTTCCCGGAACTGATCGCGCGGTTGCGCAAGACAGTGGATTTTCTCGCCACCATCAAGCCCGCGCAGATCGACGGCTCAGAGGGGCGCACGATCACATTGACGATGCACCACGGCACGCTGACCTTTCAGGGTATGCCCTATCTGCTGAACTACGCGCTGCCGAACGTCTATTTTCACATCACGACGGTCTACGCGATCCTGCGTCACTGCGGGGTCGAGGTCGGCAAGCAGGATTTCCTCGGCAAGTTCTGATTGCCGATCGAGGATGGCCGACGGCAGCCCGTACGGGCTGCCGTTCATGTTATGCCTTAAGCCTGCGTGTCCAGGCAACGAGAGCCTGCATCTGATCGGTGATCAACTGGATAATCTTGGGGTCGGTGAGGTTGCCGTCCGCGTCGAAGCTGTCGCCGAAGGCATTGGCGAACACTTCCGGCCGGTTGAGCGGATGCAGGTTGAGAAACACGCAGCTCTGGCGCAGGTGGTACTGGGCGCGCGAGCTGCCCATACCGCCGGCGGCCCCGAAAATGGCGACCGCCTTGCCGTTGAGCGCACTGTTGCCGGGCTCGCGCGAGGCCCAGTCGAGCACGTTCTTGAGCGCGGGGGCCATCGAGTAGTTGTATTCCGGGCACGCGAGCACCAGGGCATCGGCGGCGGCGATCTGCCCGATGATGCGCGCTGCGGCCGGCGGTTTGTCCTGCGCGGCGACGTCGGCATTGTAGAACGGTACGTTCGCGATCTCGGCGATCGTGAACCGCATATCCGCGGGGGCGACCTTCTGCGCGGCGCGCAACAGGCCGGTGTTTCTCGATTGCCGGCGCAGACTGCCGGATATGCCGAGGATATTGAGTGTGGTCGTCATCTGTCGCTCCTTGTCAGGTTTATGCGGTTGTTCGCAGGGTGCATTTGCGGAGGCCGGGAAGTAAGTATTGACAATATCTAACCCGTTATGAAAGGATTAGGTAGATTTTTTTTAAGCCATTAGCTGGCTCACATTGAGATCCGTATGAATCAAATCAGTAGACATAGCAATCGCCGTAATCGGATCTTGATGGTATTTGTCAGCGTCATAGCGTTGTTGTTCATGCAGACCCTACCTCTTCACGCCCATAAGCCACACGATCATCCGAAGCAAGTTGATCAGATGGGCATGATGGATAACCATGAGCTTCATTCCAGAATTCATATGGTTTCTACCAATGTAAATGATGGAATGCATAGCCCCGCGATCGAGATCGATTTATCAGTAGAGGGCATTGTTAAAGATCTCAAATTTAATGGCACATTGGCTGTATTAGCGTTTTTTATCATCCTATTGATACCCCTTTTAGCCAGTAAAAAATATTGGCTGATCAATCGCGAAACACCCTTCATCACAAGTAGTATCGCCTTTAGACCGCCACTGCGCGCACCTCCGTTTTAATCCTCATCTGACTTAAACAACGATCATTAAGGTAATGGGCCTTTGCGCTCATATCTGCGCGTGTTTGTAACCCGTTTTGCTAATTTACTGGTCGTGGTTTACGCGCCTTAATAGCGCCACGCTATACGATCAGGGTGATGAGGAGTTATACCGTGTCGAGAGGAATATTCGAACGCGCTGCCGTGGTCGTGTGCTGTTTTGTATTGATACTAGAAAGCGGTGGCGTCGCTGCTCAATCAGACATGTGGACTCTGGAGTCCACGGTGCAACGTGTGTTAAAAGAGGCGCCCGAAAGACGTGCCGCCGATGCCGAGGTGAAGGCGCGTCAAGGAGGACTGCGACAGGCCGGTGTCTGGCCTAATCCCACTGTCGAGTTTGGGGCCAGCAATGCGCTGGGTAAAGAGGACGGTCAAGGCGGCACCGACTTGAATCAGTTCACCGTCCGGCAACAACTGCCGTTAAGTGGACGCTTGGGATCGCAACGCAAACAGGCAAATGCCCATCTTAAGCAGGTTGAGGCTGAAGTGGGCCAGCAGAGTTTGGTGCTGGAGTATGAGGCGGCGCAGGTTTTTCACGGCCTGCAACTGCGCCGCGCTCAATTGACGCTGGCGGAACAACGACTGCAAAGCGCTGATGAATTCCAGCGTATCGGTCTGCGCCGCGAACAGGCGGGCGACTTGTCGCGGCTGGAACGCCTGCGCCTGGATGTGGTGCGTGAATCGGCCAGCCAGCTTATCGCTACCGCCGAGGGTGAATACAGGGAGTCGATCTCCGATTTCCAAACCCTGTTGAATGTGGCTGAGACCGATCCCAAGCTGGCGGTTTTGGAACAAACCCCGACATTAGCTGCGCTGACCGGACTGGAAGCAAGGATGGAGGTCCATCCAGCCTTGGTGGCGGCACGCCAGGGCGTGGAGACTGCCCGTCATGCGGTGGAGGTGACCCGCGCCAACCGTTTTGCCGATCCCGAAATATGGCTAGCACGAGAACAGGATTTTCTGGGCGGTAGCCGCCAGGATGTCACCGCTTTCGGTGTGGCGGTGACCGTGCCACTGTGGGATCGCGGTAGCGGCAATATCGACGCTGCTCAGGCAACCCAACAGAAAGCGCAGTTCGAGGTGGATGCCCTGCAACGCCAGATTGGTAACCGGCTGCGCCTCAATCACCTGCACTTGGCGCATCTGATTGAGCAGACGCAGGAGTACCGTACCAACGTACTTGAACCCGCCGAGGAGATTTACCAGCTCAGCCGTAAGGGTTTTGCCGCGGGCGAGATGGAGATCCTCGTTCTCATCGATGCCGTGGACACCTACTTCGAGGCCCGCAGCCAGTATCTGGAGCTATTGCAGCAATGCTGGCTGGAGGCCGCCGGGCTGCGCCGCGCCGCCGGAGTGTCTCTGCTGGCCGCCCCATCCCCCGCTTTTGAAGGATCCCAACAATGAAAAAGCTAGTCGTGAAATCTCTGTTATTGACCTTGACGGCATTGCCTTTAGTAGTAAATGCCCTCGAACTGACGCCGCAGCAAATGGCCAATGTGAAATTGAGTACCACCACCGTGACAGAACGCCAGGTCGCTGCCACGATCACCGCTAACGGCACCTTGCGCGCCGATCAGCAACGGTTGTTCCGCGTTGCGCCAGTAGTCGATGGCTTGGTCACCGAGCTGAAGGTGGTGGAGCACGCGATCGTGCGCAAGGGCCAGGTATTGGCGCGTTTGCACAGCAATACCCTGGGACAGGCGCAGGCAGATTATTTGGAGGCGCTGGCTCGCTATGAGGTGGCACAGACCGACTATCAGCGCGTCAAGGGGCTGCGTCAGGATGGCATAGTGGCCGAGAGCCGCCTGCTGGAGGCGGAGAGCCAATACAAGACGGCGCAGGCGGTGCTGGATCAGCGTCGTCGCGCCCTGACCCTTGCAGGGGTGAGCGCGGCACAGATCAAGAATCTGAACCACCAACCGGAGCAGATTGCCGACTATCCGCTACTCAGCCCTGCCGATGGCGTGGTGCTGGAGGTGGCAGTGGAGAGCGGCCAGCTACTGGCGGCGGGGGAGACTGCTTTCCGCCTCGCCGATCTGAGCGTGGTGTGGGCGGATATTCGTATCCCTGTCACCGCAATCGGTCAGGCGACGCCCGGCGCCAAAGTTATTATCAAGGTAGGTACATTTCCGCAGCAGAGCTTCACCGGTCAGCTTCAGAGTCTCGGTGGCGAGGTGGATGCCGAGAGTCAGACGATCTCCGGCCGGGTGGTGATTGACAACCGCCAGGGTCTACTGCGTCCCGGCATGTACGTGCAGGCGGAGTTGCAAGGGGCGGCGCAGACGGGGTTGATGGTGCCGCAAAGCGCCGTGTTCCAACGCGGTAACGACAGTTATCTCTTCAAGGTGAGTGGGCCGCGCAGCTACGAGCCGGTCAAGATCACCCTCGGCGACAGTAGCAACGGCTGGGTCAGCATCAAATCGGGTATCACGGCGGGGACCGAAATCGTCAGCAATGGCGTCGCCGAACTCAAGTCCCACTGGCAGTATCAGGGGGACAAGTAGGCCATGATCAACGCACTGATCCGTTTCTCGCTGGTGCAGCGGCTGATGATCCTGCTGCTGGCGCTGGGCTTGACCGGCGCCGGGCTGTGGGCCTTCCGTACCCTGCCCATCGACGCCTTTCCCGAGATCTCCGCGCCGCAGGTGCGGGTGATCGTCAAGGTACCGGGACTCTCCCCCACCGAGGTGGAGAGCCGCGTCACCTTCCCCATCGAGGTGGAAATGCAGGGGCTGCCGCGCCAGACCATGCTGCGTTCCACCACCAAGTATGCCCTGAGCGTCATCGTCATCGACTTCGAGGACGGCACCGACATCTACTGGGCGCGCCAGCAGGTGGCGGAACGGCTCAACCAGGTATGGGGTGATCTGCCACAAGGGGTTGAAGGGGGACTTGGCCCTCTTACCACACCGTTGGGCGAGGGTTACATGTACCGCGTCGAGGGTGAAGGCTACAGCAACCAGGAACTGCGCCGTCTCCAGGACTGGGTGATTCGGCCGCGCCTGCGTGGCGTCGAGGGAGTGGCCGACGTCAATTCCCTCGGCGGCGAGGTGAAGGTATATGAGGTGGTGGCCGATCCGATGGCCTTGGCAGCCCATGGCCTCGGGATCGACGAACTGGAGGCCGCCCTCCAGGCCAACAACCGCAACGCCGGCGGCGATCGTATCAATCGCAACAACGAAGTATTGCTGGTGCGCACCGTCGGTCAGCTGCGCAGCATGGAGGAGATCGGCGCCATCACCGTTGCCAGCCGCAACGGTATCCCGGTGCATGTGCGTGATGTCGCCCAGGTGCGCATCAACTCACTCACTCGTTACGGTGCGGTCACGGCGGATGGCAAGGGCGAGGTGGTCACCGGCCTGGTGTTGTTGCGCCAGGGGGCTAATAGCCGCACCACCATCGAAGGGACCAAACAGGCGCTGGAAGAACTTAAACCAGCCCTGCCCAAAGGTGTTGCAATCGTGCCCTTCTACGACCGCACCGGACTGGTAAATGAATCAGTCTGGACGGTGGAGAAGGCACTGGGCGAGGCGGTGATCCTGGTGCTAATCGTACTGCTGGTGATGCTGGGTAATCTGCGCAGCGCGCTGACGGTGGCACTAATCCTGCCGTTGTCGGTGTTGTTTACCTTCGTCATGATGCGCATCTTCGGCGTCAGCGCCAATCTCATGTCACTGGGCGGTCTGGCCATTGCCATCGGTATTCTGGTGGATGCCGCCGTAGTAGTGGTGGAGAATATACACACCTGCCTCAGCCACGCGCCGCCCGGCGTCAGCCGCCGGCATTTGGTTTACCGCGCGGTGGTGGAGGTAGCCACACCGGTGATCTCCGGTATTCTGATCATCATCATCGTCTTCCTGCCGCTCTTCAGTCTTACCGGCCTGGAGGGCAAGATGTTCACGCCGCTGGCGGTGACCATAAGCTTCGCCCTCATCGGTTCGCTGATCCTGTCTCTAACGGTGATCCCGGTGCTGGCCAGCCTGTTGATGCGTAGCGGCAGTGAGGATGACGGTCGTGTATTAACGGCCTTGAAAAACGTCTATCTGCCGGTGATGCGCTGGGCGTTGCGGCGGCGGCGTGTCGCCGTGGGCGGTGCCCTAGTGGCGCTGGTGATTGCAGTGGCACTGTTTCCCCTGATCGGCAAGGAGTTCATGCCGGTGATGGATGAAGGCACTACAGTGATCATCATCGAGAAGCTGCCGAGCATTTCGCTGGAGCGTTCGCTGGAGCTGGATGAACCCTACCAGAAGGCGATGATGGAGCTGCCGGAGGTGACCGGCGTGGTATCGCGCACCGGCGCCGACGAGCTGCGCATGGACCCGATGGACTTGAACCAGACCGATAACTTTCTCATCACCAAGCCACGTGACGAGTGGACGGTGAGTCTGGAAGAGTTTCAGGCGAGGCTGCGTGAAAAACTGGAGGGTTTTGTCGGCATCGACTACGCCTTCACCCAGCCCATTGACATGCGAGTGTCAGAGATGCTCACCGGTGTGCGCGCCGCCATGGCGATCAAGCTCTATGGCGACGAACTCAGCGTGCTGGAGGAGAAGTCCAAACAGATTGAGGAGCTAGTGAACGCCATCCCCGGTGCCGTGGACGTGTTCCGCGAGCAGCTCTCCGGTCAGATCTATTTACAGATCGAGATCAAGTCCGAAGCCATTGCCCGCTTCGGCATCAATACCGAAGAGATCAATAGGCTGGTGGAAGTGGCGGTGGGTGGCCAAGTAGTCACCGAGGTGATCGAAGAGAGCCAGCGCATTGGTGTGCTGCTGCGCTACCCGGAACAGGCCCGTACCTCGCCCCAGGCTATCGCCGCGCTGCGGGTAGAAACCCCCGCTGGCGACAAAATACCGCTGGGTTCTCTCACTAACATCCGGGAAGTGGATGGACCGGTGGTGATCTCGCGCGAGTCTGCCAAACGGCAGGTCGTGGTGCAGGCCAATGTCGAGGGACGTGACGTGGTCGGTTTCGTCGATGAAGTGCGCGCCGCCATCGAACGTGAGGTGAAGCTACCGGAGGGTTATTACATCACCTACGGTGGCCAGTTCGAAAACCAGCAGCGCGCCGCCACGCGCCTGGCGCTGGTGGTGCCCATTGCGATTGTGCTGATCTTCCTGATGTTGTTCACCACCTTCCGGTCCCTGCGGCAGGCGGGATTGATCATACTCAACATCCCCTTCGCCATGATCGGCGGTGTAATCGGCCTCTACCTATCAGGTTTGTATCTCTCCGTGCCGGCGTCGGTGGGGTTCATCACCTTATTCGGTGTGGCAGTACTCAATGGCGTCGTGATGGTGAGTTACTTCAACCAACTACGCGAAGCCGGTCGCACGGTGATGCAGGCGGTGGAGGAGGGGGCAGAACGACGCTTGCGGCCGGTGTTGATGACGGCGCTGATTGCCAGCTTCGGTTTGGTGCCGCTACTAGCCGCCACTGGGCCGGGCTCGGAACTGCAACGGCCGTTGGCAGTGGTAGTGATTGGCGGGCTGGTGACATCAACACTGTTGACTCTGATCTTGTTGCCCACGCTCTACGCCTGGCTCGAAGGCCGTGTTCATCGCAACAAAGGAGAGAATACATGAAGAATCTGACCATCGTGATTCACGCCGGTGCGCAACAGACACTGGCGGACAGTCTGCGATCCATGTCCCAGGTACAGGGCTTCATCTTCACTCATGTGGAGGGTCACTCCAACTACAGCGAGGAAGATCCCTTTCTGTCGGCACGGGACAAAGTTGTGGGTTATGTGCCACGGGTGCGGGTGGATGTATTGGTTGAGGATGTGAATATAGACGCCGTGCTTGCCGCATTGCTATCGCTGGAGAGCTTTCAGGGGCAAGGCGCTTACTGGGTCAACGCGGTGGAGCAACAAGGATGGCTATAGGTTTTTTTTATTATTGATTATTTCTAACTCAAAGGAGATTAAAACTATGAAGAAGCAGATACGTAAAATAACGATAACAATGATATTGTTATCAGCAGTGGTGTTGCTGGCAGGGTGTGCAACGAGCGAGGGTTTGGTTCAACAAAAAGAAGTGAAACTGAAAAAAATCGATTCGCGTAGTGTACATATTAGAAATACCTATTTGCGCTCTACGAAAGATGGAATTGTTTTGCATGGTGAACTGACGAGGCGCCTGCAAGGGCGTGGACACATACCGGGCCACGTGTACGTGGCGTTGATTGGTCCCGACGGTAAGATGATAAAGGAAGCTGATAACGTCGATTACATGCGCAAAAGTGTCAACTCACGCTATGCAAAATTCAACCTGCCGATTCCAGAGCCGCTTGTGGAAGGTAGCACCATACAGGTGACTCATCATGATCTGGGGTCTCATATGTCCGATTCTGCCAAGTCGTCCTGGCGAGATGTAAATGCTGCTGAATTGAATAAGGACTAATAACGATCGATGAGCCATCGAAAGCGAAGCGAGGGCGTGAAGACCTCGCTAGCCGCTATTAATAGAGGTCTTAGAAAAGCGAAATACAGAACGAATATTTATGGGCCAACCAATAACTTAGGGCACTAAAAAATGAAAACCAAAAATTTATTATTGACCGCTTTTTTGATCACCCCCGTTGCCAGTGCGCTGGCTCATCATGGAGGTGTCTCCGCCGCCTTTGGTCCCGGTGCGCCGGTAGAGACCTCGTCCCCTCTGACCCTGCCGAAAGGCAAATTTTTGCTTTACGAGCGCGTTGAAATATCGCCATTCAAAAAGTTTGGCGATAGCCGTGATGACGGCGGTAACGACAAGTCCACTTTCACCAATACCTTGTTAGGTTACGGCATCAATGATGCGGTCTCGGCCTTTGTAAGTCTGCCTTATGCCAAAAAAGAACTAATCGATGACAATACTTCGCAAGGATTCGGTGATATTAATCTAATTGTTCAATACGGGTTTAAACACGGTTCTCGCGACGGGTTTAGCGGATGGTATTCGTTTGATGCGGATGACACCGCAGGCAAAGAGTACACCCTGCCGGAGTGGAAATATGGTCTCTCCTTCAGCACTACCTTGCCATCCGGCGAGATTCATAACAAAGATAAAAATGGTGACGTATTGGGTCTGGGATCGCAGACCGGATTTGCCGTGCCCTCATATAACTTCACCGGTATTGCGTCAAAAATGTTCGCGCCCCACTGGACCTGGAGCGGTGATATACAATTCCGTACCTTTGCGTTCAACGGCGGTTCCGGTGGCGGCAAACCCGGCAATGAGTTCCGCATCAACAATGCGGTCATGTATGAAGCCATTGAACGAAAAGGTGCGCCCCTGTCCCGGCTGGATCTGATCCTCGAGGCCAACTTTCTGGATTTAAGAAAGGATCTCGATGAAAACCGGGTTCAGGATGATGCGGCAGGCGGCAGCCTGCTCTACCTCGCTCCCGGCATTCGCTTTACCTTTAACGATAAGGTGAGTATGGGGCTGTTGTATAAAGAAGTTGTCTGGAAGGATCTAAACAACGAAGACCAGCAGCAGGGCGGCGAAGGGCTGGAGGAGTATCGATTTATTGCCACTCTGTCTAGCGTATTCTAAGCTCGCTCATTAACAGCTATCTTCTTCACAAAGGAACATATAATGAATATCCTTTTAAGACAAAAGAATTTGCTAATACTGACATTGGCGCTGGCACCGCTTGGTACGGTAAATGCCCATCCAGGCCACGCTGATCCTATCACCATCAGCCGCGACACACATGTCTATATGCAGAAGCTGGTGCCCCCCTATCTGAAGATCCAGTCTGCACTGGCAGAAGGTGAGCTGAATGAGACGGTAAAGGAGGCCGCCGATGCCATTAAACAGCTGGTCGATAACGCATGGGAAAAAGAGAGAGATCCCTCAGGCAAGAGGATGTACAAAGGCGTAGCCAAGGCCGCCGGCTTTGTCGCTGCAGCTAACAACATTGACGTTGCACGGGAGGCGTTTGCCGAATTTAACGATACCCTGTTGCCTTTCTTCGATAGCTGGCCCAACCATATCTTGGAACACAATCTTGTGCTCTATATATGCAAGGAGACTAAGCAGTGGTGGTTGCAAACTAAGGGCGACAAAGCGGCCGATCCCTATCGCGGCGCATCCGTCCCATGTGTGGACCTGGTCGAGAAGGAGGAATAATCATCATGCCTATGAACACCCTTTCCAGAGCGGGCCTGGTACTTGCACTGTGGATGACGACATCTTTAACCAGCGCCCATTATCCCCTGCTAATCGGCGACCGTTCCCCAGACTTAGGTAATCAGGGCGGCATTATCGGGTTCACTTACGGCCTGGGAGAATTAGACAAGCGTGCCTTTGCCAACGCCAGGACACCGGATTGGGTGCGTGGCTACACCTTCGATGGAGCAACTTTCGATCTAACCGACAAACTCACGAAGAACGGCCCAACTTCCAGGATCGAATATCGTTCCACCCGTCTCGGTGACACCTGGATCGTGGCGCATATACCTATGGGCTGGAGCGAGCACGACAGCACCTTTACCGAAGCTACTGTGCGCGCCGTCATCCATCAGGGATTGTCCCGTGGTTGGGAGACACCGCTAGGGCTGCCGTTGGAGATCGTGCCGCTCATTCAACCGTATGGGTTATTACCCGGCGATGCGTTCCGTTTCGAACTGCTGCTTAAGGGGCAACCCCTGGCCGACACCAAAGTCTACGCCGAAAAATATTACGACCCGCCCTTAGATAAACCCTACTTTCCCGAATCGCTGACAATCCGAACAGCCCGGACAGACCGCAATGGT
>JADLET010000061.1 GCA_020845975.1 Gammaproteobacteria bacterium | reverse complement strand
GGATCCATCGGCTATATACCGCCCGCCGAAGCTGAGGCAAACTACTACCGGAAACTCAGCCAGCGAGCTGAAATGCCGGTGTTACGTTAACCCACTGGCCTCCACGATTCCCGGGGCGGTTCAGTTACCTCTTTTAATGCGGTTGAAATATCAGCATGAATTTTCTCGATCGCTGAGAGAATCGCGCTAATTCTCTCGTTTGATGCCTTTATAGATGCAGCGTCCTTTTCAATACTTGATTTCGTATCTGTAGCAACTTTAGCTCCAGTTTCGGCTGCAACTTTACTGGCCTCGATTGCCTGCACAAACTCATCGACGTTCTTCTTTTTCGCTGTAATAGAAGCTGAGTCTGATTCAACAGTGCCTTTAATTTGTGATATTGCTCTAGCATGGTCTTCAGAAACCTGCTTCGCGTTGAAAGCGTATCCGCTTTCGCTGTTCGCTTTTCTATTTGCTTCCTCAGCAGCAAGGGCGGCCGCCTCTGCTTGTTTCTTAAAATTGTCGATATCTTTAAGTAATTCGTTCGCATCGGGCAATAGTTCGATCTTGTCCATCCTTATATCTCTCCCACTATCGGACGCCATTGCTGCCCTGCCTAACCCCTAGGCAGGGCATTATTTTCAACATTCGCAGAATCGCTCTCCTGTCTGCGCAGCCCTAGGGAATGACGAAGTCATTGGCGAAGGTGCCGGGGGCTGGTGGCGCGAGAACTCCTGATGAAATACTGCCAGTAAAATATTCTTGCGGACGTGTTCCGAACAGCGCTGTATTCCATCCAAATTGTGTACCGCTAATCTCGCTAGCCACACCATTTAGAATAACTGTGAAGTTTCCTTGGCCATCCGCATTACTCGCCGTGATTGATGTGCCGCCGACATTGGTCTTCCCTGTGAAGGTGACTACCGTATAACGCTGCAAGCCGAGGGTCCGGTTCGTGAAGGCAGCGACGCCCGAGGCCGCCTGCGTCAGCCACACCGCCGTGACGGAGTTGCCGGCCGCATAGGCCAGGGTCTGCTCGGTGCCGCTCAGCACACCACCCGGATCCAGCGTCAGCGTGCCGCCCAGCGATACGTTGCTCGAACGACGCACCGTGATGGTGCCCTCATTACCCGTACCGCCGTTAGCAACACCGCCGGTGGAGTAGTGGTTCAACTCGAGGTAGCCCACGCCGTTCTCATGGAAATGCCAGTCCATGCTGCGGGTGGTCGCGCCCAGACCCTGTTCCTGGTCCAGGACAACCGGGGCCAGACTGCCCGTGGCCAGCGCGCCGCTGTTGATTTCGGCCATGGTCGCCATCTGGTCGTTGCCCAGCTGCGAACCCGCCTTGATCACGCTGCGGTTGGTGTAGTTGTTGCCGCCGCCGCCGTCGATGCCGATCTGGCCTTCAATGCGGAAGCCCAGGGCCTGAACCGAGGCCAGGTCCGACGCAGTGGCGCCTTCTTCGGTAACGATGGTGCGGAAATAGGAAACGGTGGTATCAGCGTTATCCACCACCTTCTGCTGCAGGATACCGTTGCCGGTAGCATCCAGGTTGGAACACGAATGACCCGCCGGGCAGGTCGCCGTGACTACGCCCGCGTTAACCGTCCACGCGTCGTAACCACCGATTGGCGCTGCCAGCGCAGAAGTGCCGATGAACAATGCAGATGGTGCCAGAGCCAACAGAATGCGACTTTTCATGAATATGTCCCCCTCTCATTAAATGTGATACCGGCCTCCACCGGCATGCCTCTCCTCCCTATAGCGTGAATTCTAGCAGCGCAGAACGTCCCCTGTTTAATAATAGCGGGGTGGGTAATAGAGGCTAATCCTAAAGTCGTAGGTCCTTTGTCATCTCAATTCAATGTACCGCCTGCGGCTTGAGCCGTAACCGTTCCCGCGAATCGAAGACCAGTAAGCGCCGCACTTCAAACGCGACTTCGCTATAGATGCGGCCCTTCAGTTCCTCCGTTGATTGATAGGGACCGATGACGGCAGCTTCTCCGTTCTTGCCGGAAATCAAGGCAAAATACGAGATAATAGGGGACACGAGATAATAGGGGACAGCCACGCTTTTTAAATGCGAGAGTGGAAAAGGGGGCCCCCTTTTCCAGACCCAAGGCGAATCACACGCTGCTTAGTTGCGCCCCGCGATTACCCCGCCATCGACATCCCAGATTGCCCCGGTTACCCAGCTGGCGTCGTCGCTGAGCAAAAAGTTGATCGCCTTCGCAACGTCAGCAGGCGCGCCAATCCGGCCAATCGGATGGAAGCTGTTGAATGTGGCGAGTGTTTCGTCAATTTTGCCCGGGTCGATAAACGCCTCGTAAATGGGTGTACTGACCACGGCGGGTGAAACCGCGTTTACGCGAATGTTGTGGTCCGCCAACTCCATCGCCATGTGTTGCGTGAGTGCTTGCAGTCCCGCCTTTGCCATTGAATATGCGGAGGAAGGCGTTGCCTTGATGGCCTGTTTCGCCCACATCGATCCAATATGCACGATTGAGCCGCCGCCGTTTTCGGCCATGTTTCTGGCAACGGCCTGTGAAATGAAGAAGGTGGCGCGGTTCAAATCCAGGTAAGTGTCATAGTCATTGTGCCCGTGCTCAAGGAACGGCGTGGGCTTGAAGTAGCCTGCGGCATTCACCAGGTATTTGATGGGACGGCTATGGTTCCCGGCAAAGGCAACGATGCGCTGCACGTCGTTCGGTTCGTACAAGTTTGCCTGGAGGGTTTCAACATGGCCAAATGCAGAAAGCTCACGCCTTGCCCTTTCCAGTTTCTCGGGCGCGTTACCCACAATCACGGTCGGTATGCCGCGTTCCAGCAGGAGCCTTGCGGTAGCAAGGCCCATTCCGCTGGAGCCGCCCACGATCAGGGCCAGGGGTTGTACAATGGTTTTCATTGGGTCACCTCTCATCAGTATGTGTAGGAGATCGCAGGGTAAAGAATTCGGCAGCCTGCTGAAAAGCAGGCACAAATTGGTACGGTAGGCACTTATTGGTACAACTTTATGAGTAGCCAGGAAAAAATATTTTCAAGGAAATCAGCCCCGGAACAGAGCGCACGCATTGTCGAGACTATCTTTGGCTGCAAATGGTCGCTTACCGTCTATCAGCTCCTGGCAAACGGCATCAACCGGCCAGGCGAAATGGTGCGTAGTGTTGACGGCCTTACGACGAAGGTTCTCAACGAGTGCCTACGTAAAAACGTGGGCTTCGGTATTATTGAGCGCATTGCCTACGACGAGGCACCGCCACGCGTCGAGTATGTGGTCACGCCGTTTGGCACGAAATTTATTCGTATCCTGGATGAACTGGAAAAGCTTCAGCACGAGATAGAAAACGAAAAGTAGCAAAGCCATCACTCGGTATATTTTTGGTCAGAGTAAAAACTGGCAATGGTGCGCATCAGAGTTTTACTCTGACCCCATATTTCATAGAAAGCGGGAGGTGCATAGAGTTGCACGAGATCATTTGCCCGCATTGCGGGAAAGCATTCAAGATCGATGAGGCCGGGTACGCGGACATCCTGAAGCAGGTTCGCGACAGCGAGTTCGAGCAACAGTTGCATGAACGGCTTGAGCTGGCCGAACAGGACAAGCGGAATGCCGTCGAGCTTGCCCGGATCAAAATCGCCAGCGAGTTGCAGAGTGCCGCCGCAACCAGGGACGCCGAGATCCAGCAGTTGAAGGCCAGGCTCGATGCCGGTGAGGTCGAGCGGAAGCTCGCCGTGACTGAGGCCCTGAGCGCAGTGGAAAAGGAACGTGACGCGCTCGCGAACGAGCTTGAACAGGCGAGGCATGACAGGCATGCCGCCACCAAGCTGGTCGAGGCGCGGCTAGAAAACGAACTGCAAAGGGCCGCCGCCGCGAAGGACGCGGAGATCCAGGGCCTGAAGGCCAGGCTCGACGCCATCGAGGTTGCGCAGAGGCTCGCGATCACCGAGGCGGTCAGCGCGGTGGAGAAGGAGCGCGACGAACTGAAGGGCGGGCTCGAACGGGCGGAGCTTGAAAAGCAGCTCGCCGAGAAGTCGCTCAAGGACAAGTACGAGACGCAGATCAAGGATCGCGACGACGCCATCGAGCGTCTCCGCGACATGAAGGCCCGCCTGTCGACCAAGATGGTTGGCGAAACCCTCGAGCAGCACTGCGAGACCGAGTTCAACCGAATTCGGGCGACGGCGTTTCCGCGGGCCTATTTCGAGAAGGACAACGACGCGCGGACGGGCAGCAAGGGCGACTACATCTTTCGCGATTCGGATGATGCCGGCACAGAGATCGTCTCGATCATGTTCGAGATGAAGAACGAGAATGATCGCACCGCGACGAAGAACAAGAACGAGGATTTCCTGAAGGAGCTCGACAGGGACCGCTCTGAGAAGGGGTGTGAGTACGCGGTGCTGGTCTCCCTGCTCGAGCCCGACAGTGAGCTCTACAACACCGGGATCGTCGACGTGTTCCACCGCTACCCGAAGATGTACATAGTCCGGCCCCAGTTCTTCATTCCCATCATCACGCTGTTGCGGAATGCGGCGATGAACTCGCTCAAGTACAAGTCGGAGCTTGCGCTCGTGCGGGCGCAGAACATCGACATCACGAACTTCGAGGGCGAGCTGGAGACGTTCAAGACCGCATTCGCGAAAAACTACGACCTCGCCTCCCGGCGATTCCAGACGGCGATCGAGGAGATCGACAAGTCAATCGATCACCTGCAGAAGACGAAGGAGGCCCTGCTCGGTACCGATCGGAACCTTCGTCTTGCGAACGACAAGGCGCAGGACGTGACGATCAAGAAGCTGACGCGCGGCAACCCGACAATGGCAGCCAAGTTCGCCGATCTCAAGGATCATGGTCCTTCTGATGCTGAGTGAATTGGGTATGTTAGGAAATACTGATCGTGCCAATTGGGGTGTGGCTGGGGGATGTAATCGTGGCGGACTCACTATGCCTCGTGAGCGTTAACGTTAGGGGTGAATACGACCCAGCCAGTAACCAGGCTTGCGAGAGTGATGAGCGAATGCAACGACGATTACTTCATCATTCTGTTCGACTACTACGATGTCGTAGGGAAAACGCCTGAGAATAAGCCGTCTAGCTCCCTTCGCCCCGGATTGCCCGGGCATGGGAGAGAGGGGGAGAAATCCGTCTTCTATAAGGTCAATTGCGGCATCAATGGCATCGGAAAATTCTATCCCGAGGCCCTGTCGTTCACTTTCGTACCAAGCCGCAGCCGCTTCGGCTTCTTCCGCGGCTTGATGAAGAATTCGTACCAGGCGCACTATCGGGCCTTAAGTCTTGCCCGCATTCTACTCCGGAATTCTCCGCGATCCAGGAGCTTCGCCTGGCCCGTGTCCACTTCGGCGATCCGCCGCAAGATTTCCCGGTCCCAAGCGTCCTCGACACCGGTATCTCGTGGTGCATCGAGGCTTTGTATCAGGTCGTGGGCCAGCTCCGCCCGGTCAGATTCAGAAAGTGCCAAAAGCTCGGAACGCAGCTGCTCAAGGGGTTTGCTCGCCATAAGGTCTCCTGGAATCAGCGGTTCAGACATTCTAGCGCTGGTCGTCTCCCCTAACAAGTTGACCTGGATGCATACTGATACGCCCTTTTTCGCTGAACTATCCCCGGATGTTAAACTGATTTACACATTACCTGCCGGAGGTGTGTCATGACAAAAGTGCTCGTTCTTTATTACAGCATGTATGGACATATCGAGACCCTGGCTAATGCAGTGGCCGAGGGTGCGCGCGGCGTTGATGGTACCGATGTCACCATCAAGCGCGTGCCCGAGATCATGCCGGAAGACGTGGCGCGCAAGGCCGGCGCGAAGCTCGATCAGGCGGCGCCGATTGCTACGGTGGACGAACTGCCCGATTACGACGCTATCATCTTTGGCACGCCGACCCGCTTCGGAAATATGTGCGCCCAGATGCGCAATTTTCTCGACCAGACCGGACGGCTCTGGATGAACGGCAGCCTGATTGGCAAGGTAGGCAGCGTGTTTACGTCAACGGCCACCCAGCACGGGGGACAGGAGACAACGATAACCTCGTTTCACTCGAACCTGCTGCATCACGGCATGATCATCGTGGGTTGCCCGTATTCCTGCCAGGAACTCATGAATATGACGGAGATCACGGGCGGATCGCCTTACGGGGCCGGTACGCTGGCCGGTGGCGACGGCAGCCGCCAACCCTCGAAAAACGAACTCAGCATCGCGCGCTTTCAGGGGGATTACGTGGCGAAGGTGGCAAGGAAGCAAGCCGCCTGACAACGCGGATGTTTGGGGTCAGAGTAAAGACTCTGCAGGCCCGGTCTTCATGCTAACCATGGTATGTAGCCCGGATCGAGCGCAGCGCACTCCGGGGAGCTGCGCCGCTGCCGAGCATTTCCCATCGCTCCGCCGCGCTGCATTCGAGCCAGTACCATTTATTGCATATTAAACCGCGCCTATGACGAGTTCCCCACGGATGTTTAAAAGTTCAATCCTGCGCACCTGGGTTATTGCCTTTGTTTGCTGCACGATCGTCGCCGCTGTTGTCTACGGCCTGATGATCCCAGGGCGCGGAAACAGCTTCGAAGATGGTATGGCGTACTTTCTACTTCCCGGTATTTCACTCTACACCCTGCTCAATGGTTCGCTGCTCTTTGGCGGCGGCTTTGGGGAGGCCGGCAATTTTTTTGTCATCGGCTTGAGTTCGGCTTTGGCGTGGTCGCTTGTTGCTGTATTGGCAGTGCAAGGTTTTTCGCGGCTACGGAGAACCAAAGGGGGAGCCAAAGGGGGCACGCTCGGCTGAAATCTAATTTATCAGTGACAAGTGGCGGGGCAAGGCTCAATCGAGTCTGACCCCTTTGGTTCTTTGGTTGCTCTTCGGTAAAACCGGCGGAATTGTACGTCATATATATTTAATGCCGGAACTGCAGTGTTGGATACAATATGGCCGCGTACGGCTTGGTGCCGCCATCTCGTCATTCGATAGATTCAACTATGAATACACAGCATACCGTCTACCATCATCCGTTCTTCTCCGAGCTGCCGCGCCACCTCCGGGTTCTGTACAGCATGATCCTGCTCACGCTGGGTCTCGGCTACCTGTTCGCCGTGATCCAGATCTTTGAGGTGCACGCGGGCGTGGACGGCAAGCCGGGCCTGTCGGTGCGCGACATCCAGATTGCGTATGCGGGTACGCCGGACAACAGCCGGCTGGAGACGGCGCTGCGCGGACCGATGTCCGCCATGGCGAGTCCCGGGCAGATCCGGCAGATCATCGCCTGGGTGCGCACCGGGGCGGACGAAGCGGAATTCAATCGGAATATCCAGCCGATCCTGCAGGCGAAGTGCCAGCTCTGCCATGCCAGCAGGGATCCTTCGCTCGGTAGCTATGCCGAGGTCAGTCCGCTCACAGCGACCGATGGCGGCGTGTCTATCGGCGCGCTGGTGCGGGTGTCGCACGTGCATCTGTTCGGCATGACCCTCATCTTTGCATTTCTCGGACTCATCTTCAGTCATGCCTACGTGCGGCAGCGCCACCTCAAGTCGATCCTGATCGCGTTGCCATTCCTCGCGATCTTCGTCGACATCGGTTCGTGGTGGTTGACCAAGGTATCGGTGGTGTTCGCCTACACGGTGTTCGCCGGCGGCGCGGTGATGGGCATCGCCTTCGCGCTGCAATGGCTGATCTGCGCCCATCAGCTGTGGTTCCTGCGCGCCCCGCCGGAAGGCGCGCGGCCGGACTGAAATAAAAATTGGGGACAGATTTATTTAAACATCGGGGACAGATTTCAAATCTGTCCCCATCATGCCATGAGAAATCGCCCCGTCAGTCCCGCGCAGGCGGGAATCCATGGTCCAGCCATTTGACAGTGTAAAATACCTGGATCCCCGCCTGCGCGGGGATGACGTTCCTTTTCTCCATCCATGATGATGGTGCGGAATCTGTGAGATCCCCATTATGGCAAAGACATCTACCAATACCAGAGTAAAGACAAAGACCGTTCCCTATGATGTCGCGGATCAATTGCGCACGCCCAAGGAAATGGCCGCCTACCCGGATGCATGGCTGACCGAGGTGCCGGATGATGCCGCGGGTATCGCGCGCGCCAAAGGGATGTCGAAGGTGGCGCGGGAAACTGGCCTCAGCCGTGAGAGCCTTTACAAGGCACTGAGCGAGGATGGAAACCCCAGCCTGGCGACGGTGCTGAAGGTTGCAAAGGCGCTTGGCGTTCAATTGCACGCCCGGGCGGCATTGTCCTGATTATTGAGACATACAGATTACCGTGACATATGGCTGAGTAATGCCCGCAGGTCCGAAACCCGGGGGAGTAACGCACCCTTCCCCGGATTCCGCTGCGCTTCATCCGGGCTACATAAGTGTCAGGCGATCACTTGATCGGCTCAGCGATCCGCCGACATTCCCTTCCACGTCCACCCACAGATGGCGCAGCCCCAGGTTCTCCAGCCAGGCCGGGCCGTCCTGTTGTTTCAGCATCGCGATGGTGGACGCGCTGCCGGCCACGACGCAGAAATCTCCCGCCACGGTGACGGCGGCCATGTGCCGCACCGGCCAGCCGGTCTTCGGATTCAGGATGTGGCCATAGCGAATGCCGTCGACGGTGATACAGCGTTCATAGTCACCGCTGCTCGCGACGCCGCCCTGGTGCAGCGCGATGGTCTCGATGGGTTCGATGCCCGGCTTGCGCGGGTGTTGTATGCCGATGCGCCAGGGACTCCCGTCCGGATGCGGACCGATGACGCGGATGTCGCCGCCGAGGTTCACCAGGCCTTGGCGCGCGCCCGCGTTCCGGCACAGTGTCGCGAGATGATCGGCTGCGTATTCCTTGACGATGCCGCCGAGGTCGAGCTCCATGCCGGGGGCGAACCGGATCGTCGGCGCCGTCCAGCGCACCTTGTGCCAGCCGACGCGGTCGAGCAGCTGGCGGACCCGGCTGTCTTCCGGCAGCACGCCGGATTTGAAATTCCAGGCCTGGCGCAGCAGGCCGGAGGTGATGTCGAACAGTCCGTCGCTCTCGCGGTGGCAGGTGTCGGCGTAGTTCAGCAGGCTGGCGGTTTCATCGTCGACATCAATGCTGCTGCCCGCGGCCGCGACGCGGTTGATCGCGGAGAGCAGGCTGTCATAACGGTAGCGTGAGTAACGCGCCTCCAGCCGCCCGGCATCGGCGATGGCCAGGTTCGCGATGCGGCGGGCGGCGGAGTCGTCGCGCGCGTAGAGCTGGATCTCGCACGGCGAGCCCATCGCCTTGAACGGGAATTTGAACAGTATCTGTGCGCCGGAGGATGTCATGACTTCCCAAACGATGCGGTCCCGGGCGGCGAAGTGTCAAGTCGGGCCGGCCATCAGAGGTGGATGCCCCAGTTGAAGACCAGTGTTCCTTCGCGGTCGAGCTGGTGGCCGTTGAAATCGTTCTGCACCGGCAGCAGCCATTCGAGGCCCAGGCGGTTGCCCGCGAAGGTTCCGCTCCGGATGCTGGCGGACAGGCCGACGCCGAGGTCGATGAAGGTGCCACCGTAGTTGTGCGGGTAATCCACCGGGCCGATCCGGATGTGGGTGTCGTTGAATTCGCCCTCGATCTCACCCTGCGAGGTATAGAGGCCGCGCACCGAGGTTGACCAGACATCGCTCAGGTCATAGCTGCCCCAGGCCGTGGCCTGAAGCACATCGCCGAGGGCGTAGCCGGAGTCGTTGCGGTCCTCGAGGCGCAGCGTGCCGTTGAGCTGCGCGCCCCAGGACAGTGGCGCGTGCACGCCGGTGTAGGTCAGGCTCGGCTTGAAGTCCCAGGTGCCGCTGCCGAGCTGCATGCCGTAATCCATCAGGCCCATGTCGACGTGCATCATCGGCCGCATGCCGACGGACACATCACCGGTGGGCGCACTGAGGCCGAGGCCCAGGTGCATTTCGGAGGCGCGGCCGCGGTACAGCCTGAACAGCGCGTGCATTTCCGTGTCGCCGAGACCCGCCGAGGTGTGGGCATGGCTGCTGTGCGTGATGGACATGCCGATGGCGTCCATGCCGTCGGTGCGCGGCGACTCGTCGAGCAGGCGCATGGACATGTCCATCTCCACGAACTGCGGCATCAGCATCAGGTTCAGCCAGTCGGTGGGCGCGTACATGATGTCGAGCATGTGCATGTGCATGCTCATTTCGGTCGGCCGCACGTAACAGGGCCTGCCGGCGCAGGCGCGATTGATGATAGTGAAATCGCTGACGCCATCGGTGTTGCTGCCGCTCAGCATGTCGCCGCCCTGGCGGCTGAACATAAAGCGATAACCCACCATGAAGTCGCCGCTGCTGGTCAGCATGTGGTCGAACATGACGCCGGCCGGCGCGCCGCCCGCGTGGTGCTCGTGCATGTCGTGATGCATGTGTCCCGCGTGACCGGAGTGATCGTCCATGGCGTTGTCGAACAGCTTGACCGAGTCGAGGTCGACCGTGACCGCGGCATTGAACAGGGACGCATCGTAATCGATGTAATCGTCCTCGCCGCCGCCGCCGAGCTTCAGGCTGCCGGCATGCTGCATGTATTCATAACCAAGCTCGAAGTGGACGCCCCTGGCGAGACGTTTCACCAGCGTGATGCCCGCGCTCAGCGTGCCATAACCGGCAAGCCGCGAGTCGCTCGAATAGTGCTCGGGCAGCTTCTTGCGATCGAACGGCACGGTCTCCTGCGTCAGCGCGTCGATCAGGGCCTGGTCGTTGACGGGCTGTCCGGTCTGCTGGTTGATGACGGCGAGACCGTTGAGGCTGACCACCGGCTGACCGAAATTGCGCGAGCCCGGGTTGGGATCGATCGGCGGCGTCACCGTCCCGGACTGATCCTCGTAATATTTGATGCCGTCGGTGGGCGACCCGGTGTTGATATAGATCGGCCCGAGGGTAGGATCGGTCACATAGGTGAACAGGCCCTGCTGCGTGGTCAGGTAAGGCGTGTAGAAGTCGGCGGCTGACTGCGTGTAATAGCGCAGCCTGGGCGAGAGGGTCCAGCTGTCGCCCACCGGCTGCACCCATTCGGTCTGCAGCGTATGCGCGCGAACGCCCCAGTCGTCCTGGAAGTAACGGTAATCCAGGTGCAGGGCGGCGTCGGTGGCATTGATGTGCTGGACGTAGCGCAGGTTGAGCGTGCCCTGGTTTCTCTGGTCCGGACGCTCTTCCAGCAGCGCGACGATCTGCGCGTCATAGACATAGTCCGCGGAGGCATCGCCGCCGGCCTGGCCTTCCTGCAACAGCGGGTCGATGAAGATGACCTCGACAGCCTTGTACGGGTTGGACAGATAGCCGGAGCTGCGGGTGTAGCCCAGGTTCGACTCCAGGAAGGCCTTCTTGTTCAGTATCCGGGTCATGCCGAGGTTCATGGACCAGTCCTTGCGATCCCCCGTCAATGTCGGCGCGAGTTCGCCGAGTTCCATCTGGCTGGTCGAGTGGGTCTGGTTGTAAATGTCGTCGCCGCGCCGCTCGTAGATGTACATGAACGGCTCATAGACATGAGGCACGATGTCGTGATCGAGCAGCGCCTCGGTGGTGCTGGAGGTGTAACTGACGCCGGCGTTCAGGGTGGTGAGCTTGCGGTTGAAGTCCCAGCGCCCGCCGAGGCTGCCGTACATCGATTCGAAATCGGGCTCGTGCGAAAGTCCGCCGCCGACGGTCAGGGCAGACTCATTGAATTCCCGGCTCAGGCCCAGGTCGACCTGCTTGCGCACCTCGCGCGAGGCGCTGGACATGGTGTGCACCAGTTCAGTGTCCACGCCGCCAATGACCGCGCCTTCCTCGTTCGTGAGCAGCGGCCGGTATTGTCCGTCCAGTTTCAGCGTGTTGTAGAGATACGGCGAGGCGCCCGTAACCGCGTTGGCCGCATCGGGCGTTTCTTCTTCCGCGCCTTCGTCGTGCTCATGAAAGCCTTCGATGGATGCGCCCGTCATGACATGGGTCGTGGTGACGCGGTTACCGTGCGCCGACAGCGGCGCGGTCGCGACCGGCGTCGCGCCGGACCAGGCATCCTCGGTGAATTTGAACGTGCCTTTCAGGCGGTCGTTGAGCGTGAAATTGATGACGCTGTTGAAGCTGTCGACTTCTATGGGGTCATATATGCTGTCGGCCCCGGCCAGGTCGCGCTCGCCTTCCTGATAGTGGCCAAATTGAACATTGACCGAGTCGCCATCGTCCGCACTGGCGGGCGGCGTCATGAGACCGGGCAGGGCCATCGCGGCGAGCGTCAGCGCCATCAAGGGATTCGGGCGTTCCGGCGCGCGCGCCGGCCGGCGGTAATCCGGAACCAGCAGACAGGCATCCGCGATGCGGCCTCTCAGCAGAGACAGCGACAGGCGTCGCATGAGTGAGATGACCGGAGTTCTAGTAGCAGCCACAGCCGCCGCCTCCCGCCGAATTGCCGCCCGATGCCGCCTCGCGGCTGTTGTATACATGCGTGCTCAGCGAGCTTTGCAACGGATGCGGGTCGGAGGCCATCTGGGGTTTGGCCAATGCGCCGCGCTCCCAGGGTTCGACAGTGGAACAGGCCGACAGCATCAGCACGAGGGCCAACGTCGATAGCGTACATCCGATGTTTATCATTCTTTTCATTATCCGACCACGTAGACGCAGTAGATTCCGGTTGATTCTGATGCCGTCATTCCCGCCAGTCGGGAATACAGGCGGTTGAGGGCGACGAAGCCGCAATCATCGTTCCGTCATCCCCGCGCAGGCGGGGACCCATGGGTTCAGTTTTACTATCAATTCAAAGTCACTGGATTTCCGCCTGCGCGGGGATGACGTATGTCGTTTTCGCCCGCGACCAGTTTGGATGCAGGTGCGGATACATCCGCTTCGCTCAAGGGACCGTCGATTGTTCATTCAGCAATTGCTCGATACGCGTTCTCAGCAGGCTGGCCTCGCCCGGGCGGAAACCGAGATGCACGAGACGAATCATTCCGTGGCGATCGACCAGATACGAGGTCGGCATGCCATGCACGCCGAAGTCCTTGGGACAGGTCTTGTCAGGATCGACGGCGATCGTGAATTCGGCCGGGTGTTTGGCGAGAAAGGCCGAGGCATCGTCGATATTCTCATCGAGGTTGATGCCAAGGACTTCCAGTCCCTGATCATTGAGTTCGCGATAAAGCTGGTTCATAAACGGGAATGACTTTACGCAGGGCCCACACCACGAGGCCCAGAAGTCGACATACACGACCTTGCCGTGATACCGCTGCAGGTTCAATGATTCGTCGGTATCCATCTTCCGCACATTGCAGGTTGGTGCGGCGCGCTCCTCCTCCGCATGGGCAGGCAATATTCCGCTTAAGGAAAGAATGCCCGCGCACAGAGCGGGGATCATCGATCTACGGATCATGAAACCGCAGCATGTGGTCAATGTGTGTGGCCTCGTCGATGCGACAGCTCGATGAATTGTCGTGGCTTCGTTTCATTTCACAGGGATTGCCAATTGTAGCTTCACTTCTCGATGCGCGGGGTGCGGCATTTTGCCGCATGTTCATCGCGTCAAAGATCGAATACAGTCGGTGAGCGTTTACAAATCCTGCTTGAACGACGCGCGCCGGATAAAGGCGCTTGTTCGTTTTTCTTAATTATTTCGTCTTAGTGAATGGGGGAGAGATAAATGAAAAGAACGTCATGTGCACTTCTAGCCCTGGGCCTGCTGAGCTCTGGCAGCGCGATGGCCCACGTGGGCATCTTCAATAACACATTGCCCATCTCCGCCAGCGGGCAGACAACCTTTGCCATCGCCAATGGCACCAGCGATGTCCAGTTCCTGGTCCCGCACGGCTGTAACGACGAGGCAACTCCGGCCGTTGATCCTGCGATGGACACTACCAGGATCGATATCACGGTGCCCGCGGCCATCGTCACCGCCACCGGCGCAGGCTCGGTCCGTCCGGGTAACTCGGGGGAGTTCGGCGATGTGTCACGCGCCTCGAATGTCGATGGTTCGATCACGTTCACCTGGAACAAGGTTGCGGGTGCCGCGGCGGCCGATGACCAGCTCTACAAGGTCAGCATCCGCATGAAGATGCCGGCCGTGGCCTCTGCTGACGATTTCGCCATCAAGAAATATCAGTTCTCTGCGGTGCAGACCTGTAACAATGGCGGTTCCGATGTGGTGCTGGACTGGGACACGATCTCGCCCACGGCATCGCCCTCGATCATCGTGTTTCCTGACAAGCGCAAGGGATTCAACAAGTACACGCTGGATGCCTCCACCGAAGCTGATTTCGCCACCGCCCCGATCGCTGCGAAGCTCAAGGCCTACTTCGGTGACGCCGCGATTGTCTGGGTGGGCAAGAAGATCTACAGCCCCAACGCGAACACCTCGGAAAAGATTGACGCGCTGGTGACTGAGGATCTCACCTACAGCAATCTGGGCTCGGATACCGGCACCACGCTGGACGCTTCCGACACGATCTGGGTGAAATACTGATGCGCGCCCGCAAACTGATCAGATTGTCCGGTGTGGCAATCGTAAGCCTGGCGCTGCTGGCAGGCTGTGGCGGTGACAGCGACTCTGACGATGAAACGCCGGCGCCGGAAGATCCCGCTGCCTCGGCGGAGGAAACCATCCTCGGCGTCGATCTGCTGCCGCCCGACAGCACGGTAACGGCCGCCGCTGTCCTCTCGGCGGATAATCTTCCGCCTGGGGAAGATGACGCCTCGGATGCCGTGACCGACGAGGACATCCCGCCCGCCTGACCGGCGGTTACGGCCTGATCCGGAACGATATCCGCCCGTGTCCCGTCCGGGGCGCGAGCGGATTCTTTCTCCGACGGATGACAAGGCGAGCATTCATGCCGCTGGCCTTTCCCATGCAATGTCCAGCGATGAACCGTCACCGAACCTGAACAGACAGAATCATGCTTATTTGAACCCATTTCAAAGTCGAACACACATGGTTGCGATGGGCCATAAGATCGTCATTCCCGCGCAGGCGGGAATCCGGAAGATATTAAAGCCTCTGGATCCCCGCCTGCGCGAGGATGACATACAGGGAAGCTCGATGAATTCCCTGGTTGTCATTCCTGTGGGCGAGGGAACCCGGTGTCCTTGCATAATCAAGAGATCAAAGCCCCTGGATCGCTGCCGGAGGCGGAAGGATTCCCAGAGAAGCTCTGAATACTTCTTGCCTGTCATCCCCGCGCAGGCGGGGATCCAGAGGCTTTAATATCTTCCG
>JADLET010000060.1 GCA_020845975.1 Gammaproteobacteria bacterium | reverse complement strand
TCCCATTGTTCTCCTTGTCGCCATACTCGTGACAGGATCCGGAGCCATGCCACTCACCAGTCCTGCTGGGGAGATTGGCGCCGTTCTCGTCGGGCGTGTGGTCTTTCGAGGCAGGGTCCCAGCGCCTGAAGTGGTCACGGTCACGCGCGATCCGAAGGCCTGCGGCGAGACCAGAACCATTCAGCCGCTCGTCGTCGATCCGAGCACCGGCGGCATCCAGGATGCGGTGGTGAGTATTGAAGGGGCGCCCACGTCGCCTATTACTGATATGACGAAGACCACTGCGATCACCAACCGGCAGTGTGCGTTCACCCCGCATATCGAGGCCATCAGGATTGGTACCAGTCTTGACATACGCAGCCAGGACCCCGTGTTGCACAACACGCACATCAAGACGGGCAAGCGCACGTTTCTCAATGTGGCACTTGTTCCCGGGGGAAATTCGGTGACGAAGGTCATCAAGATGCCTGGGTTGTACCACGTTCAATGCGATGCGCACGTATTCATGCAGGGGTACATGGTGGCCTTCGATCACCCCTATTATGCCGTGACCCAGACTCATGGAGACTTTCGGATTGTCGGTGTGCCCGCGGGCCGGCATCAGGTCACCGTCTGGCATGAAACGCTCGGGTCACTGCAGCGGGAGGTCACCGTGCCGGCACAGGGCGACGTGTCCATCACCATCGAGTTCCCCTGACGTTCCTGACATGCATTTGGGATCTATTGCCACGATGATATCTTGGTTTTTCACATGGCTCGGCTGGCTGCGGAAACGATGGCGCCATAGCGTGGAGGTCCGAGTCACGCTCGGGCTCTCCGGCATCATCCTTGTCATGATGGCCGGCGGGGCCGGGTTCGTCATCGCGCAGCAAGGCACGCTGATCCGGCACGATGCTGAGGAGAGAGCCGCCGCCTTCGCGCGCACCTTTGGGGTCATGGGTGCGGCGGCTGTCATTGACAACCTCTTCCGTATTCAAGAGGCGATGACGCAGCACCTCACCGATGACGATCTCTTGGACATCGATATCGTCGATCTCGACAACATGATCGTCGCCGCAAAACACACGGCACGTATCGGTACGATATTGACTGAGCCCGACTGGGTCCTGCGACAGACTCGCACGACCGAGGACAGGTCGTATGGGCAAGAACAAGATGGGGCTCCGTTCGTCGTCATCGTGGAACCGCTCTCTGACGGCAACGAACCCACAGCCTGGGTGCGGGTGAAATATTCGTTTGTGCAAGCGCAACGGGAGCAGCGGCACATGGCGGGACAGCTGCTGGGAGCAAGTCTTCTCCTCATGATTGTGGCCGTGGTGGCCCTGCGCCTGATGATACGGCGTATGTCCCGCATTTTGCGTGATCTATTGAATCCTCTCCGAAACGCGCTCGATAGGGTGCGTGGGGGCGCGGCTATTGCTCGCCTTGACATCCAATCGGCGCTCCCTCATGAAGGGGAGGTCGAGCGACTGACGTCCGTCGTATTGTGGACGACCAACCTCCTTCAAGCGCAAACCGACGATGTGCTGACGCGCAATATCGCACTCAACAGCCAGTGCGTGCAAAGCGAGTCCCAAGTCCAGGCCTATGCTGACGAGCTTGTAGAGAAAAATTCGTCGCTCCACATCGCGCTCGCCGACGCCCAGGCTGCCGTCCACGCGAAGTCGGCCTTTCTCGCGACGATGAGCCACGAGATCCGCACCCCCATGAACGGCGTGATCGGCATGACCGGTCTCCTGCTCGATACCGACCTCACGCCCGAGCAGCGGGAGTTCGCCGAGATCGTCCGCAGCAGCGGCGAGCACCTGCTCACCGTCATCAACGACATCCTCGACTTTTCCAAGATTGAAGCCGGCAAGCTGACCTTGGAGCTCCTCGACTTCGACCTGCGCACCACGGTGGCTGAGACGCTGGACCTGGTGGCCGAGCGCGCGTTCGGCAAAGGGGTGAACCTGGCCTGCCTGGTGCACGCGGACGTGCCCGTGACCCTCCGTGGCGATCCCGGACGATTCCGCCAGATCCTGCTGAACCTCGTGGGGAACGCCATCAAGTTTACGGAGCAGGGCGAAGTGGTGGTCTCCGTCACCCTGGCGCACCAGAGCGAGACCGAGGCCATGGTGCGGGTGGCGGTGCAGGATACCGGGATCGGCCTGTCCCCTGACGCGCAAGGGCACCTGTTTCAGTCCTTCAGCCAGGCCGACAGCTCGACCACGCGCAAGTACGGGGGCACCGGATTGGGGCTCGCCATCTGCAAACAGCTCACGGAGCTGATGGGGGGCCAGATTGGGGTGGAGAGCCAGCCGGGGGCGGGCAGTACGTTCTGGTTCACAACGCAGTTCGGTACACCGCCGCAGGCGACAGCTTCGGCAGAGGACATCGCGCCCCAGGATTTGCGAGGGCGGCAGCTCTGCATCGTGGATGACCATGTCACCAACCGGCGCATCCTGGAATGCTATGCCGAGCATTGGGGTGTTCAGTGCCTGCCGGCGGAGGATGGCCCCCAGGCCTTGGCGCGCTTGCGCGAGGCGGCGGCCCGGGGTCAGGCCTGTGACTTCGCCATCATTGACATGCAGATGCCGGGCATGAATGGCCTGGAGCTGGCCAGGGCGATCAAGGCCGATCCGGCGCTGGCGCCAATCCGGCTGATCCTCCTGACGTCGCAGGGCCAGCGCGGCGATGCCGCGGTAGCGCAGGCCGCCGGCTATGTCGCCTACCTCACCAAGCCGATGCGGGAAGCGCAACTGCATGCGTGTCTCCTGGCCGTTATGACACCGCCCGCGCAGGTCCGCGCGGGAGTATCCGCAGGCCGACCCGCGCTGGTCACGAAGCATAGTTTGGTGGAGGCGACCGCACGGGCCACCATCAAGATTCTGGTCGCCGAGGATAATGTCATCAACCAGAAGGTCGCCGTACGCATGCTAGAAAAGTTGGGCTATCGAGCGGATCTCGTGGCCAACGGCCTTGAGGCCCTTGAGGCCTTGTCGCGCATCCCCTATGCCGCGGTCTTGATGGACTGCCAGATGCCGGAGATGGATGGGCTTGCCGCGACGGCAGAAATCAGAAAGCGTGAAGCGCACGACGAGATACGAGGAACGAGCGGCGCTTCACGAGATACGCAGGACGCGGCACCCCGGAGGGTGCCGATCATCGCCATGACGGCGAATGCCCAGCAGGAGGATCGAGACCGGTGTCTCGCCGCCGGGATGGATGACTACCTGAGTAAGCCCGTGCAATCCAAGCTGTTAGCAGCGGTCCTCGCGCGCTGGGTCAGCGCGCCGGCCTCGATGTCCACCGCAACAGAGGACAGTCCGCTGCAGATCGCCTCTGGTGAGACGGCCTGAGGATCACCCGAGAGGCCCTGTGCGGTGGAGATGGTGACCCTGTTGTCACCATATCAGTACACGAGACGACAAGGAACGTACACGATGTCCATTCTGATTGTGGAAGACAATCCGGTCAATGCAAGACTGCTAGCGCTTATGCTGCACGCACAGGGGTATCAGACGGTGATGGCCAGGAATGGAAAAGAAGCACTGGCGACTGTGGCTGAAACACAAGACTTCCAGCTGATCATCACCGATTACATGATGCCGGAGATGGATGGGTTGGAGTTTATTGTGAAGGTCAGGGCCTTGCCTTCATGTAGCCACATTCCCATTATCGTCGCATCGGCGCATGCCGATCTTGAAACCGTCAAACGGGTGCAGAGCTTACAGTGTGCTGGCTTCCTGGTGAAACCCATCGACAAACAACAGCTGATCAAGCGGGTTGAGGACCTCATCCGCGCGCAGCCGGTCGTGTTGCTTGCCAAACAGAACACGATGGATCGATTGGGCCTTGAGCTGACGGAATATCATGAGCTGGTCCATGCGTTTGCGGCTCAATTGGCCGCAATCATCCCGATTGTGGTGCTGGAACATGGAGACGCGGACGAGCCTATCTCCGAGAATCTGAGTCGGTTGCTCAAGGACCTTGCGGAAAGCGCGTCCATGCTGGGGGCCGAGAAATTCTTCTGGCTGTATTCGAAGGGCCTGGGAGGCGGCTGGCCGGTTCGGTCGCACTGCCCGGCACTACTGAAGGCGCTTCAAGAGTTGGAAGGGGCGCTTATGGTGTATGGACAGTCTCCACCGACTCCCGTGGCAGGAGCTGACGCGGCCCTCCCCCCTCTGTTGTAACGCCCGCGCTCGCAGCCATCAGGCCGATGGGACCCTGGCTTGTCCCTTGTTCGCCCGGTCCAAATTACTCATCAAGGCCGTAGAACCACCATGTGTGCTCATTCCAAACTGTCTCAACAGAGGGGTTCACCCCACAACCATGTGCTAATTTTGTGCTAAAAATCCTCACAAAGGACCGAATCAGATAGAAACAATGGAATCAGTAGAAATCCACCAAGCCCATGATTTTCAACGATAAACGGGGAAACCTTCGCAACATCGAGCGGTTCGAATTCTTGCTCTGTTGCCACTCTTAATCAGCGGCGGGCCGTGGTTTGACTCCTACGCGGCCTAAGAAGTCATGAATTTACGCACATCGTTTCTCCTTCCTACAGCTTCAGGAACCGTCTCGGGCCAGCGTAGAAAAACGAGTGCGAATCACGCTCGATAGAGCTCCGTACACATCTCGGGTATCGGGTTATACCAGGCGTTTTGAAGAATTTTCCAATTTGCCGGTATATAGAAGTGGCAAGACGGAGCATCACCAACAATCAAGGGAGGAACCCCATGCGTCGGATTGACAGCTACATCAAGAAGTACGGACCGGATGCCGGTCCAATTATTTACAGAACCTTGCAGAGCCAGGCGGCCCAAGCGCGATGGAAGGCCTACTACCGAGACCAGTTGTAGGAAGTGTAGTCAGCGGGTCCTATTATGCAGAAGGCAGGGCCTGCACGCCTGCCTTCTAGCCCTCATTGTATGGTAGCGGACCTCAGGTGGCGAGATGTGCTGGGATTTGGCGTTGGAAGGAAGCTTTAATGACGGCCGCCCAGGGGGTCTCTTTGATCGCGAAACTGGCTGGGCGCTGCGCCGCCATGATCGCCTTCCACTCGTTCAACGATTATCTGGCAAATCTTCGATACGCCCGGTTCAATTTTGATGTGAAACGGTCCCATGTTGAAGATCTCCAGTGTTATAGGAGATCCGACCGAACCGCCAAAATCCGCATGAATCGTTGGAGCAGTAAGATGAATCACCACACCGAGGCGAGCAAGGCTGCTTCGCCCCTCAACGCGTGCGGCGAGTCGGGAGAGAAGCGGGAGACCAATCCGCTCCAACGTCTGGGCCAACATAAATTGCTGTGGTTTGAGGGTGAAGGAACCGTCGGGGTCCAACGGTGCATCTTTGGCGTACTTTGATAAGGTCTGAATCTTGACGTCGTCGTAATCGACTACGAAGCTAAGACCGATGGGAATTTGATCCCAAATCTTCAGGATGTTGCCGAGCCGAAGATCTACAGACGTCGTGTTGGACTGTTCATGTGGAGGAGCGGGATCAATAATAAGCTTTTTATCCCGTATGGCCTCTTGGATGGCCTGATCGCTGAGAATCAAAGTGCCACTAAGTCCCTGTCAGAAACGTTTAGCCGGGGCCGAGACGTAAATGATGGTCTCGGGAGATCAACTAAGTATCGACCTGCGGCCGATCCTACAATCCTGACTCTCAAAAGTCCACTGCCCTGTCTCTGAGTTGTGGGCTCCACCTCGATCTTCACATTCTCCTTGGAAACCACTGAGCTAACCTCACGGCCCTCATTATTAAGAATTATTGTGACTTCATTATCAAACATTCCCGGCTCTAGTTTGACCCTTAGAAATACATGATCGGTTGTGTAATTCATGTTCGCCCTCCTCGGTTAACACGGCTGTGCTATTAGCACTCACACCACTATTGGTCAATACACCAATTTCCATGCCTACAACATTTTGTGGTATAGGATTACCGGTTGAACAGAACCCATACCACTGGTGCGAACCCTTGAGCCACCCTCTTCTGCTGAAATGCCTGGTAACGGCCCGATAAGCCACACGGGCCCACAGCCCCCACACCAAGCGAGCGACCGACGACCTGGTGCCAACGTGGTGCCAAAACACCATGACGCACTATGACCTAGTGTGCATCGCATCTTAACAAACCGTCTCATTTACTTGTTGGTAGTAGGGCGATGTGCCTTCGCTCGACGTAGAATGCTGGCCACTGTCTGTGGGCTCCATGAAGATCCAGTCTTTGTGGGAATGCCACGCCTCATTAACTGAGCAGCTATCCGGCGCCGTCCCAACCCCTTGGCTTGAAGTTGTTGGATCAGTTGCAGACCGATTTGTTCCTCAGGATTGAGTAGCAGGTTCTTCCCATCTGGTGCTAAATCGTACCCAAAAGGAATCTTGCCGCTAATCCGCTTCCCCTGATTTCGCATGTGAGAAAGCGCCCCTTTGGTCCGTTCGGCAATCTGGTCTCGCTCAAACTCCGCCAGGACCGCCAACATTCGAAACACCATCTTGCCGGCGGCTGTCGTTGTATCAATGCGCTCGCTCAGGCTGGCGAGATCCGCTCCGTTCTTTGCCAGCCGTTCGCTGATGCCGATGGCATCCTTGGTTGAACGAGCCAGCCGGGAGAGTGAGTAGACGACCAG
>JADLET010000059.1 GCA_020845975.1 Gammaproteobacteria bacterium | reverse complement strand
TGACCTATCAAGGGACAGCGGACTTCAACGGGGCCGACACGCTGACGGTCACGAGTACGGACAGCAACGCCGGGAGTGACGTGGATACCGTCGCGATTACCGTGACGGCGGCGAACGATGCGCCGGTCTTGAGTGCCAACACCGGCAGTACGGTGGCCGAAGGGGGGACTGATACGATTGACAGCAGTGAGTTGGCCGTGACGGATGTCGATACGACAGCGGCTCAGCTCACGTACACCATCGGCACCGGTCCTGTCTATGGACGACTGGAACTGACGACTGCCCCAGGTGTGTCCGCGACTACCTTTACCCAAGCAGATATCGCCACGAATCGGCTGGTGTATGTGCACGATGGCTCAGAAACCACCAGCGACAGTTTCACCTTTACGGTGAATGATGGAGCCGCGGGGACACTTGGCACCACAACCATGACCCTGACGATTACCCCCGTCAATGACACTCCTACCATCACCAGTGACGGAGGCGGAACCACTGCGGCGATCACTGTGGCGGAGAATGTCAGTGCTGTCACAATCGTGACGGGCGCGGATGTGGATGTGCCGGCTCAGGCCCTCACCTACAGCATCAGCGGGGGGGCGGATCAGGCGTTATTTACGATTAATGCGGCCACCGGCGCGCTGAGCTTTACGGCTCCTCCCAATTTCGAAGTGGCCACCGACGCGAATGGCGATAATGTGTATGTCGTGCAGGTGCAAGTCATCGATAGCCAAGGGGCGAGCACCAGGCAGACGATCCAGGTGACGGTCACGGATGTGGCGGAGGGGGGGACGGGTTCCGGTCCCAGTGCGCCGCCTACGCTTCCGCCGTCGCTTATTCCGCTTCCACCGGTGCCTGTTCAAGGACCGGTACCTCTACTTCCGACCGGGCCTGTGACCCCGGCTGGTTCCGAGTGGCCGACTGAGTCAGTCCCCGGGGTTCCGGCGCCAACAAGGGAATTGGGGAGTATCGCGCAAGCTGCACTTCCCGGAGCTGATGGGGCGACGCCGATTCGCGTGGTGTTCAGGCCAGACGACCTAACGGCGCTGGAAGACTCCAGCAGGCTCCAAGATTCAGCTGGTAGGGCCGAGATGCTTGCGTCTGGTGTGCTCAACCTTCTCCCGGTCGAAACAGCCGGTGCCCTCTTGTCCGATGTGCCCAAGATGCTCGACTCGGTGAGCGAGATCTTGATGGAAAAATTGGATGCACTGGCGGCATCGCTCGAGGAGGCAATCAGTGTGGATCATGAACAGCATGCCCTGGTCGCTCGCGCCGTTGCCATGACGGGCGCAACCCTCTCGGTCGGATTCGTGGCCTGGGCCCTCCGCAGTAGTTGGTTCTTAGCGAGTTGTTTGGCCACATTGCCTGCCTGGAGGAGCTTCGATCCTCTTCCCGTGGTGAACCTGAGTCGGTACGAGCGGGACCGTAATCAGCAAGATGCAGCCGACTCAGCGCGGCGGGAGCAGGATGAGTTCGACGGACTTCAGGATCTATTGGACAATGGTCCCCCCTCAAGCCAAAGACCTAGTCGTCCGACATAGAGAGACGTATGGCACGGCTTTCTCCCATCGTCTTAATCAGTTTTTGCCTCGTGTGTGTGACCATCGGCGCCATGCTCGCCGGAGAGTCTGTGGTGGGGCTGGCTCCCGACCAGGCGAAACAGGTCTTCGACGCTCGCAAGGCGCTCTGTGAAAACTTGGCCGTACAGTATTCAGTACTTGCGGCCGCCAACCAGATTTCGACGATTGAGACAGCCATGCGCACCTTAGTCGAACGCAACGCCGATATTCTTTCTGCGGCTCTCCAAACGGCGGACGGCGAGTCGCTTGCGGTGGCGGGTGCTCATGCCAAGGAGTGGGTGCAACCGCCAGGGGACCAATCGACGCTCAGCCACATCCAGGTTCCCATTTACAAAGGCACGATCCATTGGGGGACCCTTCAGCTCTCTTTTCGAAGCGTGCGCCCCTCCTGGGCAGAGACGCTGTTCTTGGGAGCCTGGCCCAGATTTGTCGGCTTCGTGGCGCTGGCAGGTTTCCTGGGATACTTCACTTTCATGCGACGGACCTTGCGCGAGCTGGACCCCTCGCAGGTGATTCCTCCCCGCGTGAAATCAGCCCTGGATAGTCTGACCGATGGCGTGGTGATGCTGGACAGGTCCTGGTCGGTGGTATTGGCGAATGAAACCTTCTGCCGACTGACCGATCGGGCGCTCGCTGCGCTTTTGGGGATGCCATTGTCAGGACTCGACTGGGTTCAAGCCCACGGGGATCCGCTGGTTGCGGGTTATACCCACTCCTGGGAGCAGGCTACTGTACAGAAGCTGCCGCAAGCTGGATGCCGCCTTGGTTATTGGACGGGGGAGAGCAATCTGAATACGTTTTCTGTCACCAGTACGCCCATCATGGATGACCGTGGCGTGTTGCGCGGTGTCCTGGCCTCGTTTCACGACGTCACGGAAGTCGACCGCGCGCACTCTCAGCTTCGCGACGCGATTGTGCAGCTTGAACAGTCTCGCTCGCAGGTGCTCATGCAAAATCAGATGCTTGAACAGACCAACGAGACTCTCCAGACCGAGATTGAACGGCGGAAGCGTGTCCAGCATGAACGAGAAGAATTGAATCGAAAGCTCGTGGAGACCTCTCGGCGAGTGGGGATGGCGGATGTGGCGTCCACGTTGCTGCACAATGTCGGGAATGTCCTCACGAGTGTCAACGTCTCCGTCGAAGTGCTCATCAAAATGTTGAAGGAATCACCGGTCGGCGATGTGGGGTTGGTCGCCGCCATGTTGGAATCCCACAATCAGGACTTGAGCCGGTTTCTGTCCGAAGATCCTCAAGGGAAGCACATTCCTTCGTATCTGGCCATGTTGGCTGAGACGCTCGCACAGAATTCGAAGCTGGTCGAGCAGGAGTTAGGTGGGCTCAGCCGAAACGTCGAACATATCCGGCGGGTGGTGTCTCTACAGGTCGACCTGGCCCGCCCCGGCGAATCGATGCTGGAGCCCGTGCACTTTCAGGACTTGGTCGACCAGGCATTGGCCATCAACCGGTCGGCGCTCGAGAGTTGCGGGTGCGAGATCCGGCAGGAATACCAGACGATTCCCGACGGGGCATTGGACCGGCATCAAGTCATTCAGATCCTCGTGAATCTCATCAGCAATGCCAAGAATGCCATGGCGGCCGCAGAGGGCAGGCCGCGCCGACTGCTGTTGCGCCTGGAGCCGGCTGGGGATCGCCCAGGATTTATTCGCTTTCAGGTGGTGGACACAGGCGTTGGAATACTCCCCGAGCATCTGACGCTCATCTTTACCCAGGGATTTACGACCAGGCCCGATGGGCATGGTATTGGTTTGCACAGCGCGGCGCTCGCGGCTAAGAACATGGGTGGTACATTGCGGGCGGAGAGTGATGGCCATGACCGGGGAGCCACCTTTACCTTGGATCTGCCCTTTGTTCCTCTGGAGGTTCCTGTATGACACCCACGCCGATGGCGCGCAATCGACGCCTGATCATTATCGATGATAATCGAACGATTCATGAAGATTTCCGAAAGATCCTGAATCCTGCCGCAGCGCCATCAGAATTGTTGCAGGCTCGGGCGTTGTTGTTCGGGGGGGCAGTTCATTCCGCTCCTATTGAGCCGTTTGAGCTCGATTTTGCCGATCAAGGGC
>JADLET010000058.1 GCA_020845975.1 Gammaproteobacteria bacterium | reverse complement strand
GTCAGCCTGTGATCCATGGTGCTTGTCAGCACGATAAGTCCGCGCATGCAATCTTGTAAATTCCTCATTTGGGGTACTCGGGGAAACCGTGGAGCTAGGGGGTATGGTTCTGATAAAGCGTGCCAATTTGTCGGCGTCCAGGGGGCGGAAGGGGCCTAGAGCTGATTGTAGAGCAGCATGGCCTCGACGAGGGTGTGAACGTGAAGCTTCTGATAGATATTTTTCAGATGGGTACGCACGGTTTCATAGCTGATTTCGAGTTCCTCGCCAACCTTCTTTGTCGAATAGCCCAGTTTGATGTACTCGAGGATCTGGAGCTCTCGTTTGGTCAATTCATCGAATTTCGTTTTCCGCGCATTCGGAGTGGCGGATTTGAAGGTTTCCAGGACCCGCTTGGCGATCACGCGCGACATCGGGGCCCCGCCATCGATCACTTCATGGATGGCGGATTCGATCTCTGTCAGGGAGGTCGAGCCCTTCACGATGTATCCGACCGCGCCGGCCTGTAGTGCGGAAAACAGATGCGCGTCGTCATCGTAGACGGTCAGAACGAGAAATTCGGTGGGGCAGCCTCGGGAGGATACCTGTTTGATCACCTCAACTCCGGAGATGTCCGGCAACTCGATGTCGATCAGGGTGACATCGGGGTTGAGTCTGGTGATTGTCTCCACCGCTTCGACGCCATTGGTAAACTGACCCACGATGCGCAGGCTTGCCGTGTTGCCCAGCAACAGGGCAAGTTCATCCAGATATCTTTTGTTGTCCTCGACGATGGCGACGTCGATGGTCTTTTTCCGGTTCAGATCAGATATTTTTTGCATGGTAACGGTAACTCGGGCGCGCATGGCCAACTTTGCGGGAAGCAGCCGGTGCAGGCTGGGGGTAGTGTCGGCACGGGCGGAAGAAACACCCTAGTTGACGACATGAATCGAGTAAATACCACATTTGGGTGAAACCTTGCTCCGTGAGCGAACTAGAGGGATTTTACGGCAGAACACGTGTCAGGTAGCAGCGGGAATCGCGTCAGCTGAGCGGCAGGCGCATGGTGATTCTTGTGCCGCCCTCCTGCGGAGATTCGAGATCGACGTCGCCGTTGTTCTCTTTTGCACGGCGGATCATGTTATTCAGCCCGTATCCCTTCCCGCCCTGTTGAGTCGTCTGCAGACCGATTCCGTCGTCAGAGATGGTGATGCAAACGGCCTTTGGGTCGACAGCCAGGGTGGATTTCACATTTGATGCCCTGGCATGCTTGGTGATATTGATCAGTGCCTCGCGGAAGATTTGGTGGATGGTATGTTTGACCGCGAGCGCCGGCGGAGGGATAGTCTCACTGACTCCACTTGCTTCCATGTCAAAGCTGATGTCGAAGTTGTTGAGCAGATCGTAACCAAGCCTGCGCAGGGAGTTCACGATCTCTTCCCATGAATTCTGTCGCTCGTCGATAACCCACAGGAAGCTGCGCAACTTGCGCGCCGATTCCGTCGTATTGTTCTTGATTTTTTGAAGATTCTCCAGCAGCCGGCCCGGGTTGTCGATACTGCGTTCCGCGCCTTCCGTGGCAATGGAGATGCTGGCCAGATCATTCAGGACGGTGTCGTGCAGTTCACGGTGTATGCGTTCTTTTTCCTGGCGCGAACGGAACTCGAGCGCCAGCCGGTCGTGATACAACCGCAGGTTGTCGAGGGACAGGATGAGGGCGAAGGGAAGCATAAGCGAGAACAGCGCATAGTTGTTCACCAGTCGGCCGACTTCCGGCCAGGGTAGTACAACGGACACGAGGAAGAAGCCCGCGACCAGGAGCAGGGAGATGAAGGTCGTGCGGATCTGTTTCCTCATGAATTCATCCTGGATCTGCATCATCGAATAGATGAAGGCCAGCGACATCAAGACTATCCAGAACACCAGGAACGGAAGTGTGGTGGCAAGCGAGATGTGACCGGAGAGATAGAGCGCGGAGATGAAGATCGAGTACAGATAAAAGCCGGCGGCCAGGCTCGGGGTTCGCCTGAGAAACAGCTTCTTCTCGGGGAACGCCATAGCGAAGTGTACGATTGATATCTGTCCGGTGCTGGCGATGAAGAACGCATCGACAAGTACCTTCATCAGCTCCGGGTCGAGGATGACCTGGCGATGTACTACGGGGCCCACGCTGACCAGATAGAGCGCTGTCGAGCTGAGGAAGAATGCGCAGATAAAGCCTTCGGTGTTCTCGTGATGGAGCAGGACGGATATCGCAGCGAATATGTAGATGGCGGCGACGACATAGATGAGGCCAAGCCGCGTGGCAATCTCTCGCATGGGCATGGTCTTGACCTCGGCGACGATCTGCCAGGCCCTTTCCTCCAGGCTTTGTGCAGGGTCGAGGAAGCCGATGACCACTGTAAAATTGCCGGCAATCTGCCGGTAGAGATCCTCCTGAGTCGTCCACCATTGCTGTTCCTCCTGTGTCGAGGTAAAGGCGGGCAGTTTCCATAAATCGGTGTCCTTGAGGTGGAGACTGCCGACCTGGGTGACCTGGACCCCCTCGCGAACACTCATGAGCCCGCCATCGTAGAACAGTGTGGGAGTCGAGCGCAGAGCGTGGATGCCGAGACCTGCAATGAACATGCTGCACATGATCATGACCAGGATCAAAATCCATTGCAGCTGGCGATAGCGGATATTTATCCCGGGCATTGGCCGCCGCGACTCAGATTGGAATGGCGAGGCAGGTCGACCGTTCGCGCATGAGGCTCCATGCCGCCAGGCGCGGACGGCATTACTTCCACTTCACGGTGGCGGATACTATGGGGCATGAGGCGAATTATGCCTCATGCGGAGGAGGGGGGGGAACTCGTAAATCCCGCGCGCCAGTATCCGGGATACACCGCATGTGGCGTGCGGGTCCGTTTCAGACGGTAATCATGCTTCCACGGCGATCTTGCGGGCCTGCGCTCGCTGTTGCCTCGGAATCGAGATCTCGAGCACGCCGTTCCTGCATCTGGCGGCGATGCGGTCCACATCGGCTGCGTCTGGGAGGCTGAAACGACGATGGAATGACCCGCGCGGCCGTTCGACACGCTTGCGGGATTCCGCATCACCCAGACCGGGCGTGCGCTGGCCCTGGATCGATAGCACGCCGTTTTCCATCTGGATGTCGATCTTTTCCGGATCTACCCCGGGGACATCGACCTCGAGCACATAGGCTTCGTTGTTTTCGACGATATCCACCGCCGGTATCCAGTTGCTGGTGCCAATACAACTCTTTTCCTGGCAACTTTCCCGGGAATCAGGCCGGCGGTTAATTTCGTTGCGGAACTGCTCCAGCAGCGACCAGGGTTCATAACGGAACGCTCTCATCGTGATCTCCTCATGAGTCAGTCTTTCGATTGCATGGTTGATTTCGTATCACAACCCTGCTGAGAATATGGGAAGCCGCCACGGGGTTTTCAAGTCGGCGGCGGTTGCGCGCTGGTGGCTGGTTCGATTAATCTGCGGCCCATCGGTGTCATATCCCGTCAGGATTGATAAAGTGGCGAAATGAGCGTGCGGGAGACGATAGAGCGTAAGCTGGCCGACGGAATCCCCGGCCTGTGTCACCTCGAAGTGATCAATGAAAGCCATCGGCATAATGTGCCGCCGGGCTCGGAATCCCATTTCAAGCTCGTGCTGGTGGCCGAGGCGTTCGAGGGGACAGGCCTGCTGGCGCGGCACAGGATGATCAACGCGCTGCTTGCCGAGGAGCTTGCCGGTGCCGTGCATGCCCTGGCCATACATGCCTATACGCGTGCGGAGTGGGAGGCGAGAATGGGGCAGGCGCCGATGTCGCCTCCATGCCTGGGTGGCGGAAAAGCCTCGGCCGGTTAAGGATTGGCCCCCATCGGCTGATACAGTGCGCAGACCAATATTTCCAACCTTAAGGAGCAACAGGGTGAAAAATCGTCCATACCGTATCTGCTCGGCGTTGCTGCTGGCGTTCACGACCGCCCTTCCCATCGTCGGGAGCGCTGATCCCGCCCCGGGTGCGCCGGTCGATATGCAGGGCCCAATGCCGATGGCCGGATCCGGTCATCATCATGCGGCAGGGCACAGGGATCGAACCGGGGCGAGCGGCTGGGAGAGCCTGCTGAGCCAGGAACAGAAGGCGGAAATCGACTGGATCACGCTGCGTTCATCCCCCCGGCAGCAACTGCTGAAGGCCCAGATGGACGTCAAGGAGGCGGAACTCAATCAGCTCATCCTCGGGGAGGATGTCACACAGGATCAGTGGTACGCGAAAGTCGATGAACTTCTGCAACTCAAGCGTGAATACCTGATCAACAGGTATCAGCGCATGATCGAGGTAAGGCAGGTTCTGACGCCACAGCAACGGGTGGTGTTCGATCTGGACATCATTTCCCGTCATTGAGAGCCAGGCCGGGCGCCTCTCACGCTGCCCATTGAGCCCGCCACGGCGGGATAGGATATTTTTCGGAGAAAAACATGGCATCAACAGTTGAGGAACTCACGGTCAATTATTCGGAAGATGATACCCAGCTCGTCAAGGAACTGGACAAAGTGGTGCTTTCGAAGGGTGCCTGGGCCACATTGATGTTCCGTTACCAGGACTGGGATGCCAAGAATAATGAATTCGGCCCGGAGAAATTCAGTATCCGCCGGTATCAGAAGCGGAACGGTGAGTACCTCCCGAAGTCCAAATTCAATATTTCCAGCGTCGATCAGGCGCGCAAGATCATTGAAACCCTGGAAGCCTGGATCGGAAAACCCGCCGAATAGACCTGGTCAATCCTGACGGCGGCATATATTCTCGCCGAAAATTCCTACCGGTTTTCGGGTGGCCTGCCTACCCCCCGCGCCGTTCACTTTCGGCCCATTTCACGGAATCGGTGGGACGCATAAAGGCATGCCCATGAGCGGTCGATAACACCCCGGATATCTGGACATTTTGTCCGGTGGTTTTGGGGTTCGGCAGCGACGGATGAGTATGGGCGTGGAACAGGACGGTACTGTATTTGATTCCCAGGGCAAAACCACATCTCCCCTGACCGCATCACGCACTCTGGGCGAGTGCCGCGCGCGGGCGGTGGCGTTCGTCACCAGCCTGCCCGGACGATTTTTCGAGATTCTGGAGAAGGACCTCGAGGAGCAGTCCTCCTACGTATTCGCCAGCCCGGAACAGAGCCGGATCATTGAGGGCTTGCGCATTGTCCAGAACGGGAAGACGGAGCTGTCGGAGAGGTTGTCGGAACAGTTCAATCGCCTGTTCGACCGCCGTCCGGCGGCCGGTGCCACGCCCGCCGGCGGTACGTCTGGGAAGACTCTCTCACTGAGTTTATCCCTCGTCGACGACAGCGAGCTGGAAGAGTCGCTTGCCGTCAATACCCTGATCGGCAAGCTGCGGGAGCGTTACAGCGACGAACTGTTCGGCCTCTCGCAGCGTTATGACGAACTCGCACCTGGTGCGGGGGAGAACCTGCCGTTCGGACCGGATACTTTCTGTAATGCCTTTCGCGATGCCCTGGGCGCACTGGACCTGGAGTCGCCCGCCCGGGTGCATGGTTACAAGCTGTTCGAGCGTGTGCTGATCCCGGGTCTGGGAGAGTTTTACGCGGAGCTGAACAAATTCCTGATCGGGCAGGGCGTGCTTCCCCAGATCAAGGCCAGGATCCGTACCCAACCGTCCGCGCCCGCCTCGCGTCATGCCGGAACGGCTGCGGGTCGCAGCCCCGGACGCGGAGGGGCTTCCGACGGGGACGGGGCGGGCAGCGGTGGATCCGTGGCCGACGAGGGTTTCTTTGGCGAGATGATCACGCCGCTGGATAACACGATGGAACGTCAGCCGATGGTACAGGCGCCAGCCTTTCAGGCCATGCAACATCTGCTCGGGGCAAACCCGGATGTGGGCGCGGGCGGTTCACAGGGGGTGGGTGGGCGCCCGTCAGCCATGGTGTATCTGCCCGCCACCCCGATGTTGATCGACACCCTGTCGTCACTGCAGCACGATCCCACCCTTATCGAGCTCACCGGCGAGCTGCTGCGGGGAGGTCTTAAGCAGCATGTCGTCGGCCGGTTCGCGACGGTTGATTCCCATGGCCGATCGGGGATGATCAATCAGATCGATGACGAGACCATCGACGTCATCAGCATGATCTTCGATTACATCTTCGACGACACGACGCTGCCCGATTTCGTCAAGGCATTAATCGGAAGATTGCAGATACCTGTATTGAAGGCCGCAATCGTCGACCGCGAGTTCTTCAGCGATAAATCGCACCCGGTACGACAACTGCTGAATGAGCTCGCCTCCGCCGGGGTCGGCTGGGACGAGGAGTCGGAGGCGGTCAGGGATCGTCTCTACGAAAGAATGGAGACGGTCGTCCGGCGGATCCTGAATGACTTCAGTGATGACATCAGTCTGTTCGCGGAAGTGCTGGGCGAATTCCGCACGTTTCTCGAGGAAGAAAAGAATAATTTCGCGCTGCTTCAGCAGCAGATCGGCGCCCGGACCGAGGAAGCCGACCGACTTGAGCAGGTCGAGCTCGCCGTTGCCCAGGAGATCGCGGATCGCGTGGCCGGCAGGGATGTGCCGGCGGAGGTGCGGGAGTTCCTGGGCAACGCATGGCGTCAGCTGCTCACCGAAGCTACGCTCGAGGAAGGCAGGGAGGGGATCTGGCGCGCGCGCGCCTTACGTGCGCTGGATGATTTGATCTGGAGTGTGGAGCCCAAGAGAAACTCCGCGCAGCGCAGACGACTTGGCGTCATTCTCCCGGTTCTGTTGCAGGATTTGCGCGAGGGCCAGCACCGGATCGGCCGTAACGAGGAGGAGATCGAAACCTTCGTTGCTGTGCTCGAACTCTATCATTTCGCCAGCATGCGAGGCGGAAAGCTAAAGGAATTTCCTGGGAAAGATTCCGCAGGGACGGAGGCTGAAGCAACCGGTGTCGCGTCGCAGGACGGTGTTCCGGATCCGGCGAAGCTCGATGAGATCGACCGGATGTTCAAGGAGATAAGCAGCGATATCGATGATCTTCCTGAGCTCGATGCGGATGAACTCTCCGGATTTGATGACCTGCTCGACCGCGATGACCCGGAGCGACAGAGCCGATTCGACAGGATGATGGCGGAAATGGGGTTCGCAGCGGAGGGCGATGGCGGCCCGCGGATCGAGGATGCCCACACCGATCTTGTGCGGGGGCTCGAACTTGGTGCCTGGGTCGAATTGACGGGCCTGGACGGCAAGAAACTGCGGGCCAAGCTCGCCTGGTCAGGCGATGCGTACTCGAACTATTCCTTCGTCAATCGCCAGTTCAAGGTGGTCGCCGAACGGCCATTGTATGTGCTGGCGGAGGAGTTCAGGAGCGGCGCCGCGCGGGTGATCGAGAATATCGCGTTGTTTGACCGGGCGCTGGACGGCGTCATCTCCGGCATCATGAAGTTCGCGCGTCCGCGCGCTCAGACGCGTCACGCCTAGTCGTGACCCCCCGCAGCGTTTAAAGCGCTGCCTGGCCTCATCCGATATAGAATCCATGGGGAAATCCATGGTGAAGCCCGCGCGCACCTCCTGCCACTGGGCGGGTGGATACGGCAATTTCAATAAACTCGACGGCGATCATCCCTTCAAGGAAGCCGTTCCCGGCGCCTTTGTGGATTACCCGGTCAGATTCCGCGAAGGCGGACGGGTGTTTTATTTCAATTTCTCCCTCGCACGTGAGATGGGGCTGATCTCGCGTGCGCACCCCGATGATCTGACCCCGGAACTCACGCGGATAGTACTGAATACCTTCAGTCTGCAGATCATTAATGAGTATGACAGCGCTCATCACCCGGAACTGCTCGCCCAGGCACGCCCGAGGTCGTACATGGCGACGCGATATCTCCAGCTTCAGCATCCGAGTCGCAAGGGGTTTACCTCGGGGGATGGCCGCAGCATCTGGAACGGCTGGATGGCGGCGAGGGGAAAGACCTGGGACATCTCCAGTTGTGGCACCGGGGTGACCCGTCTCAGCCCCGCGACAGGCAGAGAAAAGAAATTCTTCCGGACCGGAGATGTCGGAGCTTCCTACGGCAGCGGTCTCGCGGATTTGTGGGACGGTGTCGCCGCAGCCATGATGAGCGAGGTTCTGCATGGAAACGGCGTCAGGACGGAACGCACGCTTGCCATAATCGACTATGGTGACGGCAGCGCGGTCAATGTGCGCGCCTACACGAATTTGCTTCGTCCCGCGCATTTTCTGCATCATCTCAAGCAGGGTAATCTCCGGCTGCTCAGGCAGGTTGTCGACTACTACATCGCGCGCCAGGTCGCGAACGGTGAGTGGCCCGCGCCGGTATCGGGGGCGCGCGCATACCGTTACCTGGCGCAGCGCATCGCCGCCGATTTCGGCCGCATGGCGGCGCGATTTGAAAGCGAATACATCTTTTGCTGGATCGACTGGGATGGAGACAACATCCTGATGGATGGTGGCATCATAGATTACGGTTCCTTGCGCCAGTTCGGCCTGTTTCACCACGAATACCGTTACGATGACGTTGAACGGATGTCAACCTCCATCCGGGAACAGCGCGCCAAGGCGCGTTATGTCGTGCAGACGTTCGCCCAGATCGCGGATTACCTGATCACCGGCCGCAAGAAGAATATTAAGGATTTCCGCGCCGACACCGCGGTGAAATCGTTCGATGCGGCTTTCGCATCGCATCGCGAGGAGCTGTTGTTATATAAACTCGGATATGCGCCGGAAATGCACCGCCGCCTGCTGGGCGATGCCGTATTTCATAAGGATCTGCATGAGTTCAAGCGGATCTTTTCCCATTTCGAACGGGCCAAGTCAAAGCGCGGACCCTATGATATCGCCGATGGCGTGACCTGGGATGCGGTGTTCTGCATGCGTGACGTGCTGCGGGAGTTGCCCACCAGATATCAGGCGGGCGAGCATCTGCTGGATGTTCACGAGTTCATCCGCATTATGCGTTCAAGGTATGCGTCACGTGAGGATGTCCTTGTTTATCCGGCGCGCCGGCGCCGCATCAACCGTTTCCAGGTCCTCTATCGCCGTCTGCTCGAGCGTGCAGCCATGCTCACCGGTCGCGCCACCGGCCGTCTGCTCGCGGAGCTGGTGCGGCGCTCCGCCCTGATCAACCGTTATGAGCGCATTACCGGAGATGCGGCGCTAATCGCATCCAAAAGATTAATAAAAAGTCGTAATACAATGAATAAAAATGACATTTATAAGCTTGTTTCAGGGTTCGCTTCGGATCAGATTCTGTCCCCGGAGCGGCGAAGGGAGGTTCCGGATACACTTGCCTGGGATCGTTGCGCCAGAATTCTGTATCAGTCGATGATCCGGGTCGTTGCCGAATACCGCGAAGGTTTATAGAGTCATTCCGTCGGCCCCGCTGCGCGATCCGCAAGCGGTGATTTCTCCTGTATGATTTCCTGTGCGCGCGGCCGCGGCCTGCTGTCGCGCGCCGCGCGGGATAATTGTCGAATCAGATTGGAAATGCTAATGTTTGCCGTCGGTGAAGGTTTTAACCGTGGCCGATCAAAGTTGAGCATTTCATTTTTGCCACGGCGAGCAGTGGCGACAAACCAGGAGATCAGAGAGATGACGGATAAGAAAGAAGTTCTTGTTGAGGCTTCCAAGGTTAAAACCTACGTGCGTGAAAAGTCTGATATGAATACCTCGGCGGGCATTTTCGATGTCATATCGGATAAGATTCGCGAAATGTGCGATCGAGCGATTGAGAACGCGCGTAATGACGGGCGCAAGACCGTGAAGGACAGGGATTTCTCCTGAGGCGATTCGTGCCGGGGGAATCGCATGCACGGACCCATCGGGGTGATCCGGCAGATTCCAGCGACCCCGTCCTCGCGACGGGGTTTTTATTGCGTAGCGTTGCCGCGCTTCGCGCGGTCAAGGGTTCTTAACGCCGCATCCATATAATAATGATGATGGTTCCCGCAGAAGCACCCGATCACGGGGAATGATTTGCGAGGATCCTTCCATAAAACGCCAGGTTTCCGTGTCACCAAAAAAAGACAGCTATTCCAGGAATGACCTGCTCGAATGTGGTCACGGCCGACTGTTCGGGCCGGGCAACGCGCAATTGCCGCTGCCCCCGATGCTGATGTTCGATCGCATCGCGCGCATCACGGAGAACGGGGGGCGATATGACAAGGGGCAGATCATCGCCGAGCTGGATATCACGCCCGATCTCTGGTTCTTCGCCTGCCACTTCGAGGGGGATCCCGTCATGCCGGGCTGTCTGGGCCTCGATGCCATGTGGCAGCTGGTGGGTTTTTTCCTCGGTTGGCTGGGCCAGCCAGGTCAGGGCCGTGCCCTGGGAGCGGGCGAGGTGAAATTTTCCGGGCAGATTACCCCGGAAACCCGTCTGGTGACCTACCGCGTCGAGCTGAAACGGGTTATTTTACGCAAACTGGTCATGGGTATTGCTGACGCGGTGCTGGAGGCGGATGGACAGGAGATTTATGCGGCCAGCGATCTGCGGGTGGGCCTGTTCACCTCCAAAGACAGTTTTTAATTCGATCAGGGGATCATGCGAAGGGTCGTAGTTACAGGTCTGGGTATTGTTTCGAGTCTCGGAAACAACGCGGAGGAAGTGACATCCTCCCTGCGGCAGGGGCGTTCCGGGATTGCCTATAGCGAGGAATACGCCGAGCTCGGCTTGCGTTCCCGTGTGTACGGACCGATCCGTATCGATCCTGCCGAACACATCGATCGCAGAGTGCTGCGTTTCATGGGGGACGCCGCCGCGTTCGGCCATATCGCAATGGCGCAGGCCATCGCGGACGCAGGATTGCAGGAGCAGGAGGTGTCTCACCCGCGCACGGGCCTGGTGACAGGTTCCGGCGGCGCCTCCAACCGGAATTTTCTGCAGGCTGTGGAGGCGCTTCGAAAACGTGGTGTGCGCGGCGTCGGTCCGTACATGGTTCCACGCACGATGGGCAGCACGACCTCGGCGAATTTGTCCACCGCATTCAAGATCAAGGGAGCCAGCTACTCGATCAGCTCCGCCTGCTCAACCAGCGCCCACTGTATTGGTAACGGCTGTGAGATGATCCAGTCCGGCAAGCAGGACGTGGTCTTCGCGGGCGGGGGTGAAGAAGTCGACTGGACCATGACGTTACTGTTCGACGCCATGGGGGCACTGTCATCCGGATATAACGAGACGCCGCAGCGCGCCTCGCGGCCCTATGATCGCGACCGCGACGGTTTCGTGATCTCGGGGGGCGGCGGCATGCTGGTCCTGGAATCGCTTGACCACGCCCGTGCACGCGGCGCGCGTATTTATGCCGAGATCGTCGGCTACGGGGCCACTTCCGACGGCCACGATATGGTTGCCCCTTCCGGCGAAGGCGCGATTCGCTGCATGCGCCAGGCGCTGGCGACGGTTGATGGGCCGATCGATTACATCAATACCCATGGCACCAGTACCCCGGCGGGTGACATGAAGGAACTGGAGTCCATCCGCGAGGTGTTCGGCGCCAGGATCCCGTTTATGTCATCGACCAAGTCACTGACCGGTCATGCGCTCGGCGCCGCCGGCGTGCATGAGGCGATCTACAGCCTGATCATGATGCGGGAGGGCTTTATCGCCGGATCCGCCAATATCGAGCACCTCGATCCGGCGGCCGAGGGCATGCCGATCGTCACGACCTGTCGCGACGGCGTCACGCTCGATCGGGTGATGAGCAACAGCTTCGGCTTCGGCGGAACGAACGCCGCTCTGGTGTTTGAACGCTTTTCCTCCTGAACGCCCGCCCGCCGGCCGGGTGGCGGGCCACTGATGCATAAGCTGTACTCCGCCGCCGATCTCCAGCAAGCCTATCTGCTTTCACATCTGCTCCGACAGGCCGGCATCGCGCATTACATCTCCAATGAGAATCTGCAGGGTGGCGTCGGCGAGCTGCCATTCACGCATACCTATCCGGCCATCTGGCTGTTTGATGAGGCCGACAGGGTGCGGGCGCGGACGATCATTGAGGCATTCGAGCAGGCGGCGACGCGCCAGGAAGATGCCTGGCGTTGCGCCGCCTGTGGCGAGGACAGCCCGGGGACTTTTGAGACCTGCTGGAAGTGCGGATGCGGTCGGGACTAGTCCGGCGGGCCAGTGCCAGTGCATCTGTTTGCGATAGAATGGCGGGCTGATGCGGCGGCGGACTGAGCGAGCCCGGGCCGCTACAAGGGGAGATTCAGGTGACAACGGCAGTTTTGGCGCAAGGCGTGATCAAGCATTTCCCCCGGGTGCATGCCCTCCAGGGCGTCGACCTGACGATCGCGCACGGTGAATTTTTCGGTCTGCTCGGACCCAACGGGGCGGGCAAGTCCACCTTGATCAATATCATGGCCGGCCTGACCCGCGCCGATTCCGGACGGATGGCCATCATGGGACATGATGTCGTGACCGGTTATCGCATGGCGCGCAGGAATCTCGGCGTAGTTCCGCAGGAATTGGTGTTCGATCCGTTCTTCACCGTTCGTGAGACGCTGCGAATACAGAGCGGCTACTTTGGTCTTGGACGGGAGAACGATGCCTGGATCGATGAGCTGCTTGCCGAGTTGAAGCTCGCCGACCGCGCGGACAGCAATATGCGCTCACTTTCCGGCGGCATGAAGCGCCGGGTCCTGATCGCGCAGGCGCTGGTTCACAGGCCGCCGGTGCTGGTGCTTGACGAACCCACCGCGGGTGTCGATGTCGAGCTGCGCAAGCTGCTGTGGGGATTCATTCAGAGGCTGCATCGCCAGGGGCACACCATCATTCTCACCACGCATTATCTCGAGGAGGCGGAGTCGCTGTGCGATCGCATCGCCATCCTCAATCACGGCAGGATTGTCGCGCTCGACACCAAGCAGTCGCTGCTGAACGGTGATCTCGGGCGGGGTCTCCGTCTCAGGGTAGTCGCGAACGCCGATATCCTCGCGATCCCCGCGATTCTGGCAGCCAAGGTGGTGAAACACGCCGGAAACACGCTGGAACTGGCGCTGGACAAGGGCGCGGATTCCATCGTCGCCGTACTGAATGAACTGCAGCGATCCGGTATCGAGGTTGTTGACCTGCATACCGAACAGGCCGATCTTGAGGATATATTCATTAATCTGACCTCTCGCGAGGCTGACTGATGTCGCGCGGATTCCGTACGCTTTTCTACAAGGAGATCCTGCGCTTCCATAAGGTCGTGCTGCAGACTGTGGTCGCCCCTGCGATCACGACGCTGCTCTACCTGCTGGTGTTTTCCCACGCGCTGGACAGGCATGTCACGGTATTTGGCGACATCGCCTATAACACCTTCCTTGTTCCCGGTCTGGTGATGATGACCATGGTCCAGAATGCCTTCGCCAACAGTTCCTCCAGCCTGATCCAGTCGAAGGTGACCGGAAATATTGTCTTTATCCTGCTGACGCCCTTGTCATATACGGAGTTCTATCTCGCCTTCATGCTGGCTTCGGTGACGCGCGGCCTGGTCGTCGGGCTGGTGGTATATCTGTGCGCCATGCCGTTTGTTCCGTTGCCGTTGCACAGCGCGGCCACTATCATTGCGTTTGCCCTCGCCAGCAGCGCGGTGCTTGGTACGCTGGGCGTCATCGCCGGCATCTGGGCCGAGAAATTCGATCAATTGGCAGGATTTCAGAATTTCATCATCCTGCCCCTGTCCTTCCTCAGCGGAGTGTTCTATTCGATCGCTTCGCTGCCGGAGTTCTGGCAGCATATCTCCAGGCTGAACCCGTTTTTCTACATGATCGATGGTTTTCGCTACGGATTCATCGGCCGCTCGGACATCGATCCGGGTGTGAGCCTGGCGGTGGTGGTGGCGACGTTCCTGCTGTTGTCGTCGCTCACGCTGGCGCTTCTGAAGCGGGGCTATCGCCTGCGGAATTAACAGTCGTTATCGTTTTTCACACGTCTCCACCATGAGAAACCGTCCATGATCCACCAGATGAATCCCACCGCCTTGCAGCGTTATCTCACCGCAGCGGAGGTGAAGCCGCTCCTGATCGATGTGCGAGAGGACCGGGAATTCGCCCAATGTCATATCGAGGGCGCCGTGCATATTCCAATGGCGGCCATACCCGGACGGATCGCCGAGCTGGACCCGGCGCGCGAGACCGTGCTGATCTGTCACCACGGAATGCGCAGCCTGCGGGTGGCGCACTTTCTGGAGCAGCGGGGTTTCACCAATCTCATCAATCTGCAGGGAGGCATCGACGCCTGGGCGGCCGTCGTGGATCCCGTCATGCCCAGATACTGACGGCGGACCCGTATTCCCCGGCCGGACCTGGGCGGCGCTCATTGGGGTATAATGGCCGGGTCTTCGCGGAATTTGACGCGGGCGGGTGAAACGAGTGCCTGGGACCTCGGGGGGCGCGTATGGCGGCATCGATGTATCGCATGGCGGTTTGTCTGCTCGCGGGACTGCTGATGGCAGGCGCGCAGTCTTGGCCTGTGGCTCGCGCGGAAACGGTTTCCACAGCGGCCGATGCGAGCGCGGGAGGATCCATCGGGGCGTCGGCGCGCAGCGACCCGGCCCTGGTGCTCGCCGCGCGCTATGGTCAGCGCGATACCGTGCGACTGTTGCTCGATCAGGGCGTGGCACCGGACTCGCGCGATGGTCTTGGCCGCACGGCGTTGATCGCCGCTGCCGGTGAGACGGATGCCGCCATGACCGCGCTGTTGCTCGCGCGTGGCGCCGATGTCGCGGCGGCGGACTTCGACGGGGCCACGGCCCTGATGCACGCCGCATCGAGAGGTCGTCAGGATAACGTGCGTCTGCTGCTGGATGCCGGGGCGGACGTGAACGCCTATGATCGCCACGGTGAAACCGCGCTGAGCGCCGCCATCCGCTTCGGCCGTGTCCGCATGGTCGATGAGCTGCTGGCCCGTGGCGCCGATCCCAACCATTACGAACCGGGTGCAGACAATACGGGCTACAGCCCGTTGATGCGCGCCGTCGCGAGTGACCTCCCGGCGGCGGACAGTCTGATCATGGTGCGCAGCCTGCTCGCACGAGGCGCGCTTGCCGACGGTGTGCGGGAGCGCGGCGAGACCGCCTACACGCTGGCCGTGCGCAACGGCATGACGGCGGCCGCGGAGGAATTGCTTCGGGCCGGCGCGCGCGATGAAACACCGTATGCCGATCTGAGCTCAGAACAGGCGCTGCTTCGGGCGGTGAAGCTCGGTGATGCGGACAAGCTTTCCAGGCTCCTCGAACAGTCCACCAATCCCGACTACCGCGACCCTATCACGGGCGTCACCCCGCTGGCGAGCGCGGCCTTCCGCGGGGAAAACGCCATGATGGAACTGCTGATCCAGCATGGGGCTGATGTGAACGACGTGCCGTGGGGACTCAGCGCGCAACGCATCGAGGCATCCGGCACGCCGCTGCGCGAACGCGAGCTGCTGCGCACGGTGGGACGCGGCGATTCCGCATTGCTGACAGCCATCTGGCGCAATGATTTGGACGCGGTCTGGATACTGCTCGACCACAGCGCAGATATCCGTCTGCCAAATCGGGACGGCGACACTCCAGGAATCGCGGCCGCGCGCGCGGGAAACCTCGATACCATGCGCGCCTTGCTCGCCAAAGGACTGGATCCAAACCGGAATGAACCGCCGCTGACGCGCGGTTATATGATCACCACCCTGGTCAACAACGGTGCGCCACCGCCGCTCCTGGTAGAAGCGGCGCGCAATGGCCAGGTTGACATGCTCGGCCTGCTGCTGGATGCCGGCGCTGTGCCCGATGCCCGAGATGGCGGGGGGCGGACCGCGCTGCATTGGGCCGTGGAGGGCGGTTATGCGGAAGCCGTCGATGTCCTGCTTGCGCACGGGGCCAATGTTGACATCGCCGCGCGTCCGGACATCACACCGCTGATGCTCGCGGTGCAAGGCGAGCGTGAATCCATCGTCAAGGCACTGCTCGAACATGGCGCCGATCTGGATACAGTGGGAGATTTGTCCGCATCGGCGCTGGATGCCGCCGCGCGGAATGGCACACCCGCCGAGCTGGCGCGCCTGCTCACGGCTGCAAGTTCCGAGTGACATGCGCCCGGGATCACACTCACCCCGTTTCTCATTCCGAAGCCGCTGTCGTCTTGCTCACACAGTTGCAGCGAGCCTGATCGCCGGCGCGCTGCTGCTTGCGGGCTGTGATTCCGGCCCGGGGGCGGCGGCGGGGCGGGCTGAGCGCGCCGCCGAGCTCGAGGTATGGATGCATACCGGTTCTTCCGCCGAGAACAGAATCGTGCAGGAGCAGGTCGCGCGCTTCAATGCCATGCAATACCAGGTGCGGGTAAACGTGGTAATCCTGCCCCAGGAATCCTATGCGGGACATATCCGGGAGGCGGCTGGCACGGGCGCGTTGCCTGATATCCTCGATGTCGACGGCCCGCATCTCCAGGATTACATCCGGCGCGGATACCTGGTTCCGCTGGACAAGATATTGACCGATAACAGCCGGCTCGATCTGTTCCCGTCGGTGCTCGGGCAGGGCATGTATCTCGGCAGGCTCTATGCCGTATCCAGCTATGACACCGGTCTTGGCATCTATGCGCGGCCAAGCCTGCTGCGTGCGGCGGGTGTGCGTATACCTGCTTCGATCGAAGGTGCGTGGAGCGCGGAAGAATTCGGACGGGTGCTGCAGAGTCTGGCAAGACGCGATCCGGATGGCGCGGTACTCGATCTCGGGCTCGCGACGAAAGGTGAGTGGTACAGTTATGCCTTTCTCCCCGTGGTGCAGTCCGCCGGCGGCGATCTGATTGACCGCGAGACCTACCGTACCGCCGCCGGGCTCCTGAACCGGGACAGTGTGGTGGCGGCGATGTCACGAATGCAATCCTGGGTCAGAAAGGGCTACGTCGATATGGGTGGCGACAATACCGCATTCCTGAACGGGCGCGTCGCCCTGGCGTGGGGAGACCATACCGCGTTCCGTCACTATGAAGAACAGTTTCCAGGTGACGTCGTCCTGTTGCCGCTGCCCGATTTCGGGCATGGATCGCGCACTGCGCAAGGAGGCTGGGGCTGGGTGGTCAGCAAGGCGTGCGGGAATCAGCGCGCCGCCATGCAATTACTTGAGTATCTGTTGCAACCGGAGCAGGTGCTGGCAACCTCCGAAGCTGCGGCCGGAATCCCTGCGACGCGCAGCGCTGCGTCCCGCGCCGTACTGTATCGTGATGACGGTCCTCTGCATCTTTTCATGTCCCAGCTCGAAAGCGCGACCCCCTCGCGCCCGGGACTGCCTGCCTATCCTGTCCTCAGCGAGGAATTCCAGCGCGCTTTCGACGACATCATGCACGGAGCCGATGTGCGCGGCGCGCTCGATGCGGCCGTCAAGGCGATAGACATGAGACTGGGCGGCGGCGCCTGACTGTCAGGCGCTTGTTTGTGAACCATTGATCCGACCGCATCGATCCGGCATGAGTGAAATCCTCGACGAGCTCAAGCGCGAACTCGAATCCTGCCTGCTCGTTGATCAGCCGCGCCTGCGGCGGCGTCTGAAGAAGCTTGCGCAGGAAACCGGAGGGGATGACGTCGATACCTCCGTGAAACCCGGCGCGCGGGAGCGGCTCGAGCAGCTGCGCGCCGATATCGTGGCCTCCAGGTCGCAGGTCGAGCAACGGCGCGCACTGAGGCGGGATTGGGGATTCCCGGAGGAGTTGCCGGTCAGCGCCGAGCGCGCCGAGATCACCGCCGCCATCTCCGCGCATCAGGTGATCGTGTTATGCGGCGCGACGGGGTCCGGAAAGAGTACCCAATTGCCCAAGATCTGCCTGGAGGCGGGCCGCGGTGTCACCGGGATGATTGGCCACACCCAGCCGCGCCGGATCGCGGCGCGCAGTCTGGCGGAACGCATCGCCGCCGAAATGAAGCTCGAGCTCGGCGGCCGGGTGGGATACAAGATCCGCTTCGGCGACCACACCCGTCCGGAGACGATGATCAAGCTCATGACGGACGGCATCCTGCTGGCGGAGCTGAGACACGACCGGAACCTGCTCGCCTATGACACCCTGATCATCGACGAGGCGCATGAACGCAGCCTCAACATCGATTTCCTGCTGGGCTATCTCCGGCAACTTCTGCCGCAACGCCCCGATCTGAAGCTGATCATCACTTCAGCCACCATCGATCCGGAACGCTTCGCGCGCCATTTCGACGGAGCGCCGATCATCGAGGTGTCCGGACGCAGCTATCCCGTGGAAATCCGTTACCGTCACCCGTCGGGAAGCGCGACGGACGACGACGGCAGGCAGCAACGTATTCTGGATGCTGCGGACGAGCTGGCGCGCGAGGGGCCAGGCGATATCCTGATCTTCCTGCCGGGTGAACGGCAGATTCGCGAGACCGCCGAGGCGCTGCGCAAGCATCATCCGCCGCGAACCGAGATCATACCGCTCTATGCCCGCCTGAGCGCCGCGGAGCAGGGCCGCATCTTCCGTCCGGGCCGAGAGCGCCGCCTCATCCTTGCAACCAATGTTGCCGAGACTTCGCTGACGGTGCCCGGCATCCGTTACGTGATCGATACCGGGCTGGCGCGTATCAGTCGCTACAGTCATCGTGCGAAGGTGCAGCGGCTGCCCATCGAGCCGATCGCGCGCTCGTCGGCCGACCAGCGCGCCGGACGCTGCGGGCG
>JADLET010000057.1 GCA_020845975.1 Gammaproteobacteria bacterium | reverse complement strand
TATTCACAGGCTGATCTCAACCGCGTGGCGATCCAACTCAATCAGCGGCCACGCAAAACGCTGGGGTTTCTCACCCCAGCTGAAAAATTTCGGGCGTGTGTTGCGGCGACCGGTTGAATCTGCACTGACCCCTTTTTACCTTACCTGAACGGCTTGCCGAGCACCCACACCACCAGCGAATACCGGATCCCGGAGGTCACCGGCGTGACCTGATGATAGACGTAGGACGGAAACACGATCATCGAACCCTGCGGCCGGATCTCCTCGCATTCGTGATAGCGTTCCCGATGGCGCACATGCGGGCCGAAATCGAATTTGAGGTTCCCGCCCTCATAGGCGCCGGGTTCGTTCAGGTTCAGCGTCATGCTCAGCTTCCTGACTTTGCCCAGCATCTTCGGATTGTCGATGCAGTTCGGCGGCGGCTTGCCGTCCACCAGCGGAGTGACGCCGGGTTCGAACATCCTGTAGGCGCCGTTATGGCAGGTAAACCCATCAGTGTGCCAGCCGTAGAATCCGCCCGGCCTGTAGGCCGCGAACTGCAGCGGCTCGGCGTAATCGACCTCGTAATTCCAGCCGGCGCGCTGGTTGGCCTCGGCGATCAGCGGAAACACCAGGTCGTAAATCCAGGCGTCGTTGAGGAAACAGACCTCGCTGTCCCTGATATATTTCCCCTTCGTGGCCTCCGGCTGGGAGGCACCGGCCTCCTGCGCCGCATCTTCCAGCGTCCGGGCGGCCAGCGCGCTGGCGCCGGCGTTCTCCGCGCCCTTATGCGTGGCGCCCAGGGTGACACCGGTCGTGTCGCCCCCGCTTTGCTTTAATTGTTCCAGGGCCTCCTGGCCGCGCGCCATGACCCTCCGGCAATCCTCCGGAGAGATCGCGCCCTTGAACCACCAATAGGGATGGACCGGCAGCATCGGACTACCCGCTCCGCCGGAACCGGTACGAGATGAATACGGCGTGATCCATATTTCGCAACCCCAGGCTGAAAGATCGAGGATCCGGATCTGGCCACAGGATAGGGCCGATCCGGTTGCGGTCTAATTTACCACATACCGGGGACAGGTACCCGGTGGCATGTCTTTCCGGCGCTCGCCGCAGTGATATTAAACTTGCCGGTCATCCCGAACAGGACTAGCCTAATCCATGTCGACACCATAATTGGAGGTGTGCCATGACACCCCCCCGCCACCCGGTCGCAGAAACCAAAAATATCCCCTGCGATGTCTGCCACAAGGAAATCCCGCTTTCCGAAGCCCAGCATTTTGAAGCACAGGATTATGTGGTGCATTTCTGCGGACTGGACTGTTACTCGACCTGGAAACAGCGCAGCGAACTTCAGGAAAGAAAGACGGGAAAAGCCGGCGCTGAGCAGCCTTAGGCGACCTGCGGCGCGCTCAACTCAAATTTTTTGCGGCGAGCGCGCGGATATACGCCACGAACTCGGGATCTTCGCCCTCGAGCAGCGAGGGCAACGCCCCTCGGAAATCCTTGCGCTGGCACCACTCACGCATGTAGTCCTCCCACGATCGCCAGCGCCGCACGTGCGGCCCCGAGGTCTCGTCCGTATAGAGGAGAAGATAAGCGCGTTCGAACAGCGAAACCAGCATGCTGAATATAATCAGTTTACGTTCGCGTTGCTCCTCGCTCAGCTGCGGCGTCTCGTCGGCAGAGTACAAATGCAAGTCGGAGTGCTCGAGCGCAATCTTGAGGAAGTCCTGATAGTTGTCCGAGACAAGTTGGTAGACCTCCTCGTCCTCGTTCGCGCGCTCCTTCTTCTGCTCGTAAAGGAATACGAGAATCGCGACCGGCAGACCGACCGTCGTCACGATGTAGCTCAGAAGTTCCCAGGTGGCGACATCCATCTCACGCTACTCTCCCACTGGCAACGAATCTTTTCGCAACCCCAGGCTGAAAGATCGAGGATCCGGATCTGGCCACAGGATAGGGCCGATCCGGTTGTGGCCTAATTTACCACATACCGGGGACAGACCGAGAAGCACCGTGGAAACGGCATGAATGAATTGTCAGGCCACACGGTCCGGCACACTCCTGATCAGGACTCCGGGTCGAACATGATCTCGCGAACCTCCTGCGCGCAGCGACACCCGGCGGCGATCCTGGCAGCCCAGACCAGCGCCTCCTCACGCGAAGAAACCTCGATGATCGAAAACCCGCCTATGACCGCCTTTGTCTCCGGCACGGGTCCGGCTGTGACAGTCCCGTCTGGCGCAACAATGGTCGACTGCTGGCGCTGGACACCGCCGCCGAAGATCCAGACCCCCGCGGCCTTTGCCTCCCGAACCACCTTATGTGCTGCCTCGCCCACTGACGGCCAGTCTTCATCAGGAATATGGTCCATCGAGCCGTCATCAAACGAAATCAAGTACCGAGGCATCGTATCGCTCCTTCTTTGTGACCTAAATTTGAGCCCAGGCCGAGGTTCGTCAGCGCCGTCGCACCTGCGGCGAGACATTATGCTCCACCGCCGGCAGGCTAGTCATCGTCCAGGCTCCCCTTCGCCGACTTGATGTACCGGCCGAAGTCGCGTTCCTTCTTTCTCCGTTCGGCATACGACAACTGGTGGAACCCGGACTCTTTCCTCAGTTTCAGGTAATTCTGATAGTGCGCCCGGCTGATTTCTCCGGAACTCACCGCCGCGAGCACGGCGCAGCCGGACTCGCTGGTATGGCTGCAATTCCGGTAGCGGCAGCCGGGTGCGAGGGCGGCGATATTGGAGAAACTGTCCCCCAGGCCGCCTTCCGCGTCCAGAATGCCGAACTCGCGCATCCCCGGGTTGTCGATCACCAGCGCGCCGCCCTCAAGACGCATCAGCGCGCGACGCACTGTTGTATGCCTGCCTTCGCCGGTCCCGCTCACCGCCTTTGTTTCCAGCGCTTCATGACCGATCAAGCGATTGATCAGCGTGCTCTTGCCCACGCCCGACGATCCGACGAAACAGTAGGTCTTGCCCGGCAGCAACAGCCGCCTGAACTCTTCGACGCCTGCCTGCGTGACGTTGCTCAGGGTGAGTACCGGAGTCGCAATACCTGCGGCACGAATCTCCGCCACCTGCGCGGACACAACGGCAGGCTCCACCATGTCTGTTTTGGTGAGCAGGATGTACGGCTCCGCCCCGCCCTCCCGCGTCATGACCAGGTAACGTTCCAATCGCTTCAGATTGAAGTCAACGTGGCAGGACTGCACGATCAGCACGTAATCGATGTTCGCCGCGATCATCTGATATTCGACGGCGTCGCCCGCCGACTTCCGGCGCAGCGTGGTCCTTCGTTCCAACAGCGCGTAGATCACTCCAAAGTCGTCACCCGGCTGTTTTTCCACGCACACCCAGTCGCCGACGCAGGGCATTTCATGGGACAGGCGATGACGATGCAGATAGCTGCCGGCCGGCTTCGCGCGGAAAGGGCCGACCTGGTCCACGAGCAGCCACTGGTCGCGATCGACGGCTGCAACGCGGGCGATAGTATCCGCTGGTTTGCATCCGACCCTTTGCTCGAACCAGACGTCCCAGCCCAGGTCATTCAGTTCAGGGTGCCGATTTTCCATTCATCACCGTGCATCACGGCCTCCTTTGAGTAAAAGTCAAAGTTCGCACCTTGCTTTATACTCCACCGCCCCGGGCGGTGGGAGGCCGGCTAGATGATTCTCAGAGTACTTGAGCGGGGATTTCAAGTACTCTGACCCCTTGATCACGCGCCCCGAACAGCCGGCATCGCACCGCGGTCACCCCGGCCAGGCGGGGCAAGGGCAACATGGCCAGGGAAACCGAAGAACCGCCAATGCCCGCCGAACGGCAGGCTTCTATGACCTGGGCGCAACGCCTCAAGCGCGTTTTCAATATCGACAAGAGAATCGGCTCCTCGCCCGCTCCAGCCACCTGTTCCCCATTGACGCTTTTCAATTTGAACCGCCCCGGGTTTCGTGGAGGCTCCAACCTTTGAGAGAATGGAGCCATGAACGCAAACAAGTCAAACAAGTTTTCCCCGGAAGTGCGTGAGCGAGCGGTCCGTCTGGTACAGGAGCATCGGG
>JADLET010000056.1 GCA_020845975.1 Gammaproteobacteria bacterium | reverse complement strand
TATTCACAGGCTGATCTCAACCGCGTGGCGATCCAACTCAATCAGCGGCCACGCAAAACGCTGGGGTTTCTCACCCCAGCTGAAAAATTTCGGGCGTGTGTTGCGGCGACCGGTTGAATCTGCACTGCTCCCATTTCCTTCCGCGAAGTGGTGCCCTACTGACTCCGGCCAGGTTTCGTCAGCTTCGGGTAACCCGCAGGCCAGATCAGCCTGATGCACCAGAAGCTGGACGAGCGGCGTACACCTGAACGCCTGGTTATGTATTTTCTGACTTTCCACGAAGCGCAAACGTAGAGACGTACAAATTCTCGACCTGCTCTCGGGCCCAAGGTGTTCTTCGCAAGAATTTCAGGCTAGATTTCACCGACGGATCATTCTTGAAGCAATTGATACTAATTTTAAGGCCGAGTTTTTCCCAGCCATAGTGATCAACGAGCCTCACGACGACACTCTCAAGCGTGATTCCGTGCAAGGGGTTATTGGGCTGCTCGCCATTCATACCTGAAGTACGTCCTTAGGGTCGGTGATCGTTGAATGCATGATCGGGATAGGGAGAAGCCTCACGGCTCCCCCCTCCCACACCACCGGACGTACGGGTCACGTATCCGGCGGTTCGACGAATTGAATTCCTACCGTGGTGCAAGAGTCGGTAGTCCCAGGTTGGTGAAGAAGCGCAATGGTAGCGCTTGCGCCAGTGCCGGTGTCTTGGACAGACGCCACGGGCCATGAGCCGACTTGCTGGTGTTCCACGCTTCGCGGACCGACACGCCGCGCTTGCGCAGTTCCCTGTAGCCTGATGGCCCCCATTGCTTCCAGAGATAGCAGCGTAACTTGCGTCGCACCCACTTGTCGATATCGCGCAGAGGACTCAGCACCTCGGTGATGCCGAAGTACGCTTTCCAACCAAGCAGGGCTTTTCTCAGCTCCGCGACGACAGCGTCAATGCGTTTGCCTCGTGTACGACGAGTCAGTTCCCGTACCCGGTTTTTCAACTTTTCAATCGCCTTATCGGCGACCTTGAGTTTCGCTCCGTTACGGCTGACCGTGAAGCCCAGAAACTTGCGGTTCTTGGGCTGGTCCACCGCGCTCTTCAGCGGATTCACTGTGAGTCGCAGTGAGTTACTGACAAAGCGTGTCACGCCGGCCATCACCCGTTTTCCTGCCCGTTTGCTTCTGACGAGGATGTTGCAGTCGTCGGCATAGCGGGCAAAACGGTGGCCGCGCCGGTGGAGTTCCCAATCCAGTTCATCCAGCACCACATTGGCCAGCACCGGTGAGAGCGGCCCGCCTTGCGGTACGCCCATGCGCGTGGGTTCGAGGGTCTCGCCTACGCGCACGCCCGCGTTGAGATAGCGGTTGATGAGTCGCAGCAGCGCACGGTCGGGGCAATGGCGTTTGAGCCGCACCATTAACCGGTCGTGATTGACTCGATCAAAGAACGCTTGCAGGTCCATGTCCACCACCCAGCCATAGCCTTGCCGGATGCACGATTGCACTTCGCGTATCGCCTGGTGCGCCGAGCGTTGCGGCCGGAAGCCGTAACTGTGTGGATGAAAATGGGGTTCCCATTGCGCCGAGACAACTTGCGCAATGGCTTGTTGGATGAAGCGGTCCAACACCGTGGGAATGCCCAAGGGTCGGGTTTTCCCGTCCGGCTTGGGAATGTCCACGCGCTTGACGGGTTGCGGCTGGTAACTACCCGCCTCCAGTTGCGCACGGATTCCCAGCCAGTGATGTCGGAGGTACTCCGGCAGTTCATCGACTGTCATGCCGTCGATACCCGGCGCGCCTTTGTTCTGGCGCACTTGCTTCAATGCGCGCTGCAGGTTGGCCCGTTCCAGCACTTGGGCCAGCAGCGCTTGGGTGTGAATCGACTCCGGGTGTCCTGACAATCCAGCGACGAGTTCATCCTGCGGCGTGGCCGCAGCCTGCGTTAGCAGGTGGTCAGATGCCTTCCCATCTCTCTTCGTCATGATCCTTCGTCTTTCATCGTTCCGGCCTTCAGCGGGGGCGCCGCCTACTATGCCTTCTGCTGACTTCTCCTCGATGTTCAGCACCGATCTCTCAGTGCCCAGCTTCGCTCTTCCGAAGCATCGGGGAGATCTCCCGGGGTAAGACACGTTACCTTCGCTGCATAGACGCCGGATTTACAAAATGCATCCCAGCCGCAGATGGAGGGCTTCGTGGTCACGTGCCCACTCGCCCCGGATGCATCACGCCTCATATCCGGTTTTTGTTCATCGCCCCGCAGCTTTGGATTGAGCTTCCTCCAGACCCCGCCTCACGACGGTGCCCTTGCCCTTCTCCTTGCCTTCGGCTCTGCGAATACCTGGCCATAGGACTTGCACCTATGAAGTAACGCGCCATGCCCGGCGCACACGTTTAAGCTGTGCGGCGCGACGGAAGGAACTATCGCGTCCGCATCTGTGAGTAGTTAGGTCTCAGAGGCCGCACTGCCTGCGAATCATGTGAGGGGATTTTCTGATGGTGCGGACGCCATACCCATGAGTGAATCCGCAACGGCTCGGCGTCTCGATCAGCCAAAGCGAAGCAGAGCGGCGTCCGCACCAAATGCATTTGTGCGACGCTCGCGTCGCTTCGCTTTTCTAGCATGTTTTTAACGTCTCGTTAATTAGCATATTTTATTAATCTGTTCCGATAACCCGCATAATCCAATGCTCGTAATACTCAGTGCGGCCTATGACGACTTAACAGTGAGTAGGTATAAAAGTTATACGTTATAACGTAGCAGTTTTATATATAGCACCCACTGCAATTCCCGAATCCTCCTGATTCTCTGGAAAAATCGGATTATCCGGCTGTGCAAACGGATAATTTAACGGATACCGCCGACTAGCCCACTCACCCATCCAGGCTAATTCCTTCGGGTGTCAGCGCCCGGAAGCTCCATTCGATCTCGACGCCGGCTTCGTCCGCGCCGGCCTGGAAACCCTCGCAGATGAACAGGTCGCCGACGGCGGCGAGTTCATCGCCGATGTAGAGCAGCGGCACGCGTTCGCGTAGCCAGGGCGGAACGGCGGATTCCTGCAGCAGTTTGCGCAGTTCGTGGGTGTGGCCGCGGCCGGCGGGGCGGCAGCGTTCACCGCCGCGGCGAAAATGCACGGTGACGGGACGCTCCTTGAGCAGCACACGCTTGATGCCATGGCCGGCGACATGGCGCGCGACCAGACTGCCGCCGCAGGTGGGGAGGTCGAGCGGCGCGGCGAGATCCCAGGGCACGACCTGCTCCGGGTCGTGCGGCGGCAGCGGCCACATGGCGTAGAGCAGGCTGCGGTAACGCCGCACCTCGGCGCCGGGCCAGGCCAGCAGCGGCGCGCTGTCCTGCGCCGCCTTCAGGATGTCCTCGTGCAGGCGCACCAGGTGCGCGGTGGTCGGCAGCGGGAGCTCGAGCGTGCGCAGCCAGTAGCGCACGACGTTGTTCAATCGCTCGGGGCTCAGTTGCATCAGGGCGTCGATGGACAGCGTGGCGGTCCTGGGACCGGCGACCATGGCGAGATCCTCGGCGCCGATCTCGTCGAGCAGACGCGCGGTCTCGGCGTTGTGGGCGGCGCTGCGCGACAGCGTGCGCGCGAAGGCGGGCCACTGCTGGCGCAGGCGCGGCATGATCTCGTGGCGCACGAAATTGCGGCGCAGGCCGGTATCAAAATTGCTTGGGTCCTCGATCCAGTGCAGGTCACGCGCCTCGGCGCAGGCCTTCAGCTCGGCGCGCGTGAGGCCGAGCAGCGGTCGCGCGTGCCAGCCGGCGGCGAAGGGCGCGCACGGCGGCATCGCGGCGAGACCGGCGACGCCGCTGCCGCGCAGCAGTTGCAGCAGCACAGTCTCGGCCTGGTCGTCCTGGTGATGGGCGGTGAGCAGGCAATCGCCCTCTTCCATCAATGCGCGGAGGCCGTTGTAGCGCGCGCGGCGCGCGGCCGCCTCGGGGCTGTCGCCCGGCCCCGGCCGCGCCTCCACGGTAATGACATGCAGCGGAATGCCGAGTGCTTCGCAGGCGGCGCGGCACTGCAGCGCCCAGTCCGCGGCGGCGGACTGCAGGCCGTGATTGACATGCACGGCGCACAACTCGGCCGCGTAGCGCGGACGCAACTCGGCCATGATGTGCAGCAGGACGGTGGAATCGAGGCCGCCGCTGAAGGCGACGAGGTAGCGACGAACGCCGGGCAGGCGCTCCAGCGCCGGGAAAACCCGATCGGAGACTACGACGCCTGCGCCTTCAGCCCTTGAAGACACCGTAACTCATGATGCGCTGGTAGCGCGTCTTGAGCAGGTCGTCGATGCGCTTGCTGTCGAGCCGCGCGAGCGATTCGACCAGCGCCTGCCGGACGTTGGCGATGGTGGTATCGACGTCACGATGCGCGCCGCCGAGCGGCTCGGGGATCACCTGGTCGATCAGGTTGAGCAGCTTGAGGCGTCTGGAGGTGATGCCCATCGCGTCGGCGGCCTCGGAGGCGCGGCTGGCGCTCTTCCAGAGGATGGAGGCGCAGCCCTCGGGCGAGATCACCGAATAGGTACTGTATTCGAGCATCATGACATGGTCGCCGATGCCGATGGCGAGCGCGCCGCCGGAACCACCCTCCCCGATCACAGTGCAGATGACCGGCGTGCGCAGATCGGACAGCACGAGCAGGTTGCGCGCGATGGCCTCGCTCTGGCCGCGCTCCTCGGCGCCGACGCCGGGATAGGCGCCGGGGGTATCGATGAAGGTCAGTATCGGCAGCTTGAACCGCTCGGCCAGCTCCATCAGGCGCTGCGCCTTGCGGTAGCCTTCAGGACGCGGCATGCCGAAGTTACGCCGCACCTTCTCGCCGGTGTCGCGGCCCTTCTGGTGGCCGATGATCATGACCGGGCGGTCGTCGAGGCGGCCGATGCCGCCGACGATGGCGGGGTCGTCCGCGTAGCGACGGTCGCCGTGCAGTTCCTCGAATTCGGTGAAGATACGCTCGATGTAGTCCAGCGTGTAGGGCCGCTGCGGATGGCGCGAGAGCTGCGAGATCTGCCAGGCGGTGAGCTGGGAGAAGATCGTCTCGGTCAGCGAACGGGCCTTGTCTTCGAGTCGACCGATCTCCTCGCTGATGTTGACCGCCTTGTCGGTGCCAACGTAGCGAAGTTCCTCGATCTTGGCCTCGAGTTCGGCGATGGGCTGTTCGAAATCCAGAAAGCTTAGTTTCATGCAGAGTTGGCGTTATTGGTTATGCTGGGGAAAATCCGCTGCAATGCGTCACCGGCGCGGGTGGAACATCCGGCGTTTCGGATGCCCCCGGCCTGAATCTCCGCTTGCGCGGGAATGACGAATTCAGAAGTCCTCCCCGATTCAAATGTCGCTTTCGGCAACGGGCTGTACGCCATTGTGTCATAAAGATATTCCCGCGCAAGTGGGGCCGGGAAAATCGGCCCTGCCGGGCCGGATCCGCTTGACAGCAGCCACGCTTTGGGTTGAGCAGCGCGAGAGACCCGGCATCCCCGTTCAACCGGCGCTGGGCTTCATTCGGCCCAGGCCCAGCCCCCCGCGCAGGGCGAGGATACCCCGGTGTCCTCAATAAATCACCCGCACCCCGTCCGGGCCGGCCACCTCACCCAGACGGTGCAGCAGCTCGTCGGTGGGGTTGACGCTCCACTCGCGGCCCAGGGCCATGCGTGCCCGCGCGCCGTCGCCCTCGTAGTTGATCCACACCGTGCAGCGTCCCTCGCGGAACGGCTCGAGGATGCGCGCGAGCATGCCGCTGAATCCGTCGGCGGCGGCGCGTTTCGCCTGCACATCGATCTCCACGCCCTTGGCGTACACGCCGCGCGCGCGGTCGATATCATAAATCTTTTCCGCGCTCATGCGGTACCCGCCGGAATATTCATCCACGCTGACACTGCCCTCCACCACCAGCAGACGATCCTTGGAAAGCAGGTCGCGGTATTTCTGGTAGGCCTCGGAGAACACTGCGATCTCGATGCGTCCGCTGCGGTCATCCAGCGTCATGAAGGCGATGCGCTCGCCGCGCCGGCTGTTCATGGTGCGGATGGCGACGACCAGCCCGGCCACCACCACGGTCTGGTCGGCCGTCGGCTTGAGCTGCGCGATCGAGGCCGAGACGAAACGAGAGAGCTCGCGGCGGTAACGTTCGATCGGATGACCGGTGAGGTAGAGCCCGAGCGTTTCCTTCTCGCCCAGCAGGCGCTGCTCTTCGTCCCATTCCGGCACCTCGCGCGCCAGCGCGCGGACGACATCGTCGGCCGGACCGGCGGCGGCCGCGCCGCTGCCGCCGAACAGATCATTCTGGCCCAGCTCGCTGTCACGCAACTGGCGCTCCGCCATTTGCAGCGCCTCGGTGAGCAGGATCATCGAACGCGCGCGGTTGGCGTCGAGCACGTCGAGCGCGCCGGATCTGATCAGGGCCTCGAGCACGCGCCGGTTGGCCTTGCGCAGGTCGATGCGCCGGCACAGGTCGAACAGGTCGCGGAACGGACCGTTCTGCGCGCGCTCGGCGGTGACGCCGGTGAGCGCCGCCTCGCCCACGCCCTTGATGGCGCCGAGGCCGTAGAGGATGGTGGCATCATCCTGCACCGTGAAGGAGAAGTCGCAGCGGTTGACGTCCGGCGACAATACCTTGAGACCCATCGAGCGGCATTCGTCGATCAGCATCACCACCTTGTCGGTATTGTCCATGTCCGCCGACAGCACGGCGGCCATGAAGTCGGCCGGATAATGCGCCTTCAGCCACGCGGTCTGGTAGGCGATCAGCGCGTAGGCGGCGGAGTGCGATTTATTGAAGCCGTAGCCGGCGAACTTCTCCATCAGGTCGAAGATGTGGGCGGCGGTCTTCTCGTCGACGCCGCGCTGGACGGCGCCGGCGACGAAACCCTCACGCTGCTTCGCCATCTCTTCCGGCTTCTTCTTGCCCATCGCGCGGCG
>JADLET010000055.1 GCA_020845975.1 Gammaproteobacteria bacterium | reverse complement strand
GTCACCACCACCGCCGACAAGCTGATCAACTGGGCGCGCACCGGCTCGCTGTGGCCGATGACCTTCGGGCTGGCCTGCTGCGCCGTCGAGATGATGCATGCCGGCGCCGCGCGCTACGATCTCGACCGTTTCGGGGTGGTGTTCCGGCCGAGCCCGCGCCAGTCCGACGTGATGATCGGCGCCGGCACCCTGGTCAACAAGATGGCGCCGGCATTGCGCAAGGTCTACGACCAGATGAGCGAGCCGCGCTGGGTGATCTCGATGGGGTCGTGCGCCAACGGAGGCGGTTACTATCATTATTCCTATTCAGTCGTGCGCGGCTGCGACCGCATCGTGCCGGTCGATATCTATGTGCCGGGCTGCCCGCCGACGGCGGAGGCGCTGCTGTACGGTATCATTCAGCTGCAGAACAAGATCAAGCGCACCAATACGATCGCCCGCTGATCCGTCATGACTGATTCCATGGAGACATTGAGTGAACGCATGCGCCGGCGCTTCGCCGACGAGATCGTCTCCTGCGATCTCGCGCTCGGCGAGTTGACCGTCGAGATCGCGCCCGGGCGGCTCCTGGACGTATGCCGCGCGTTGCGTGACGAGCCGGGGTTCAGTTTCAGGATGCTGATCGACCTGTGCGGCGTGGATTATCTCGAGTACGGTGACGGGACGCGCGGCGGACCGCGCTACGCCGTTGTCTATCACCTGTTGTCGATCGATCATAATCAGCGTCTCCGCCTGCGCGTGCGGCTCGACGACGAGTATCCACGGGTGAGTTCGGTGATCAATGTCTGGGCAGGGGCGAACTGGTACGAGCGCGAGGCCTTCGACCTGTTCGGCATCCTGTTCGACGGCCATCCCGACCTGCGCCGCATCCTTACCGACTACGGTTTCATCGGCCATCCATTCCGCAAGGATTTCCCGCTCTCGGGCAATGTCGAGATGCGCTACGATCCGGAGAAAAAGCGCGTGGTTTATGAGCCGGTGAGCATCGAGCCGCGTATCAACATACCGAAGGTGATTCGTCATGATCACCGCTACCTGATCAAAAACGGGACGCTGCGGGACAATGGCTGAGATCCGCAACTACACCATGAATTTCGGTCCGCAGCATCCATCCGCGCACGGCGTGCTGCGGCTGGTGCTCGAGCTCGACGGCGAGGTGATCGAGCGCGCCGACCCGCACATCGGTCTGCTGCATCGCGCCACCGAGAAACTGGCCGAGAGCAAACCCTACAACCAGAACATCGGCTACATGGACCGGCTCGACTACGTGTCCATGATGTGCAACGAGCATGGTTACGTGCTGGCGATCGAGAAGCTGCTCGGCGTGGAGCCGCCGCTGCGCGCGCAATATATCCGCGTCATGTATGCCGAGGTCACGCGCATCCTGAACCACCTGCTGTGGGTCGGCGCGCATGCGCTCGACATCGGGGCGATGACGGTGTTCCTGTACGCCTTCCGTGAGCGCGAGGACCTGCTCGATTGCTACGAGGCGGTGTCGGGGGCGCGTATGCACGCGACCTACCTGCGCCCGGGCGGCGTCTACCGCGACCTGCCGCAGAGCATGCCGCAGTACCGCGAATCGCAGTGGCACAACGCGAAGGAGACCGCGGCGCGCAATCGTGATCGCCAGGGTTCCCTGCTGGATTTCCTCGAGGCCTTCACCAAGCGGTTCCCCGGCTACGTCGATGAGTACGAGACCCTGTTGACGGACAATCGTATCTGGAAGCAGCGCACGGTCGGCATCGGCGTGGTCAGTCCGGAGCGGGCGCTTCAGCTCGGTTTCACCGGCCCGATGCTGCGCGGCTCCGGGATCGAATGGGACCTGCGCAAGAAGCAGCCCTATGAGGTCTACGATCGCCTCGAGTTCGACGTGCCGGTGGGTGTGACCGGCGACTGCTACGATCGCTATCTGGTGCGCATTGAGGAAATGCGGCAGTCCAACCGGATCATCCGCCAGTGCATCGACTGGCTGCGCGCCAACCCTGGCCCGGTCATGATCGACGATCACAAGGTGACGCCGCCGCGGCGCGCCGAGATGAAGGGCGACATGGAAGCGCTGATCCACCACTTCAAGCTGTTCACCGAGGGGTATTGCGTGCCGGCGGGAGAGGCCTACGCGGCGGTCGAGCACCCCAAGGGCGAGTTTGGCGTGTACATCGTCTCCGACGGTTCCAACAAGCCCTACCGGCTCAAGATCCGCGCGCCCGGTTTCGCCCATATCGCCGCGCTCGACGAGATGTGCCGCGGACACATGATCGCGGACGTGGTGGCCATCATCGGGACACAGGACATCGTATTCGGGGAGGTCGACCGCTGATGAGCGGCAAGGAAACCGGACAGGATCTGATCTCCGCGCACTCGCGCGGCGAGATCGACGCATGGCTCGCCAAGTATCCGGCCGATCGCAAGCGTTCCGCGCTGTTGCCGGCGCTCAGCATCGTGCAGGAGCAGAACGGCGGCTGGCTGAGCACTGAACTGATGGACGCGGTGGCGGAATATCTCGATCTGCCGCCGATTGCGGTATACGAGGTGGCGACATTCTACAGCATGTTCGAGCTGGAGCCGGTCGGACGGCACATGGTGTCGGTATGCAATAATATTTCCTGCATGCTCTGCGGCGCCGACGACATCCTGCAGCACATCGAACGCAAGTATGGCGTCACGATGGGCGGCACCACGGCTGACGGCAGGTTCACCCTCAAGCGCGAGGAAGAATGTCTGGCGGCGTGCTGCGGGGCTCCCATGATGGCCGTTGATGGTCATTATCACGAGAACCTGACGCCGGAGAAGGTCGATGCCGTGCTGGGCGCGTTGAAGTGATGCGGCGGGGAGCGATGTGATGGCCAATCAAGTCTGCTTTCGAACCCTGAAACACGCCGTGCCGTGGTCGCTGGAGACCTATCTCAAGGAAGATGGTTACCAGGCCTGGAAAAAGGTGCTCTCCGAGCGCACGCCGCCCGAGGAGATCATCAACGAGCTCAAGAAATCGGCCTTGCGGGGACGCGGCGGCGCGGGTTTTCCGACCGGCCTGAAGTGGAGCTTCATGCCACGCAACTCGCCCGCGCAGAAATACATCGTCTGCAACTCCGATGAAAGCGAGCCCGGCACCTGCAAGGACCGCGACATCCTGCGATTCAATCCGCACGCCCTGATCGAGGGCATGGCCATCGCGGGGTATGCGATCGGCGCCACGGTCGGCTTCAACTACATGCGCGGCGAGTTTCATCATGAGCCCTATGAGCGCTTCGAGGCGGCGCTGAAAGAGGCGCGCGAGGCCGGTCTGCTCGGCAAGAACATCCTCGGCTCGGGCGTCGATTTCGAACTGCATTCCCATCTCGGCGCGGGGGCCTACATCTGTGGCGAGGAAACCGCCCTGCTCGAGTCGCTCGAGGGCAAGAAGGGACAGCCGCGCTTCAAGCCGCCATTCCCGGCCAACTTCGGTCTCTATGGCTGCCCGACCACGATCAACAACACCGAGACGCTGGCCTCGGTTCCGTCCATCATCCACAACGGCGGCGAATGGTTCCTCGGCCTCGGCAAACCGAACAACGGCGGCATGAAGATCTTTTCGGTGTCGGGTCACGTCAATCGGCCGGGCAACTATGAGATTCCGATGGGCACGCCGTTCCGGGACCTGCTTGATCTGGCGGGCGGTGTGCGCGCGGGCCGCAAGCTCAAGGCCGTGATCCCCGGCGGCTCCTCCATGCCGGTGATGCCGGCGGAAGCCATCATGGACTGCAATATGGATTACGATTCGCTGTCCAAGGCGGGCTCGGCGCTCGGTTCCGGCGGGGTGATCGTGATGGACGATTCCACCTGCATGGTGAAGGCCCTGCTGCGTGTCTCGCGTTTTTATTACGCGGAGTCCTGCGGTCAATGCACGCCATGCCGCGAAGGTACCGGCTGGCTGTGGCGCGTGATCAAACGCATCGAGGAAGGGGCGGGTCGACCGGAAGATATCGAACTGCTGCGCAAGACCGCCGGGCGCATCGAGGGACGCACCATCTGCGCCTTCGGCGACGCCGCGGCATGGCCGGTGCAGAGCTTCCTCAAACACTTCCAGCACGAGTTCGAGTTCCACATCAAGCACAAGCGCTGCATGGTCGGCGCGGCGGAGCGGGCGGCATGACGGCGGCGACGGAACAGGCGCAGGACCCGAACGCGGTCAACCTGACCATCAATGGCGTGCCGCTCAAGGCGCGCCGCGGGGATATGATCATCGAGGTGGCGGATGCCGCGGGCATCGACATTCCGCGCTTCTGCTACCACAAGAAGCTGTCCATCGCCGCCAACTGCCGCATGTGCCTCATCGAGGTGGAGAAGGTTCCCAAGCCGCTGCCCGCCTGCGCCACCCCGGTGGCGGAGGGGATGAAGATCTTCACCCGTTCCCCCAAGGCGATCGAGGCGCAGAAGGGGACGATGGAATTCCTGCTCATCAACCACCCGCTCGACTGCCCGATCTGCGACCAGGGCGGTGAGTGCGAGCTGCAGGAGATGTCGATCGGCTACGGTTCCGACCGCTCCGAGTACGCCGAGGCCAAACGCGTGGTCCGGGACAAGGACATCGGGCCGCTGATCGAGACCGAGATGACGCGCTGCATCCATTGCACGCGCTGCGTGCGCTTCGGCGACGAGATCGCCGGGCTGCGCGAGCTGGGCGCCACCGGGCGCGGCGAGAACATGCGCATCGGCACCTACATCGAAAAGGCGGTCGGCTCCGAACTGTCCGGCAACGTGATCGACCTGTGCCCGGTCGGCGCGCTGACCTCCAAGCCGTTTCGCTATACCGCGCGCGCCTGGGAGATGCAGCGCCGCCCGTCGATCGCGCCGCACGACGGCGTCGGCTCCAACCTGATGCTGCTGACGCGCGGCCACAAGGTCATGCGCGCCGACCCGCGCGAGAACGAGGCGGTGAACGAATGCTGGATCGCGGACCGCGACCGCTACAGCTATCAGGCCCTCAACAGCCCCGAGCGCCTGCTCAGACCGATGGTCAAACGCGACGGCCGCTGGCGGGAGACCGACTGGAACGACGCGCTGAGCTTCGCGTGCGACCGCCTGCGCCAGGTCATGGAGGCGCACGGCCCGGACGCGCTCGGTGCGCTGGTCGCCCCGGGCGCGACGCTGGAGGAGATGTATCTCGCGCAACGGCTCGCGCGCGGTCTCGGGAGCCACAACGTCGATCACCGCCTGCGTCAGGTCGATTTCCGCGACCAGGAGTTCGCGCCCGTGTTTCCCTGGCTCGGCCAGCCGCTGGTGGAGCTCGAGAACGTGGACGCCGCGCTGCTGGTCGGCGCGAACCCGCGCAAGGAGCAGCCGCTGGTGGCGCATCGCCTGCGCAAGGCCGCGCTGCGCGGCGCCGCGGTCATGTGCGTCAATCCGGTGGCCTGGGATTTCAATTTCCCGCTGGAGGCGAACCTCGCCGCCGGCCCGGCCGGCATGGAGCGCCATCTGGCGGCCATCGCCGCGGCCCTGTTCGAGCAGACCGGCAAGCCGGCGCCGGCGGAGCTCGCCCGCCTGCTGGAGGCCTGTCCGGCGCAATACGCGCATCGCGCGATCGCCCGGCGCCTGCTGGACGCGCGGCGCGGCACCGTCCTGCTCGGTATGACGGCCTTCATGCATCCGGCCTACGCCAGCCTGCACGCCCTGGCGCGCGCCGTCGCGGAGGGCGCCGGACTGACGCTCGGCTATCTGTCCGAGGGCGCCAACGCCGCCGGGGCCTGGCTGGCGGGGGCGGTGCCGCATCGCGAGGCCGCCGGCGCGCGCGCGGTGAAGCCGGGCATGGCCGCCTATCACATGTTCGCCGAGCGGCTGAAGGCCTTTCTGCTGCTGGGGGTCGAGCCCGAATACGACGCCGCCGCGCCCGTGGCGGCGACGGCGGCCCTCGGCGCGGCCGACTGCGTCGTCGCGTTGAGCGCGTTCAAGAGCCCGGCGATGCTGGAATACGCCGACGTGCTGCTGCCGGTCGCCCCGTTCAGCGAGACCTCGGGCACCTTCGTCAACGGCGAGGGTCGCTGGCAGAGCTTCGCCGCCGCGGTGGCGCCGGCGGGCGAGGCGCGGCCGGGTTGGAAGGTGCTGCGCGTGCTGGGCAATCTGTTCGACCTGGACGGTTTCGATTACATGTCCTCCGAGGACGTGCGCGAGGAACTGAGACAGCAGGTCGGCGATCTGGCGCCGTCGAACCGGGTGTCCGGCGGCTTCGCGCCGCCGCCGGTGGACGTCGATCCCATGCTGACCCGCGTCGGCTACGTGCCGATCTACGCGGTCGATCCCCTCGTGCGGCGCGCGGACGCGCTGCAGCAGACCGCCGACGCGCGCGGGCTGGCCGTCGCTTCGCTGTGCGCCGAGACGGCGGACCGCCTCGGCCTGCGGGCCGGCCAGTCCGCCCGCTTCCGTCAGGACGGCGGCGAGGCGGAGCTGCCGGTGGCGATCGACGACCGGGTGCCGGCGGGATGCGTGCTGATCCCGGCCGCGCTGCCGGAGACCGCCGGTCTGGGCGCGGCCTTCGGCCCGCTCGCGCTGGTGGCGGGACGGGGGTAGGCGATGGTCGAATTCCTCCTCGCGCTATGGACCGGGGTGCCGCCGTCGCTGCAGACCCTGATCGTGATCACGGCGAAGATCGTCGTCATCGTGGTGCCGATCATGCTGTCGGTGGCCTATCTGACCCTGGCCGAGCGCAAGGTGATCGGCTACATCCAGGTGCGCATCGGCCCCAACCGGGTCGGACCGCGCGGTCTGCTGCAGCCGATCGCCGACGGCATCAAGCTCGCGTTCAAGGAAATCATCATCCCGGCGCGCTCCAACCGCTTCCTGTTCCTGTTCGCGCCGCTGCTGGCGCTGGCGCCGGCGCTGGCCGCCTGGGCGGTGATCCCGTTCGACGACGGCATGGTGCTGGCCGACATCGACGCCGGGCTCCTGTATGTGCTCGCGCTCAGCTCCATGGGCGTGTACGGCATCATCATCGCCGGCTGGGCGTCCAACTCGAAGTACGCCTTCCTGGGCGCGATCCGCTCCGCCGCGCAGATGGTCGCCTACGAGATCGCCATGGGCTTCGCCCTGGTCGGCGTGCTGATGGCGGCGGGCAGCCTGAACCTGGGCGAGATCGTGCGCAGCCAGCAGGGCAGCCTGCTGCACTGGTTCTGGCTGCCGCTGCTGCCGCTGTTCTTCGTCTATTTCATCGCCGGCGTGGCGGAGACCAACCGCGCGCCCTTCGACGTCGCCGAGGGCGAGTCCGAGATCGTGGCGGGGTTTCACGTGGAATACTCCGGCATGACCTTCGCGCTGTTCTTCCTGGCCGAGTACGCCAACATGATCCTGATCTCGGTGCTCACCGCGATCATGTTCCTGGGCGGATGGCTGTCCCCCTTCGAGGGCATCCCCGTGCTCGGCCCGCTGTTCGCCTGGGTGCCGGGGCTGTTCTGGCTGCTGGCGAAGACGGCGTTCTTCCTGTTCCTGTTTCTATGGTTCCGCGCCACCTTCCCGCGCTACCGTTACGACCAGATCATGCGCCTGGGCTGGAAGGTGTTCATCCCGCTCACCATCGTCTGGCTGCTGGTGGTCGGGGTCGCGGTGATGGCGCATCTGGGTCCCTGGTTCGACTGAGCATGGGTGAGGCACGGTGAAAGACCTCCAGTTCTATTTCAAGAGCTTCGTCCTGTGGGAGCTGTTCCTCGGCCTCAAGCTGACGGGCAAGTACCTGTTCGCGAAGAAGATCACCGTGCAGTATCCGGAGGAGAAGACGCCGCAGTCGCCGCGTTTCCGCGGGCTGCACGCGCTGCGCCGCTATCCCAACGGCGAGGAGCGCTGTATCGCCTGCAAGCTGTGCGAGGCGGTGTGCCCGGCGCTGGCGATCACCATCGAGGCGGAGCCGCGCGAGGACGGTTCGCGCCGCACCACGCGCTACGACATCGACCTGTTCAAGTGCATCTACTGCGGCTTCTGCGAGGAGGCCTGCCCGGTCGATGCCATCGTCGAGACGCGGGTGTACGAATACCACTTCGAGAAACGCGGCGAGAACATCATGACCAAGGACAAGCTGCTCGCGATCGGGGACAAGTTCGAGGCGCAGATCGCCGCGGACCGCGCGCAGGACGCCCAGTTCCGCTGAGCGGGCGCCACGGGGACGCCGCGGGGGCGGCGGGACGGATCATACTGTTGGGGATATAAGACAAGAACAGGCATGAGCATAGAACCGGTACTCTTTTACCTCTTCGCGGCAATCCTGGTCGCGGCCTCCGTCACGGTGATCACCGTCCGTAACCCGGTGCACGCCGCGCTGTTCCTGGTGCTGGCCTTCTTCACCAGCGCGGCGATCTGGCTGCTGCTGGAGGCGGAATTCCTCGCCATCGTGCTGGTGCTGGTCTACGTCGGCGCGGTGATGGTGCTGTTCCTGTTCGTGATCATGATGCTGGACATCAACATCGCGCCGCTGCGCGAGGGGTTCATCCGCTTCCTGCCGGTCGGGGTGCTGGTCGCGTTGATCATCCTGGCCGAGATGGCGCTGGTGGTCGGCCCGGAGTATTTCGGGCTCGATCGCGTCGCCGAGCCGGCGCGGCATGCGGCGGACTACAGTAACACCAAGGAACTGGGCGGCCTGCTGTACACCGTGTACGTGTATCCGTTCGAGATCGCGGCGGCGATCCTGCTGGTGGCCATCGTGGCGGCGATCGCGCTGACCATGCGCCGGCGGCCGGAGACCAAATACCAGAATCCGGCCGAACAGGTCGGGGTGCGGCGCGACGACCGCGTGCGCATCGTGAGGATGGCGGCAGAAAAGAAGCCGGACCAGCGGGGCGCGCCCCGGGGGGAACCATGATCGCCTTGTCGCACTTCCTGATCCTGGGGGCCGTGCTGTTCTGCATCAGCATGGCGGGGATCTTCCTCAACCGGAAGAATCTGATCATCCTGCTGATGGCGATCGAGCTGATGCTGCTCGCCGTCAACCTGAACTTCATCGCCTTCGCGCACTATCTCGGCGACAGCGGCGGCCAGGTGTTCGTGTTCTTCATCCTGACGGTGGCGGCGGCGGAGGCGGCCATCGGGCTCGCCCTGCTGATCGTGCTGTTCCGCAACCGGCGCACCATCAACGTCACCAATCTGGATTCACTCAAGGGCTGAGGCGGCGGGCATCATGGACGCAATGGAAAAGATCTATCTCGCCATCCCGCTCGCGCCCCTCGCCGGGGCCATCGTCGCCGGCCTGTTCGGGCGCCGGGTCGGCCGCGCCGGGGCGCACTGGGCGACCATCGCCGGCGTCGCGATCTCGTTCCTGCTGTCCCTGGTCGTGTTCAAGCACATCGTGCTGGACGGCAATCCGGCCTACAACGGGGCCGTATACACCTGGATGGTCAGCGACGGCATCCGCTTCGAGGTCGGCTTCCTGGTCGATCGCCTCACCACGCTGATGATGATGGTGGTGACCTTCGTCTCGCTGATGGTCCATATCTACACCGTGGGCTACATGCACGACGACCCGGGTTACCAGCGTTTCTTCAGCTACATCGCGCTGTTCACCTTCTCCATGCTGATGCTGGTGATGGCCAACAACTTCATGCAGCTGTTCTTCGGCTGGGAGGCGGTGGGTCTGGTCTCGTACCTGCTGATCGGCTTCTGGTACCAGCGCGAGAGCGCCATCTATGCCAATCTCAAGGCGTTCCTGGTCAATCGCGTGGGCGATTTCGGCTTCATCCTCGGCATCGCCGCGGTGTTGGCCTACTTCGGCACCCTGGATTACGCCGAGGCCTTCGCCGCCGCGCCGCAGATGAAGGACGCGACGATCGAGATCATCCCTGGACATCCGTGGTCGCTGCTGACGGTCATCTGCATCCTGCTCTTCGTCGGCGCCATGGGTAAATCGGCCCAAGTCCCGCTGCACGTGTGGCTGCCCGACTCGATGGAGGGTCCGACCCCGATCTCGGCGCTGATCCACGCCGCCACCATGGTGACGGCGGGCATCTTCATGGTGGCGCGCATGTCGCCGCTGTACGAGCTGTCCACCACCGCGCTCAGCGTGGTGCTGGTGATCGGCGCGATCACGG
>JADLET010000054.1 GCA_020845975.1 Gammaproteobacteria bacterium | reverse complement strand
GAAGATGATGGATTTGATCAGTGTTTGACTGGACATATGCGCTCCTTGTGATTATTTGTTTCGTTGATGATGTGTCAGTGGAGAAATATCCTGCGCCGCATGCATCGCGTGGATGCAGGATCAAATGGAGAATCGCATGGAAGTGTTTCGAAATCGTTACTGGAAGCGGGTACGCTCGCGGACCGTGAATGGTTCGTCGACAGGGCGGGTTCATTCACGGCGCAGGCGGATGGTTTGGCATACGAATGCCATACGGATGGCATTCATTTCATTGATGCGTTAACGGCGTTGAAAGGTTTGTCTGTTGGAGGCGCGCCTTGCCAGGGGGTGTAAAAGGGGCGCGAGATGTGCGGCTTTCGACGCTTCAGGGGGCCGGCGGGTGTAATATTGCAGTTTGATGACAATGGCTGCACAATCTCAGCCCATCTCCCCGTTTCGCCGTGATGCCCATGTCCCTGTCTTTACCAGATCGCTGGCGCAAGCCTCTCCTGCATGTCGCGCTCTTGCTCGCGGCGCTGGCGATCTATGCAAAGCTGGTGGAGGTGTACGGGGGCTTCAGCGCCAAGCTGCTGTATCTCCAGTGGCCGGAGCTCCTCTGCGTTCTGTGTCTCTACGGTCTGCTCTATACCGCCCTCAAGCCGTCGAGCTGGCGCCCGGTGCTGGCCGCCATACCGATCTTCGTCATCTATCTGGTGCACGATGTGTTTTATCTGGTGTATGGCCAGGTTTTCCGCCTGATCAATATCTCCGAGCTTCCCGAGCTTTTGCAGGTCCTGCCGCTGCCGTATGCGATCCTGCTGGTCATCGCCTTCGTCACGCCGTTCCTGATGCTGTTCGCGAAAATCGACTACGCCAGACCCTGGCGTCTGGCGCTGAGCATGTTGCCGCTGGTGGTTATCGCGCTGGGAGTTCGGGCCGCGCCGGACGCCTTCGCCTCCGGTTTCCAGTCCTTCGCTCACGAGATCGTGACCTACTCGGACGGCAAGAGCGTGGAGCAGAATGGCCGCATGGCCATGCTGCTTTACCGCGAGGCGCAGCGCGCCGGGACGCTGGAGCGGATCGCGCCCTATCGCGACCGCGCCGCCTTCGACGCACACTACCGGGAAGAGCTTGCGCGCATCGGGCCCGATTTGCAGCGGCGCGATGTCCATCTCATCGTGCTGGAAAGCTTCCTCGACCCGCGCCTGTTCAAGGGGGTGGAGTTCTCGCGCAGCCCGGTGCATCCGGATTTCGAGCAATTGTTCGGTAACACCCTGGGGCTGTCGGTTTCCCCGGTCTTCGGCGGCGGGACGGCGCAGGCAGAGTTCGAGGTATTGTGCGGCGTGCCGGCCTTCGAGAAGCTGTCCAGTGTCGAATTCAACGCCTTCACCGGCGCCTCGGCGCACTGTCTGCCCGGTATTCTGTCGGGGCTTGGTTACCAGGTTACCGCGAGCAACGCCTACAAACCGAACTTCTTCAATGCGCAGCCGGCTTACCAGGGCATCGGTTTCGCCGAGCAGTACTATCCGGCGGAATTTTATTCCGCCGGGCCCACCTATCTGCACGCGGGCGACACCGGGGTGGAGGATTACCAGTTCGACGGCGACCTGTTCGCGCAGAACCTGGGTTTTGTTGAGGACTATCTGCGCCGCGGCGACCGGCTGCCGCTGTTCAATTACGTGTTGACCATCTATGGCCACACGCCGCATAACCTCGATCCGCTCAAGCGCCCGGCAGTGATCCAGCTTCGGTCCGGGTTTCACGATGTGCACCTCGAGCGCGTCGTCAATCAGTTCTACTATCGCACCGAGGCGATCGCCGCCTATGTGCGGAGGCTGGTCGCGCTCGATCCGGACAGTCTGATCGTTCTGGTCTCCGACCATGTGCCGCCGCTGCAGTTCGGTCCCAACACTTATAACGCGCTTGCTTATCTGGGCAATCGCCCGAACAGCGATCACTACAACCGCATTGCGATCATCGATCGCGGGCGGCCTGTCAGTCCTCCCGCGATGCGCCACTACGACATGCCGGACCTGGTGCTCGACAGGCTTACCGGCGGGGCCTCCTGCGGAACGGGGAGGTGTGCTTATCGAGACGTCGACAGGGCGCCGCGCGAGGCCCACCTTGACAGGTATCTGGTGCTGATGGCGCACGCCTCGGAGTGACGGGGTGAGTCAGGGGTGGTGGGTAATGAGGAAACGGTGATTAAAAAGAGGGCGAGCGGTATCGGGTGACGAGCAAGAGAAATGAACTTCAAGAAATGATTTGATCTATGAATACCGATGAGTCTGGCTTTTTGCCATCACCCATCACCCATCATCCGAGATACGCACGGCCCCGGCTCGCGCCTCCGCACGCACTGGCGGCAACTTGATCGACAGCGCCGCCGCGGCGAGCACGAAGGCGCTGGACAACCACAGGCAGCCCACCAGCCCGTGCGTCTGGTAGGCCCAGCCGGACAGCACCGTGCCGGCGAGGCGGCCGCCCGCGTTGGCCATGTAATAGAAACCGACGCTCAGCGCCACCCGGTCACCCTCTGAATAGGCGAGGATCAGGTAGGAATGAACCGCTGAATTGACGGCGAACACGATGCCGAACAGGATGAGTCCGCTGATCACCACCGGCGCCGGATCCCACCCCTGGCCCAGCGCGAGCGCGATGCCGGCAGGCAACGCCGCGAGCACGCCGGCCCACCCGCGCGCGGCGGCGCCGCCCGGGCTTCGGCCGCGGCCAAAGATGCGCGGCGCGGCGGCCTGCACGATGCCAGAGCCGATCACCCACAGCGCGAGGAACGCGCCCACCTGCATGAATGACCAGCCGAGCACCGCGTAGAGGTACACCGGCAGGCCGACCACGAACCACACGTCGCGCGCGCCGAACAGGAAGAAGCGCGCCGCCGCCAGCCAGTTGATCGCGGGTTTATTGGAAAATACCTGGGTGAATTTCGGTTTCGTTTTCATCCTGCCGACCCCGGAGGGCAGCAGCAGCGCGGTGACGATCAGTACGCACAGCAGCGACCCGGCGAGCACGGCCAGCGCGCCGCGGAAGCCGAGCCCCTGCAGCAGCGCGGCGCCGGCGAAGAAACCGGCGCCCTTGAGCGCGTTCTTCGATCCGGTGAGTGCGGCGACCCAGGTGAACAGGCGTGATTCTCCGCCGCCGCCGGCGAGCGCCTTCACGCTTGCCTTGGCGGACATCTTGTTGAGGTCCTTGGCGATACCGGAGAGCGCCTGTGCCGCCATCACATAGGGCACCGACAGCCAGGCATCCGGCACGGTGAGCAGCGCGAGCGCGATGACCTGCAGGCCCATGCCGATGTGCATGGTGAGATTGAGCCCGATGCGCGCGCCCAGCCAGCCCCCCGCCAGGTTGGTGACGATGCCGAAGAATTCGTAGAACAGGAACAGCAGCGCCACTTCGAGCGGGGAATAGCCGAGCAGGTGGAAGTACAGCACCACCAGCATGCGGATGGCGCCGTCGGTGACGGTGAATGCCCAATAGCCGCCGGTGACGACGAGGTAATTGCGTGTGCCGACGTCCATGTCTGTATCGTGCTGCGGGCGGATCAGAGGTGCGCCGCCAGCATGCGCGCGATGTCCATCATGCGGTTAACGTAACCCCATTCGTTGTCGTACCAGGCCAGCACCTTCACCTGGGTGCCGTCGACGACCATGGTGGACGGCGCATCGACGATGGAGGAGCGCGCGTCGTTGAGGAAGTCAGCCGAGACAAGCGGCCGTTCCTCGTAGCCGAGGATGCCGCGGAGCTCACCCGCCGCCGCTTCCCGGAAATATCCGTTGACCTCCGTCTCCGTGACCGGCCGCTGCGCCTCGAACACGAAGTCGGTGAGCGAGGCGTTGAGCAGCGGCACACGCACGGCAAGTCCATTGAGCTTGCCGGCGAGTTCGGGAAATATTTTTGTGATCGCCCGGGCCGAGCCGGTGGTTGTGGGGATCAGCGACTGGCCGCAGGCGCGCGCGCGGCGCAGGTCCTTGTGGCCCTTGTCGACGATGGTCTGGGTGTTGGTGATGTTGTGGATGGTGGTCATGGCGCCATGCACGATGCCGATGCGCTCGTGCATGACCTTGACTACCGGCGCCAGGCAGTTGGTGGTGCAGGAGGCGGCCGTGACGACGTGGTGCGTCGCCGGGTCGTACAGGTGGTCGTTGATGCCATAGACGATGTCGAGCGCGCCCTCGGTCGGCGCGGCGACGAGGACCTTCTTCACGCCCTGATCGAAATAGCCGCGCAGCGTCTCCGGCTTCTTGTGGTGTTTCCCGGTCGCCTCGATCACGATATCGCAGCCCGACCAGTCGGCCTCGGCGATGGACGGACTGCGGCTGCAGGCGATGCGCCGTCCGCCGACGATCAGGGCCTCGCCGTCGGAGGCGCATTCCTCGGACCAGGCGCCATGCACCGAATCGAACTTGAGCAGGTGCGCCGAGCCCGCGGCGTCGGTCGAGACCTCGTTGATGCGTGCGAACGTGAGTCCCGCGCTGTTCCAGCCGGCGCGCAGGCCGAGCCGCCCCATGCGCCCGAAACCGTTGATGCCTATCTGAACCGTCATCTCACTTCTCCTCTATTCCTGCAACTCGCCGTCAGGCGCCGCGCTCGTACCAGCCCCGCGTGGAATTGACGATCCTCACCACCGACAACATCACGGGGACCTCCACCAGCACGCCCACCACGGTAGCCAGGGCCGCGCCGGAATCGAATCCGAACAGCACGATGGCGGTCGCCACCGCCAGTTCAAAGAAATTGCTCGCCCCGATCAGCGCGGACGGCGCCGCCACGTTGTGGGCCACGCCGAACCGTCGGTTCAGCAGGTAGGCGAGGCCGGAGTTGAAATAGACCTGGATCAGGATCGGCACGGCCAGCAGCGCGATTACCAGCGGCTGGCGCAGGATCTGTTCGCCCTGGAAGCCGAACAGGAGCACGAGCGTCGCGAGCAGGGCGGCGAGCGAGAGCGGGTGCAAGGCCTCGAGCAGTGTCTTCAGCGCCGCTTCACCGCCGCGGCGCAGGATCCGGCGCCGCCACCACTGGGCGAACAGCACCGGCAGTACGATGTAGAGCGCGACCGAGAGGAGAAGCGTATTCCACGGCACCGTGATCGCCGAGAGACCGAGCAGCAAGCCGACGATCGGCGCGAAGGCGAAGATCATGATGGTGTCGTTCAGCGCGACCTGGGAGAGCGTGAAGTTGGCGTCTCCGCCGGAGAGGCGGCTCCAGACAAACACCATCGCCGTGCACGGCGCCGCCGCCAGCAGGATCAGCCCCGCGACATACGCATCCAGCTGGTCGGCCGGCAGGTACGGCGCGAATATGCCGCGGATGAAAACCCAGGCGAGGAACGCCATCGAGAAGGGCTTGACCGCCCAGTTGATGACGAGCGTGACGCCGATGCCCCGCCAGTGCTCCTTCACCCGGTGCAGGGCCCCGAAGTCGACCCTCAACAGCATCGGGATGATCATCAGCCAGATGAGCAGGGCCACAGGCAGGTTTACCTGCGCCGCTTCCATCTGGCCGATGACCCGGAACGGCGCGGGGAACCAGTGTCCCAGCGCGATGCCCGCCGCGATGCACAAGCCCACCCACACGGTGAGATAGCGTTCGAACTGGCCCATCGTGCCGGCGGTGGCGCGTTTGGCCGCGATCTCGCATTGCGCGCTCATCGCCGTGGCGCCGCCGGCTAATCCTTGTCGGATAGCCGGATGCGGCCGATCTCGTCCAGCTTTTCCTGCAGGCGCAGCCTGTCCAGCGACTTGAAGGGCAGGTTGACGAAGATGGCGATGCGATTCTGAAGCTCGCGAAAGGCGATTGCGAACGCGGCCTTTTGCGTGATGTCATCCCCCTCGACGGCGACCGGATCCTCGACGCCCCAATGCGCCGTCATGGGCTGGCCCGGCCATACCGGGCAGACCTCCGCCGCCGCGCGATCGCAGACGGTAAAGACGAAATCCATGCGCGGCGCGCCGGGTACGGAGAATTCGCTCCAGTCCTTGCTGCGCAGCCCGTCGGTCAGGTGGTTGTTGCGCTCCAGTTCATGGATGGCCCGGGGATGAATCCTGCCCTTCGGGTGACTGCCCGCGCTGTAGCCGCGGAATGTCCCTCTTCCCAGGCGGTTGATCAGGCATTCGGCGAAGATGCTGCGCGCCGAATTTCCCGTGCACAGAAACAGTACGTTGAACGATTTGCTGGTCATGACCACGGCCCCACGTTGATGGAATGGATGTGCAGATATTCGCCGGCCATGTCGGTCGTTCCGTCGTGTCAGGCGCAGCGCGGCGCGCCCGGACGGTTAGGCATGGCCGTTAGCGCCGCCTGGTCGTCCGCGAATGGAGTGTCCTGCGTCTTGGCGCGCGCGGTTTCGCGCAGGATATTGAGCGCCCAGTCCGGCAGGTCGGGATGGAGGCGGTAGTGGATCCATAGCCCCTGGCGCCGGTCACTGACGACGCCCCAGGCGCGCAATTGGGCAAGATGACGCGAGATCATCGGCTGCGACACATCGAGCGCATGGCACAGCTCGCAGACGCACAGCTCGCCCTGGGCGTGCAACAGCAGCAGTGCGCGCAGGCGCAGCGGGTGGGCGAGGGCGGTGAAGAAGGTTGGGGTGTCGGGTAGCATGACGTGCAATATATGGCAATCCATATATATCGTCAACCATATATTATGGACGCATCAAACGTGGCTTCGCCCGCGGCGATCTGGCCCGCCGCGCTATCTTGTCAGGCGGATGCGATGGGCGGCGTGCTGTCCATGCGCGAGTACTGGACGGGTGCGCGCAGGCTCATCGCCCGCAATAGGCGCGCACGTAGGGATGCACGTCCGGCCGGCAGAGGACGTCGTCCTCCGTCATCCAGTCGTAGCGACTGTGCTGTTCGACCGGGAGATCGAAGCCTCCGGGTTCGTCGATGGCGTAGGCGAGGACGATATAGTGGGTTCCGAAGCCGGGCATGCTGGCGAAGTTGTCGTCATACAGGTGCTCGAATACCCCGAGGAAGCGCGCATTTTCCGCGGAAAGCTCACGGCCGAGCTCCATCCTGCTGATGCGGCGGAATGCCGCCTCGATGCGTTCATTCTTGCCGATGCGCCCGCCGGGGACGAACCAGCAATGCTGCGCCGGGCGGTTTTCGCGCAGGCCGAGCAACATGCGTCGCGTCTCGTCGCGCACTACGAGATCGATTGACACCAGGGGACTCAGGCGAACGACCTGGGAAAATTCTTCCCGCGTCAGGGATGCCGGGGTGGTCTCCTGCTTACTTGGCGATCCTCAGTTCCACGCGACGGTTGGCCGCGCGGCCGTCTTTCGTTGCGTTGTCCGCCACCGGCTGGTCGGGACCGTAACCGCGGGCAGTCAGATTGCCCGCCGGGACGCCCTTGGCGACCAGGTATTGCATCACCGTTTCAGCGCGTCGCTGTGAGAGGTCCACGTTGAAGGCATGCGCACCGGTATTGTCGGTATGACCCGCCACTTCCGCCTTGATCTCCGGATGCTTGATCAGGGTCCCGGCGGCCTCGTCGAGGACTGAGGCTGATGCGGTGACCAGTTGCGCCGAGCCGGTTTCGAAGTTCACGCCCGGCAGTTCGATGACTTCCTTGATCTCGCAGCCGCGCACGTCCACCTTCACGCCCGCGGCGGTGTCGGGGCAGCGGTCCTTGCTGTCGATGACGCCGTCGCCGTCACTGTCCACCTCGCAACCGTGCGCGTCGACCCTGGTGCCGACCGGGGAGTCCGGGCAACGATCCGAGCTGTCCGGCACGCCATCGCTGTCACTGTCCAGATCGCAACCACGCGCATCTACTTTTGCGCCGGCCGGCGAGTTTGGACAGGCGTCAGTGCTGTCGTTGACGCCGTCGTTATCGCTGTCGAGCGGCGCCGCTGCCGGCGCGGGTTCCGCCATGGCGGCCACTGCCGGGACCGCTGCCGGCGCCGGGTCACCGCCCAGCGGGATGTTCACGCCCAGGCTGATGATCCAGTCTCCGAACGCATCCTCGCTGGCGAGGCTCTCATTGTCACCGTCATACCGGTAACGGGCCTCCGCGCGCAGGGCGACAGTATCGCTCAGGGCGTTCGACAGGAAACCGAGGCCGGCATTTACCATCGGATTGGTGCCCTTCTCGCCGTCGAAGCGCGTATTCAGCACGCCGGCGCCGACGAGGGCGTAGGGCGCGAAGCCGGGATTGCGGTCGAAGAAGTACAGGCCGTCGAGGGCGAGGCCGCGTTGTTTGAATTCATTGTTGCCGTTCTCGCGGTCCAGCGTGTCGATCTCGAGGTTCCCCTCCAGGTTCCAGGCCTCGTTCAGCTGGCGGCCGAGCCCGATCTGGAAGCCCGCATCGTCGTCCGCTTCGCGGTCATCGTCGGCGATGACATAGTTTAGCGCCGGAGAGAGATACCAATCGCCGTCCGCATGGTCGTGCGCGGCGACGCTGGTCAGCGCGACGGTCGATGCGAGGGCAAGGGGCAGTCGGAGGCGGGAGCTTGCAATTGCTTTCATTCAGAGGTTCTCCAGTCGAATTGGGGGGGCGCTTCGTCGCGGGGTCGTCCGCCCCAGGGAAATCGGTGCAGCGTCAGCGCAGGGTGATGATAGCCCGCGGCTCTCCCCGTGACAACGCGACAGCGCATAGGAACGACTCTGATTTTTTCGGGAAGTTCGTATCATTACGGGTGATATAATTCCGTCACAAGGTATGGCGGTCGTCGATTGGCCGTCCGTGTTACCCCCCCCGCCCGAGGATCCCGCGATTCAGATTCATCAGCGCGCGCCCGGCACGCCCGAATTGCCGGCAAATCCGTTTCATTTCATATGGTATTTCGTCGCCCGCTACCGCTGGTGGTATTTCGGCATGCTGGCGTTCGAGACCGCGAACGCCACCTGCGGCATCCTGATTCCCTATGCGCTCGCGCGCATTATCAAGAGTGTGACGGGGGCGCAGGAGACCTCGATGGAGGTAGTCGCCCATCTGCAGGGCCCATTGCTGCTGTTCATCGCATTCTGCATCGGTGAGCTGATCTTCGGTCGCCTCGCGGGCGCGATCCAGATCCGGCTCGGGCCGCGCCAGCGCCAGGCGGTGACGCGCGCGATATACCATTACCTTCAACATCATTCCTACCGTTATTTCAGCAGTAACTTCGCGGGCGCCCTGGCGCATCGTATCTCGGAGACCTCGATGGGTGTGACGCAGACCCTGTGGGCGCTGATTACGGAGTTCTGGCCCATCGTCATCGTCATCAGTGTCGCCGTGGTGCTGCTGTTCCAGGCGCACGCGCAGCTCGGCTGGTTCGCGCTGGCCTGGGCGGTGTTCTTCATCGGCGTCTCCTACCTTCTGGCGCGGCGCTGCCGGCCGTTCGCGCAGGTGGCTGCGGCCGCGCGCAGCGAGACCACTGGCACCGTGGTGGATTCGGTGAGCAATCTGGTGAGCGCGCGGCTGTTCGCGCGCCTCGGTTTCGAGCGCGACAATCTGGAGCGCTATCTGATGCGCGAGATGAAGGCGATCCTGGTATCGCACCACTATTCCGAGCGTATCCGCTGGTTTCAGTTCTCGGCGGCGGCGGTGCTCAAGATCGGTTTGTTGTATTACGCGCTGCGCCTGTGGGGGCAGGGACAGATCGGCGTCGGAGATTTCGTGCTGGCGGTCAGCCTGTCGCTGCTGGTGATCAACGAGGCGCGTAACCTGGCGCGGCGCTTTCTCGAGTTCTTCGAGTATGTCGGCAATGTCTCGAACGGCGTGCATACCATCATGCGGGAGCATGAGCTGGTGGATCTTCCGGAGGCGCGGCCGGTGACAATCCGGCGCGGCGAGATCGAATTCCGCACGGTCGAATTCGGCTATACGCCGGCACGCAAGGTGTTCGACGGGCTCAGCATTCGCATCCCGGCCGGCCAGCGCGTCGGTCTGGTCGGCTTGTCGGGCTCGGGCAAGTCGAGCTTCGTGAGTCTGATCCTGCGCCTGTACGATCCGCAGGGCGGCGCGATCCTCATCGACGGCGTCGACATCCGTGCGATGACGCAGGATGCGCTGCACTCGCAGTTGAGCCTGATTCCGCAAGATCCGGGATTGTTCCACCGGACGCTGCGCGAGAACATCCGCTACGGACGCCTGGAGGCCAGCGACGCCGAGGTGATCGAGGCCGCCCGGCAGGCCCATGCGCACGAATTCATCATGCAGGTCAGGGAAGGTTACGACTCGCTGGTCGGCGAGCGCGGCGTGAAGCTCTCGGGTGGCCAGCGTCAGCGCATTGCGATCGCGCGCGTCATCCTCAAGAACGCGCCCATCCTGATCCTTGACGAGGCCACCTCGGCGCTGGATTCGATCACCGAGCACGCCATCCAGGAGACGCTGGACACGGTCATGCGGGGCAAGACTGTTATCGTCGTCGCGCACCGTCTGTCGACCATCGCGCATCTGGATCGCATCCTGGTCTTCGAGGACGGCCGCATTGTCGAGGACGGCGAGCATGCCGATCTGCTGGCGCGCGGCGGCGCCTATTATCGCTTGTGGAGCTGTCAGGCGGGTGGATTCCTGCCCGAGGCAATTGTCGGCGAGCCGGGGGCCCGGGCGGGAGCGTTGAGCGGGCTGGCGGCTACGGCGGAAGAGCCGCACTCCGTTTCATCGGGAGATTCCGCGCCCGATGACGCGGCCACTCCACCACGACCGCAGGAGTGAGGTGGCGAGAGTTATGAGCACCGCTGGCGCGCGCCTGAACCAGGGCTACGATTATCGTGAGACGCTTGGCCCGGAGTCCGATGGCGTGAAGCTGCTGGACTATCTCTCCCGCCGTTACCGCCACTCCACGGCTGCCGAGTGGTCGGCTCGCATCGACGCCGGGCGCGTGCTCATCAATGGTTTGCCCACGTGCCCCGGCAGTGTGCTGCGGCGGGGGAGTGAACTGGTGTGGCGTCGTCCGCCCTGGGTCGAGCCGGAGGCGCCGCGATCGTTTGCGATCGTATATGAGGATGAGGATCTGCTGGCGGTGGACAAACCTGCCGGGTTGCCGACGCTTCCCGGCGCGGATTTTCTCGAGGCGACGCTGCTGTATCAGGTGCGTGCCTACGCGCCGGACGCCGCGCCGCTGCACCGCCTCGGGCGCTGGACTTCGGGGCTGGTGTTGTGCGCGCGCACGCCCGTCGCACAGGCACGTCTGATCGGGCAGTGGACTACGTCGGCGGTCGGCAAGCGTTACCGCGCGCTTGCGGGAGGCTGTCCCGCCTGGGACGAGCAGGTTATTGATGCGCCTATCGGTCCGGTGCCGCACGCCGTGCTCGGCAACCTCCATGCCGCCGCGCCCGGCGGCAAGCCGGCGTGTTCGCGGGTGACGGTGCTGGAGCGGAGGGCGGACGCGTTTCTGTGCGATGTGGACATCGCCACCGGTCGGCCGCATCAGATCCGCATCCATCTCGCCTGTGCCGGTCATCCGCTGCTGGGCGATCCGCTGTATGTCGCCGGCGGCCGGCCCGCGCCGGAGACGCGCGCTCTGCCCGGGGATCCGGGTTATCACCTCCATTCCGCCGAGCTGCGTTTCCGCCATCCGCACGGAGGCCATCCGATGGTCATTGCGTGCGCACCGCCTCCGTTGCTGCGTCTGGCTGCGGAGGCCTGACAGGGGCGGAGGCGGAATTCAGATCTGTCCCGAGGCTTCCCCCGGGCGTTTGATGTCTGGTCGCCGCCGCTCGCCGGCGCAGTCATGGCGTGGCGCGCTTGTCGCGTCGCGTTCGCGGGAATCAGGAATATTCCAGCGTGACATCGATCTGCGCGAGATGCTGCGCCTCGCGTTCGAGATCAGTGCGGGTGAGCGGGTGGGCGTCCAGCCAGCCGGCGGGCAGGCGCAGGGTCATGCGGCGCTTATCCCCGGACAGGCTGAAATCAGGCAGGGGCACCGCGTTGCGGCTGCGGTGCAGCACCGCGGCGAGGCGCAGCAGCAGCGCGAGGCGTTCGGCCTGTTTGCCCCAGATGCTCTTGAGTTCCTTGAATTCGCGCGTGGGGAACTTGCGCCGGTGGGCGAGGACCAGCGAGGCGAGCAGCTTCTGTTCCTGGAAGGAAAAGCCGGCGAGATCGGCGTTCGCGATCACATAGGCGCCATGCCTCTGGTAATGGCTGTGGGCGATGTCGAGCCCGAGTTCGTGCAGGCGCGCCGCCCAGCCGAGCCAGTTCGAATGCGTGTCTTCATCCAGCTTCCACTCCTGCGCGACCTGACCCAGGCACTTCAGGGCGGTGGATTCCACGCGCGCGCCCTGTTCGCGATCGACATGATAGCGCGCCATGAGCGCGTCCACGCTGGCGTCACGCACATCGCCGGCGTGATGGCGGCCAATCAGGTCATACAGAAGGCCCTCACGCAGCGCGCCATCGGAGGCGAGCATCTTGTCGATGCCGAGACCCTCGATCACGGCGAGCAGGATTACCACGCCGCCGGGCAGTATCGCGGCGCGCTCGCGGCTCAGGCCTTCCAGCCGGAGCAGGCTGACGTCTCCGGCCTTGATCATCGCGTCGGCCAGCTTGCGCAGTCCGGCGAGGGTGATGCCATCCTTGCCCCAGCCATTCGCGGCGAGGATGCGATTGATGGCGAGCACGGTGCCCGAGGCGCCGATGGCGCTGGTCCATCCCTTCTCGCGGTAGATCTCGATCTTGGGTTCGAGCTCGACGTGCGCCTCGAGCAGGGCGCGCTCGAGGCCGCTGGTGGTGATTCTGCCGCCAGGAAAGAAGCGATTGGTGTGGGTGATGCAGCCCATGTAGAGGCTTTCCATCAATACGGGTGTGAATCCCTGGCCGATGATGATTTCGGTGCTGCCGCCGCCGATGTCCACGACCAGGCGGTTGCTGCCGCTGTCCGAGGCCAGGCTGTGGGCGACTCCGCTATAGATCAGGCGTGCTTCCTCAATGCCGGAGACGATCTCGATCGGGTAACCCAGGGCCTGTTCCGCGCGGTCGAGGAATTCCGCGGTGTTCTTCGCGCTGCGCAGGGTATTCGTGCCGACGATGCGTACATTCTCCGCGGGCAGGCCGGTCAGTCGCTGTCCGAAACGGCTGAGGCATTGCAGCGCACGATCCTGCGCCTCGGCGTTCATATTGCGGGACTTGTCGAGTCCGTCGGCCAGACGGACCTGTTCGCGCAGGCGGTCGATCAGCTTGAAACCGCTGCCGTGCATCTGCGCGATGATCATGTGAAAACTGTTGGAGCCGAGATCGACGGCGGCGATCTGCTCGGGGACGGTCGCGGGCGCGGCGTTTTGTGTCACGGTATTCATGGAATGCAGCTGCATTATAGAGGCAGCCGGGGAGCGAGTATAGCCGGATTCACGCCGTGACCGGCGCGCGGCGCTGTGCTTCACGGGCGGGGACAGGGAGGGCGGCTCAGATGCCGAGGCTGATCATGCCGAGCAACACGCCGATCACGATGCCGGCGGCGACGTCGGTGGGATAGTGCAGGCCAAGGATCATGCGTGAAAGTGCAACCATGGCGGTGAACAGCGCGAGCGGAAAGAGCAGGAACGGGTAGTAGGCGCAGGCCACGATCGTGAATGAGAAGGCATGCAGCGTGTGGCCGGACGGGAAACTGTACTGATCGAGCGGAGCGGTGCAAAGCTGGATTCCGGCATTGCGGGTGAACGGACGCGGGCGCACCGTTTTCGATTTCAGCAGCTTGTAGATGACCACGCCGACGAGGCCGGTCACAAGCATGTGGGTCGCTGCGAGATAGCCCTGCTCGGTATCGAACACGGCGATGAGGGCGATCAGGGTATACCAGAAAATACCGTTGCCGAGCCGGCTGATCACGGTGAACAAGGTGCGTAGCAGTTGTACACGGCTGATGCGGTTGATCTGGTAGCAGATCGCCGTGTCGATTTCGAACAGACGGTTGACGATTGCCACGGTTCTGGCGGATGCCATAAGTCACCTCACGGTTTTCCAGTCCTGAACAGTATCGGGAGGAAATGTGACGGTGCTGCTTCAGTTGTGTGAATTATATTTGACAGCAGAGGCTTGGCCGTCAGTGTTGCGGTTGAGGTCGAGGGTGTGGGAGCCCCTGTGGAGCTGGCGGCGCAGCAGGGCTTCGAACTGTGCCCCGATCCGGGGCCAGCCCTGGCTCAGCGCCAGCAGGCGCGCATTGGTGCGCACGGTCCGGCGAAGCGCGGTGTCGGAAGCCAGGGTGAGCGCATGGTGGATAAATGCTTCCTCGTTGCCAGGGGGGGCGATGAGTCCGTTTTCGTGCGCGCGTATGTGCTGACTGGCCGCGGCATGGTCATAGGCGACGACCGCGAGTCCGCTTGCCAGCGCCTCGAGCAGAACGTTGCCAAAGGTTTCGGTCAGGCTGGGGAACAGGAACAGGTCCCCGGAGGCGTAGTGCGCGGCCAGCTCCGTTCCGGTCCGCATCCCGCAGAATATGAAATCCGGATGCTCCGCGTGCAGGCGCGCCGCGAGCGGTCCGTCTCCAACCAGGACAAAGCGCGCGCCCGGCTGCACGTCACGCAGGGCGTGGAAGGCGCGGACCGCGAGTTGCAGATTTTTCTCGGCGGCAAGCCGGCCGACGTATATCACCGCGGGGGCATCCTCCTCCACGCCCCAGTCGGCGCGCAGACGGGCGTCGCGCCGCGCCGGCGTGAACAGTTCTGTATCAATGCCGCGCCCGAGCACTTCCACGTTGCGCAGCCCGTGAGCCGCGAGATCCGCGCGCAAGGCTTCGGTCGGCGCCAGTGTGGCGCCGGTGCGATTGTGAAAGCGGCGCAGATAGGCGAATACCGCCGGCTCCATCCAGCGGGCGTGGTAATGACGGCAGTAGGTGTGGAAATTGGTGTGGAAACCGCTCACCACCGGTATCCCGCAACGCCGCGCGGCGCGTACCGCCGAGGCGCCAAGCGGTCCCTGGGTGGCCACATAGAGTGCGTCCGGGGGTTGTTGCCGCCATAGCCGCTGCAGGATGCCCGCCGCGGGCAGGCCGAAGCGCAGGCCCCGGTATCCCGGCAGCGGCAGGCCCGGAACCTCGCGCAGGTCCGGATCATTCCCGCCGCGCCCGTTGCGGCGCGGGCAGACTACGCTGACATGGTGTCCGTGCCCGCGCAGGACCGCGGCCAGCCGCCCTAGTGTCATCGCCACGCCATTGACCTCGGGCGGATAGGTCTCGGTGACGATGCCAATATGCAGAGGGAGTTCCGCCGTCGCGCTTAGTGTTTCGAGCATGGATGCTGGATGGTGCGGTGGCGCGGGCGCCCGGGTCGCGCCGTCATCCGGCCGGCGCCGGCCTCAGTACCGGGCATGACGCGGCTCCAGCGTGCGACGTGCCGGCGCGGCCTGGTCGATGAGTTGCACATAGTATTCCTCCAGTCGGCGCGCGCAGGACTCATTGGACCAGGTGCGGGCGTAGTCGAGCGCGCGGCGGCTCAGTTGCTTGTGCAGTTCGCGGTCACCCAGCAGGGCGAGCACCTTGCGCGCGAAATCGTGCACGTCGTTCTCCGCTATCAGTGCGCCTTCGCCTTCGCGCAGCACGTCGCGCGTTCCCATGACCGCCTGGGCGACGACCGGCCGGCCCATGGCCATGGCCTCTAGCAGCACCAGGCCCTGGGTCTCGGTGCGTGACGAGAACACGAACACGTCGGCGGCCGCGTAACAGTCGAGCAGGGCTGTCGCGCGGTCGAGGTAGCCTGCGAAAGCGACATTGGCCTCAAGATCGAGGCGTTGCGCCAGCCGGTGCAGATGGGGCTCGGCCGGACCCTCCCCGGCGATCAGCAGAAGTACATCGGGGATCTGTCGGCGCACCTCGTCCGCCATATGGAGCAGGAAATCGATGTTCTTCTCGAATGCGACGCGGCCGACGAAGAGAAGTACGGGACGGGAAGGATCGATGCCGAGGCGCCGTCGGAACGCCGCGCCGTCCCCGCGAGAGAAGTGCCGCATATTGAGCCCGGTCGGGATGATGCGCATCTCGCTGTGGACGCCGTAGTCGCGCAGTTTTTCCAGCATGGCCCGCGAGGGTACGGCGAGCGCGTCGACGGCATTGCCCTGGCCGGCTGAGAAGCGCCGCGCCAGCACGCGCAATGAGGCGCGCGGCAGCAGTGGAATATAGTGATAGAGATACTCCTCGAAATACGTGTGATAGGACTCGATGACAGGGAGCCCGAGGTCACGCGCAATCCTGATGCCGGCATAGTGGGCGACGAACGGCGTCTGGATATGCACGATGTCAAACGAACGCCCGCGCAAGGCCTCCCGCATCGCGACCAGTACGCGGTAGCGCATCATGCGATCTTCGGGGTCGAGGAGGAGGCCGCGCGACGGGATGCGAATGATGCCGGAGTCATCCTCGTGTCCCGCCGGATACGCGGGCGCGAGCAGCGTAATCTCATGCCCCAGCGCCTGGAAGGATTCCCGGTATGTGGCGATCGAGGTGGATACCCCGTTGACGCGCGGGAAATAGACGTCCGAGATCATCAGTATACGCATGGATTTCCCGGGCTGCGGCAGGGTGTTGTCGGACGACCTGCGGTGGCGTCGATGGACCATCGCATGAACGCTTGAATCTCTGATAACCGTCTCATCTTCGCGTCAAAGCCTATATGGCTCGTGTGACAGCATCGCGAAGGTTTTATGACAATTGCATGAACGCGCGCGGGAAACGCTTCTGGCGCGCCCGCCTTAATGAAAGATTCACTGTTTCGTTACAAAAGCGTCACGCGATCGTGCGATATACCGTACGACAGACTATTGGCGGAGAAATCTTGATGAGCAAATTAACGGTGCGTTCCATCTTCGTGTCCGATATACATTTGGGCACGCGCGGTGCTCAGGCGGAATATCTGCTGGACCTGCTCGATAATACAGAGTCGGAATATCTCTATCTGGTCGGCGATGTGTTCGATCTGTGGAAGTTGCATACCGGGTGGTTCTGGCCACAGCTCAACAACCGCGTAGTTCAGGCCCTGTTCTCCAAGGCGCGACGCGGTACCCGCGTGATCTATATCCCCGGCAACCACGACGCCCTGATGCGTGACTATGCCGGCATGGAATTCAACGGGGTGCGGATCCTGCGCCAGGCGGAGCATGTGACCGCCGACGGCCGCCGTCTGCTGGTGACCCACGGAGACGAGCTGGACGGGGTGGTGGCGGTCAACCGCTGGCTGAGCCACATCGGCGACCTTAACTACTATTTCCTGCTCACGCTCAACCGCTATTGTGACCGTATCCGCCGGTTGTTCGGGCATCCCTACTGGTCTTTGTCCGCCTACATCAAGGGGCGCGTCGGCAAGGCCGTCGAATACGTGCGTCGCTTCGAGGTCGCAGCCGCCGAGCGGGCGCGACACGCAGGCCTTGACGGCGTGGTATGCGGCCACATCCACGTCGGCAAGGTGCGCGACATCGATGGGCTGCTTTACGCGAACTCGGGTGACTGGGTTGAGAACTGCACCGCCCTGATTGAAGAGACCACGGGCGAGATCCGCCTGCTGCACTGGGCGCGCGACAGCTTCTTCCTGATCTCTGCGGAGGAGGAAACGGTGGAGATTGCGCTGGGTGAGCGGGTCATCGGCTAGATGATAAAGGTCAGGACTGAGGAGTTATGGGTGATGGGTGATTGGTGATTAAAACAGCATTGCGCTCGTGGACTTTTCGCACCCGATGGCTACGAAAGTTGATTTTTATCACCCATCACCCATCACCCATCACCCATCACCGCTAGAACTGGGAATCCACTGTTCAAGTGGATCACGACTGTATGGATGGTTTTGCCTTTGACTCAGTCCTGAGCCCTTAGTCCTGCATTATGATACCCAGGCCCTTGTTTTCCCGTTCTGCGCTTTCTGCTAGATTCCCCCCCATGAACATGCAGGTTTCCCAGGCGGTGCGATGGATTACGCCCGATTGGCCGGCGCCGGCCGGGGTGCGGGCGCTGACCAGTCTGCGCGGCGGCGGGGTGAGCCGCGGGCCCTATGCGGAACTGAATCTGGCTCTTCACGTCGGCGACGATCCGGAGGCGGTGCGCGAGAACCGCGACCGCCTGTTGCGCTCGACCGGCGCGCCGGTCGAGCCGTGCTGGCTGGATCAGGTGCACGGCGCAACCGTCATTGATGCCGATGAGTGGCAGCCGGGTGTGCAGGCCGATGCCTCAGTTGCCCGCTATCCCGATCTGGTGTGCGCGGTGCTGACCGCCGATTGTCTGCCGGTGCTGTTGTGCGCGCGCGACGGTGGCGCGGTCGCCGCGGTGCATGCGGGCTGGCGCGGTCTTGCCGCCGGCGTGATCGAGACCGCCGCCGGCGAAATCGGCAGCCCCTGCATCGCCTGGCTGGGCCCGGCGATCGGCCCGCACGCCTTCGAGGTCGGCGCAGAGGTGCGTGCCGCCTTCATTGCCGTGGATGCGGACGCCGCAGCCGCCTTTTGCCCGTCACCCGCCGGACGCTGGCTGGCGGATATCTATCAGCTCGCGCGCCGACGATTGCAGATGGCGGGGATCTCCGAAGTCTATGGCGGAGGGGAGTGCACCTGGCATGATGCCGCGCGCTTTTATTCCTATCGCCGGGACGGGGTGACCGGGCGCATGGCGAGTCTGATCTGGCGGGAAAGCGCCTGATTCTGCGCGGTGATGGATTCAACTGCCTTCCGGGTGCGTCCTGGCCGGATGGCCGTTTTCTCGAACCGGCCGCCGGATTCGTTGTAGAATGCCTGACTTTATCCGGAGCGGCCCGTTCATGACTTGCGTACAGATTCATTCTCCCGCGCCCCGGCGGCCGCTGCGCCTGTTGTTCATTCTGGCGTGCTGCGCGGCCGTGGTCGCGTGCAGCAGCCCCCCCCTGGTCGACGCGGTGGATCGCGGCGACCGCGCCGGGGTCGAGGCACTGCTCGCGCAGGGGGCGGACGTCAACGCGCGCAATCGCGCCCACGAGCCTGTGCTCGATGTCGCGATCCGCAAGGGCCATCTGGATATCGCCTGGTTGCTGTTGAAACACGACCCCGATGTCAATGCCAAGGGCGAACTCGGCGTCACGCCCCTGATGCTGGCGATTTCCGGGGATCAGCCGGACCTGGCCCGCGAGCTGCTCGCGCGCGGCGCCCAGGTGGGCATGCGTGACTCGATGGGTAACACGGCCCTTATCATCATGCCGCTGAGCGACCGACCGGATCTGGTGCAGCTGCTGTTCGATCACGGTGCGCAGGTCAACGACCAGAATCAGAACGGACTTTCGGCCCTGATGACGGCCGCCTACATCGGTCACGCCGCCAGCGTGCAGTTGTTGATCGAGCGTGGCGCCGACGTGAACGCCCGTACGCGCGACGGTCAGACCGCTCTGATGCGCGCGGCGCGGCAGGGCCATGTGCCCGTGGTCGAGCTGCTGCTGGCGCATGGGGCGGACGTGAACGCGCGTAACAATGATGACGAGACGGCCATGACCTGGGCGCGCAAGCAGGACCGCACGGAAGTGATGCGCCTGCTTGAGGCGGCGGCCGGGTCGGCGTCCGCGCGGCCTGATTCCGGCGCATGACGACGCTCGCGTATATCATCCTGTTCTGCCTGCTCGGCGGCGCGCTCAGCGTGGTCGCTGCCGCGGCCTTCCTGCTCGCTCCGGAACCCTGGCGTGCGCGCGTGCTGCCCCATCTGGTCAGCTTCGCGATCGGGGCGCTGCTCGGGGCGGCGTTCCTCGCGCTGTTGCCGCACGCCATGCTGAGCCCCGGGGTGCGCGATGTCCACGACATCAGCTTCGCCGTGCTGCTCGGTCTGCTCGGATTCTTCGTGCTGGAAAAGCTGATCCTGTGGCGGCACTGCCATTCATTCGAATGCGAGGCCCACGTGCCGGAGCATGGCGCGGATCATGATCACGCGCACGCGCACGGCCATCATGGATCCGGTCGCAGGGCGACGGGCATGCTCATCCTCGTGGGCGACGGCCTGCACAATTTCGTCGACGGCATTCTGATCGCGGCGGCCTTTCTCACCAATACCCACCTCGGCATCGTCACCGCCCTGGCCGTGGCCGCGCACGAAATACCGCAGGAGGTGGGGGATTTCGCCGTCCTGCTCGACAGCGGATACAGCCGCGCCAGGGCGTTCTATTATAACTTGCTGTCCAGTCTGACCACGGTGGTGGGCGGCGTGCTGGCCTACTTCAGCATGGCGGAGCTGAAGCACGTGACGCCATATGTGCTGGCCGTGGCGGCGGCGAGCTTTATCTATATCGCGGTCGCCGATCTCATCCCGGGACTGCACCGTCGCCTGCAGCCCATGGTGACGCTGCAGCAGATCGCGCTGATCCTGGCCGGCGTGACGGTGATCTACTTTGCCCACAAGACCCTGCACTGAAGGGAGGAGGGGATATGAGCGGATGGTTCATGTTGACGGTGGTGGGCGAGGACCGCCCCGGGATCGTGGCGCGGCTGACCGCGGCGCTGTATGACGGCGGCTGCAACCTGGGCGAGGCCTCGATGATGCGCCTGGGCGGCAATTTCACCATCATGCTGATGGTGCAGTGGGCCGGCAGCGCCGCCCGGCTCGCCGAGCTGGTCGAGCCGGTCACCCAGTCGCTCGGTCTGGCGCTGCATGTCGATCGTATCGAGGGGCATTTGCACCAGCATGTCGAGCCGGACGTCTGCATCACGGTGTCCGGCTCCGATCGCGCCGGCATCGTCGCGCATGCCGTCGGCGCCTTCGCCGAGGCCGGTCTCAATATCCTCAATCTGGAGTCCGGCGTCGGCGGCAGCTCGGAGCGCCCGCTCTACATCATGCACATCGAGGGTCAGGCGCGGGAGGGGATCGAACCGCTGAAGTCGGCGCTGGAGAACATCCGGCGCGAGGGTATCGACGCGTCACTGACGCCGATCGACACACTCATCGGCTGAGGGCGGCGTGGCGGTACGGACTGTCCTCACCTTCCCGGACGAGAACCTCAAGCGCGTCTCCGACCCGGTTGAGGTATTCGATGACGCCTTGCGTCAGGCGGTGGCCGATCTCGAGGAGACCATGCGCGCCGGGCCGGCCGCCGTGGGCATCGCGGCGCCGCAGATCGGCTGGGGCCGGCGCGTGGTGATCATCGATGCCTCCGCCAAGCCGCAGTGGCCCAGTCACGGCCGCCTGGTGCTGATCAATCCCGAGATCATCGCGTGGGAAGGTTCGATCATCGGCCGGGAGGGTTGTCTCTCGGTGCCGGATTACACCGGTAATGTGGTGCGCGCCGAGCGGCTGACGCTCGAGGCCAGCGATGAGCGCGGACGCCCGCTGCGTTTCGAGATGGAAGGCTTCGAGGCGCGCGTCCTGCAGCACGAGATCGATCACCTGAACGGCCTGTTGTTCATCGACCGCGTGGTGAGCCGCCGCAACGATCTGTTTCGCCGCAAGGTCTACCGCTGAGACCCGGCGGCGGGCGCGGGAGAATCGCATGACGGTCTGGTTGTGGATCGGCTTCACCATCATCATCGCCGCGATCCTGATCTTCGACCTGGCGATCATCCATCGCAGGCACCGATCCATCGGCGTCTATGAGTCGCTTGCCTGGACCGGGTTCTGGATCGTGTTCGCCTTCAGCCTCAATATCGCGATCTATTATCTGTATGAGCACCACGCGTTCGGAGTCGGGCTATCGGCGGGTCATGAACTCGACGGACGCTCCGCCGCCCTGCAGTTTCTCACCGGATATCTGGTGGAGAAATCCCTCAGCCTGGAAAACATCTTCATTATCGCGCTGATCTTCGCGCATTTTCGCCTCCCGCTCGAGCATCAGCACCGCGTGCTGTTCTGGGGCGTGCCTGGCGCAGTGGTGCTGCGTGGCGTCATGATCGCGGGCGGCGTCGTCCTGATCGAGAGGTTCGCATGGGTTACCTACGCGCTCGGCGTCGTGCTCGTCGCGAGCGCCATGCGCCTGCTGCTGCATCGTGGCGAGCTGCAGCCGCAGCGCAGTCCGCTGGTCCGGCTCGCGCGTCGCTTCGTTCCGCTGGGCGATGGTATCGACGGCGATCGTTTTCTCACTGTCTCGGATGGCCGCCAGACGGCTACCACGCTGCTGGTTGCCCTGATCCTGGTGGTGGGCGCCGATCTGGTCTGTGCGCTCGATTCCGTCGCGGCCATCATGGCCGTGACGCGCGATCCTTTCCTGATCTTCAGCGCGAACGTCTGCGCGATCCTCGGGCTGCGTCCGCTCTATTTCGCCGTAGCCGGCCTGTTGCCGCGTCTGCGTTATCTCAAGCTGAGCCTGGTGTTCCTGCTCGGCTTTCTCGGCGTGAAGCTGCTGCTGGAGACGCGTTACCCGCTGGTGGACGAAATCGCCTTGCTCTCGGTGGCCGCGCTCCTTGCGACGGGAGCCCTGCTGTCCGCCTTCCTCAAGCCACGCGCCACGGCGCCGGTTTCGCCGCTGGCCGATGATCTGGGGGAGTTGCTCGTGCTGACGATGAAGGGCGCGCGCCGCATTGTCATCCTGGTGATTGGTTCGACGGTGGTCCTGATCGGCATCGCCATGATCGTGCTGCCCGGGCCTGCGATCGTGGTGATCCCGGCGGGGCTCGCCATCCTCGCGACGGAGTTCATCTGGGCGCGCCGTCTGCTGCAGCGCCTCAAGCATGAGGCCAGTAATCTCAAGGACAGTGCCCGCGGATTCTTCAGGCGAAAAAAGAACGGCGACCGCGACGCCGATGCGGGTGTCACGGGCGAAGATCCCGAAAAAAAACGGAACGGGTAGCTATTCCACCCCGTCCCGCTGTCCGTGTGCCGGTCCCTGGCACGCCGTCTTCCCTGTTGGCTGCCGGCCTTGTGTCCTTTTACCAGCCCCGGTTATGCCGGCCGTAACCCGGCCCGTGCTCGCAGGAGTCATCCGCGCGGTCCCGGAAGCGCGCCTTCTGCTCGTCCGTGAGCGCGCCTTCGATTTGCGCGCGGGTCTTCTCCCTGAGCATGATCATTTCCCCGATCAGCTCGCCTTGGCGTCGCGCCAGCTTGTCGAAGTCCGCTCCATAGCCCTTCTCGTCGATGACATCGTCCATCTTTTCGCGATTCTCGATCATCGATTCGCCCAGATCGCGTGTCTGCGAGCGCGACTTGTCCATGATGTCGCGGAGGGTCTTGCGCTGTTCCTTGCTGAGATCGAGTTCCTCGGCCAGATACGACAGTCCGCCCATGTCGCGGTAACCGTGCGGGCCGAAGGACGGCGGGCCGTAGCCCGGCCCCTGATAGCCGTGGCCCATGTGGCGCGGTCCGGGGTAGTCGCCGTGCGCGAATGCCACGCCGGTCAGGGTCGTTGCCGTCAGCAGAACGCCGGCGGCAATGATTGATGATGTGGTGCGTTTCATGATGTTCTCCTCTTCCAGGTTGATGTGATGTTATGGCATCAGGCCCGACCGGCCAGGCCATGTCTGTTTCCGGCCGCGGAATCATGCCCGCGTCGGCGCAGGGTGGTTGCCGCCGCCAGCAGTGGATCCCAGCCGAGCGCCGCGGTGAGGCCCGGGTAGATCGCCAGCAGCGGCAGCAGGGCGAGATCGCCGAGCGGTGTGTCGACGATGAACGGCACAATCACCAGCGTGAAGCTGAAGGCCAGTCTGACAATTCGTTCGGCGGTGTTGATGTTCTGAGCGGTGCTCGGGTTCATGGCGATAGTTCCTTGTGTAGTTGCAGGTTGATTGCGCGGGCGGTCAGTTATAAACGTCCGCCAGGATCCACTCGCGCGCGTATTCGAGTTTGGCGTTTGGGTAAATCTTGATCTTCGCGTTGACGAAATGCGGGGCGATGCGGCCCGCCACCCGGGAGGCATCCGAGTCGGTTACCAGCGCGATGCGTGTGATCGACCGGTGCTGGTCCATGGTGAAGCGCAGTAAAGGCGCGAGTGTGGCGAAGGCATCCCAGTCCACATGCCCCGGGGCGCGGATGATGAGTCCGTTCAGCTTCCCCTTGCGCTTCAGGTAGGGGTCGACGACGCGGGCGGCCGCCTCGAGATCCGCTTGCGCGAGGGTGGCGCCCGTTTCAAGCAGGGCGATGGCGTCGCTTTCATTCACCTCTACCGACAGCATGGTGTTTCCCCCTGTTCGTTGTTGACGATGAGAGGATAGCCGGGGCCGCTGCAAGTGTGCGTCAGGGAAGGTAAAGCTAGAGCAATTGATTGTAAGTTTCTGTAAGGTGCCCCCTTGCGGGCCGCGCCGGGCATTATAATCGCCGCTAATCAGAGTTAAGGAGGGGGCATGGCGAGACTGCTGCTGGCCGACGACGACGAGGAATTGAGCGATATGCTGGCCGAGTATCTGCGCGGCGAGAGTTTCGATGTCGATATCGCCCACAATGGCGAGGACGCGCTCGCCAAGGCCCTGCGCGGCGATTGCGATCTGGTGATTCTGGACGTGATGATGCCCAGGCTCAACGGTTTCGACGTACTGCGCGAACTGCGCCGCAAATCGCTGATCCCGGTTCTGATGCTGACCGCGCGTGGTTCCGATATGGATAGTGTGGTAGGGCTCGAGCTCGGCGCAGATGACTACCTGCCCAAGCCCTGTAACCCGCGTGTCCTGGTTGCCCGCATTCGCGCCGTTCTGCGCCGCGCCGAACAGGGTGAGCCGGACAAGGCCAGCGGCGATCTGGTCGTCGGGGACGTCGTTATGCAGCGCGGTTCACGACGGATCCTGCAGGGGGGCGTCCCGGTGGAGCTCACCAGCACGGAATACAGCGTGCTTGCGGTGCTGCTGGAGGAGGTTGGCCGCGTTGTCAGCAAGGAGGCACTGTGTGAACACGCACTGGGGCGCAAGCTCACTCGCTATGATCGCGCCCTCGACATGCATATCAGCAATCTCCGCCGGAAGCTGGGCCCGCTGGCCGGGGGGGAGGAGCGCATCCAGACCGTGCGCGGCGTGGGCTACCTGTACGCGCGAGTGGATGGCTGACATGATCAATCTGTTCTGGAAGATCTTCCTCATTTTCTGGGTTTCGATGATCGCGATGGGCAGCGTGATCGCCTGGACCACGGCGCAAATCGGTCGCGAGCGCATCCCGCTCATGATCGAGCGCGAGAAGGAACAATTCGCCGAGAGCGTGGCGGAGGCCGAGAAAGTGCTGCGCACACGCGGCGTGGCGGGATTCAGGGAGTGGCTGGACGATACCGGAAGCGAGCGCCGAATGAACGTGTTTCTGCTCGATCCTTCCGGTCGCGAGGTGCTCGGCAGCGAATTGCCTCCACATCTCGCGCGACTCATCGATCTGCTGCGCACGCGCGGATTCATCGGCGAGGCGCGGCCGTGGATCTTTGGTCCGCCGCCTTCCTTCAGGGACCTGCCGCGAGGCGCATACGGACGCCACGGTCCACCCGGCGGAGGCGATCTTGATGAAGACGGTGAGGCCGGGCCCGAGCATCACGGTCTGATCATCCGCTCGGTCGCCGTGCCGAGTGAGGGCTATTTTCATCTCATTGCCGTTTTTCGCCCGCCGCATCCGGTCTGGCATCTGGTCTCGATCCCGGGCCTGCTGGCGGCGTTGCTGATCAGTGGTGTGGTATGTCTGGGGCTCGCGCGCTATCTGAGCGCACCGGTGCGCCGCCTGCGCACCGCCACCCAGGAGCTTGCGGGTGGGAATCTCGGCGTCCGCGTCGGAGGGCTCGGCCTGCGCGGCGACGAAATGGGGGGTCTGAGCCGGGACTTCGATCGCATGGCGGCGCGTCTGCAGGCGCTCATCGAGGCGCAGAAGGATCTGTTGCGCGATGTTTCTCACGAATTGCGTTCACCGCTCGCGCGCCTGCAGGCGGCGCTCGGTCTTGCGCGCCGGCGCTCCGAGGGGCGCGCCGCCGAGGAGCTTGACCGGATCGAGCGCGAGGCCGAGCGTCTCAATGAACTGATCGGCCAGATCCTATCCCTGACCCGGCTCGCGGTCGAGGTCGGGGAGCGCGTGCGTGAGCCGGTCGATCTCGCCGCTCTGGTGGATTCCATCGCGCGTGACGCTGCCTTTGAGGCGGAACAGAGCCGGCGTCACGTGCAGGTGGCCGCGCATGATGCGGTCACGCTGGTCGGCAGCCCCGAGCTGCTGTACAGCGCGATCGAGAATGTGGTGCGCAATGCGGTGCATTACACGCGGGAGGAGACAGCCGTCGAAATTTCGCTCGCCCTGGATGCGGAAGGCCGGGAGGCGGTGATTGTCGTGCGCGACCACGGTCCCGGCGTCGGCGATCCCTATCTGTCGCGTATCTTCGAACCCTTTTTCCGCGCAAGCGAATCGCGTGACCGCGCGAGCGGCGGCTACGGGCTGGGTCTCGCCATCGCGAAGCGCGCTGTGGAATTGCATGGTGGCGCCATCGGCGCGGAAAACGCGCCGGATGGCGGCCTCAGGATAACCATCCGTCTGCCCCTGGCCTGATCCCGGCCGTCACGCGCGCAAAGAAAAAGGCGGCGCATTGCGCCGCCTTTTGGCTGCCGGGAACGCGGCAATCAGGCCTGTTTTTCGCTGGCGGGTTTCGATCCGTCGGTCTTGGTCTTGCCGCTGCCGTCGCAGGCGAGCACGGAGGCCGAGGCGAGGAACATGGCGATGGAGAGCAAGGCGAGCAAACGTTTCATGGGTTACCTCCTGCGGATGTTGCGGGTTGGCTGCAAGCAGCACTTTCGACTGTAGCGAAAAAGCCCTGCCCGGGCAAGCCGGGCACCGCCCGGGAATATGCGGCGGATCTCAGTTCTGCATGGCGGCGGGGCCCCGTCTTCCCCAGGGTGACTTTCCCAGCCATTCGTTCAGGGCGACAGGGTCCATGGGCCTGGCAATATGGAAACCCTGGGCAACGTCGCAGCCCAGGCCCCGCAGGCGTTCGAGGATTTCCGGTTCCGCCACGCCTTCCGCGACGACGTGTAATCCGAGGTTGTGGGCGAGATCTATGACCGCATGCACGATGGTGGCGGCCTCCTTGTTATGCAGCATGTCCATGACGAAGGATTTGTCGATCTTGATCTCGGAAAGCGGGAGCTGACGCAGATAGTTGAGCGATGAATACCCGGTGCCGAAGTCGTCGATGGAAATAATAAACCCCATGTCGGCGAGGGTGTTCAGGGTTTCGAACACGCGAGGCGGATTGGACATCATCGCGGTCTCTGTGACCTCGAGGCATAGACGGTGGGTGCGGGCGTCGGTGTTTTCCGCGCGGTAGCGCTCGACACAGCGGATCAGCCGATCGCTCTCGAGATCATGCATGGAGAGATTGACGGCGATGCCGAGCTCGATACCGTCCAGTTCCCAGGCGTACATCTGGCGCATCGCCTCCTCGATGACCCAGGCGGTGATCGATCCGGTGATTCCGTAGCGCTCGGCTATCGCGATGAATTCGGCGGGCGGAATAGGTCCCCGTTCAGGGTGATTCCAGCGCAGCAGCGCTTCCACGGCGATGACGCGACCGGTGCGGAGATCCACCTTGGGCTGGTAGTGCAGTTTCAACTGGTCGGTGCCGATCGCGCGGCGCAGGTCGCCCAGCAGCTCGAGCGCTTGTGTGTTCTGCTCATCCTGCTCCGGGTTGTAAAAGTGGTGCCCGGTGTTGCTGCGCTTGGCCGCGTGCATGGCGGTGTCCGCATGCCGCAGGAGGCTGATCTCGTCGGTTCCATGCTCGGGATAGAGCGCAATGCCGATACTTGCCCCGATGATGTAGCTGCGCTCCTGCAGCACGAACGGTTCCTGCAGGGAGCGATGGAGGCGCTCCGCGATCCGGGTCGCGACCTCTGTGCCGGACCGGGGCAGTACGAAGGCGAATTCGTCGCCGCCCAGGCGCGCCAGGGTATCCGAGGCGCGCATCAGCGGCGGCAGGCGGGCCGCCACCTGCTGCAACAGCTGGTCACCCTGGAGGTGTCCGAGCGTGTCGTTGATTTCCTTGAAGCGATTGAGGTTCATGATGATCAGGGCCACCGATTGCCCGCTGCGCGCCACGGAGCGGATGGCCTGGCGCAACCGGTCCATCAACAGGGTGCGATTGGACAGGTCGGTGAGCGGATCGTGGAGCGCCTGATGTTTGATCGTTGCGAGCTGGGCCTTGCGCTCCGTGATATCACGCACGACCGCAATCAGGCGCCGCTTGTTATCCACCTGGAAGGCGTTGAGGCTGACTTCCACCGGTGGTCGTGTCCCGTCCCGGCGGCGCGCCGTCGTTTCCCAGCGCTGTCTGGGCCATCCGCCAGACGCTGCTTCCATCTGCCCGGCATCCGCGGGGTAGCGCTCAGGGATTTCGGGGACCAATGCGGCAATATTCTGTCCGACCAGTTTCTCAGGCGCCTCCCCGAACAGCAGGCCGGCGGCGCGATTGGCCGTGATGATGCGCCCCGAATCGTCGAACATCAGCAGGGCATCGGGGACATTGTCGGTGACGGCGAGCAATTGTCCGTGCAGGCGATTGAAGGCGCCGGCCACCTGTCCTACCGCGTCATCGCGCGATACGTCGAGATGCGCCGCCTGGCTGTTCTCGCCGATAGCCACGATGGCCTTCTTCAGTCGCGCCAGCGGTGTCAGCACGGTCCATTGTACGGCGGCCATCAGGGCGAAGCCCGACAGCAACAGCAGGGCAATGATTCCGCCGGTCGCGCCGCGCTGTAATTGCCCTGTCCATTGCTCGATCTCGGCCGTGGAGAGCCCGAGCCGCAGCACACCGCGCAGGGAGGCCGGATCGTAACCGTGGCATCCCAGGCATTCCTCCCGGGCAGGGATGGGCAGATAGAGCGTCATGCGTCCGGCGATGGACCAGTCGATGCCGGGTTCGCCGCGCAGCGCCTGCCCGAAGGCCGGGGGATGAGGGGGATCCCCCTGATGATGCCCCGCGACCGGCACGCGCTTGAAGCGCAGGTCTCCGAGGTAATTGTTGACGGCGGAGACGGTGGTGAGGTCGGTGAAGGCCACCCGGCCGTCATGACGGAGTACCTCGATGTCGAGGATGCCGGCGATGCCATGCATGCGGTCGATCCATTCGCGTGCGAGCGTGCCCTCGCCGTTGACCATCAGGGTCTGCAGGGTGGAGAGCAAGGCGTTGGCCTGGGTCTTGGCCTGGCGGATTTCCCACTGGCGGACCATCTCGTCGAGACGTTCGTTGAGCCAGCTGCTGCCGCTGAGCAGCAGGACGGCCAATAGGCCGGTCATCACCAGGGTGATGCGGGTGCCGATGTGCCGCCGGAGTGCGCGCATGAATGTCCTATTTTATTAATAGGTTGCCCATCGGTCGGCGATGCGCCGGGGTTATGTGGGCTCTTGCTTCCTTGAGTCCATATGTAGCGTCTGTGCGCGGTGTTTTCTTAAGAATTTTGTACATATCAAATTGGGGTTTGGTCCGAGGGCTTGTGTCCGGGGACCGCCACAGGGGACGGGCGCAGGCCTGCTTCTGATCGATCTGCTTGATGAAAACAATGACTGCGGGCAGGCGTGCGGAGGAACACCCGGGTGGGGAATGCCGCATGGTCTCGTCATTCCCAAAAGGGCATGTGCCTGGCGACGGAATCCGGCGAAGGGATCCGCCTGGCGTGTGTCGAGGCCTTCGTGCAAACCGGGCGACACGCCGGATCATCCACTTCCTTCGGAGTGCTTCGTTCCTGTCGGGAAATAATTAATGCTGTGGTTCTTTGCACGGTTCTTGGACCTTCGTCCTGCTCAATTCGCGGTCCGGGGCCCGTCACGCTTCATCCGGGCTGCGATTTTAAAGGTGGCTGCGGGGTGAGATGCTAGAGCATGCCTGACAGCAGGGTCGCGGTTCCGAGGAAGGTGAAGAACCCGGTCACATCCGTGATTGTGGTCAGGATGATGGAGGAGGATTGCGCGGGGTCCTGTCCGGCGGCGGACAGCAGCATCGGAATGACGACGCCGGCAAAACCCGCCGCGACCATGGAGATTACCATCGAGACGCCGATCACCAGGGCAAGCCCTCCGGAGCCGCTCCACACCAGTACGCCGATCGAGGTGACCAGCGCGACGGCGACGCCGTTGATGAAGCCGGCGCCGACTTCCTTGCGGGCGACGCGCAGCCAGTGACTGAGGCTGATCTCGCGCAGCGCCAGTCCGCGCATAGTGACGGCGAGCGCCTGCGCGCCGGTATTGCCCGCCTGTCCCGCCACCACCGGCAGCAGCACGGCAAGGGCGGTGAATTGCGCGATGGTGGACTCGAACAGGCCTACGACCGCCGCGGCGAGGAAGGCAGTGAGGAGGTTGATCTGCAACCAGGGCAGGCGCTTGCGGACGACGAAACCGATCTTCGACAGGGCGCGCTCCTCGCGGCTCGCGCCCACCATGGTGAGCAGGTCCGCGCTGCTGTCCTCGCGCACCGCGCTTACCAGTGCGTCGTAATGTATCACCCCGACGAGTTCACCGTGGACATCAGTCACCGGCAGCTCCGCCAGTTTGTGGCGATCGAACTGCTCGACGATGTCCTCCTGATTCGCGGTCGGTGTGACCGCGGTGGGCGCCGGCCGGGCGAGGTCGATCAGCCGGCTGCGTGGTTCGGCGAAGGCGAGATCCTGGGTCTCGAGCAGGTAGAGCCGCGGTGGTTCGTCCTCGCTGGTGAAATAGAACTGTTGCGCGGAACGGCTGCGGCGCCGGCGCAGGCGGGTGAGTGCCTCGCGCGCGTTCATGGCGGGAGTGAGCATGGGGAAGTTTGTGTCCATCAGCGCCCCGGCGCTGTTGGTCGGGAAATGCATCAGGTGCTCGAACTCGCGCAGGCGGGAGGCGGTGATTTGGTCGTGCAGGCGTTCGCGCCGCGCCTCACGCAGGCGCGCGAAGGCGCGCGCCGATCTTACCGCATCGGCACGGTTCAGGAGCCGGCCCGCCAGCTCGTCGTCGAGCCGGTACAGTGTCTCGGTCGCGAGATCGAGTGGAAGCTGCTGCCAGACGGTGATCGCGCGCGCCACCGGTTGGGCCGCCAGCAGCTCTGCGATATCGTCCGGGTGCATGTCCGCCACCGCGCGCGCGGCCTCGGCGGGATAACGGCGGAGATAGTCCTCGTTCAGCGCGGTGACTGCGTGGTTGACGTCGTGCGACATGCCCGGCCTTGCGGCTATTTCCCCCCCCGCGCGCCAGAGGCGCGGAGGGTGGAGAGATTGTGGAGGAGTTCGGCCAGCGCGGTCCAGAAGATCTGCGCCAGATTGAGGACGCTGTCGATGAGGTCGGCGTTCGCTGGCGGGTGGGTGCTGATCAGCTGGGTGGCCTCAATGACGGTCCGATAGCTGATCGCGCCGACCAGTATGCCGTCGCCCTCGATGACCGGGAGCGCGCGATGGTTCTGCCATGCCGGGTGCGCGCGCGTCATCGTGAGGGTGGTACGCACCGACAGGCGCGCGGGAGCGGGCCGGACCAGCGTCTGCAGCGGCATGCGTCCGTCACCCTTGATCAGCGCGATGCTGTCGATTATCCCGACCAGCCGTTGCGCGCGATCGACCACGAAGACCTCGTTACCGGCCGGCGGATAGGCGCGCACCCGCCGCAGGGCTTCGCCGATGCTGAGATCGGAGGCGAGCGTGAATGGCACGGCATCCATGTGCGCACCGACGGTGTCGAGCGGATAGTACAGCAACCGCTCGATATGCATCCGGTCACGCAGGCGCAGTCGCGCCAGCAGCGTACGCGTCTCTTCCGGCGAGACGACCTTGAGGATATGCGCCATGGCGACGGGCGGCACGGCATGCTGGATGCGCGTACCGAGGAATTCCGGTATCTCGTGCAGGCAGGCGCCCGCGGCCTTGGGCGACATCGCCGCGAGCAGACGTGCGGCGAGTTCGGACGGGATCGCCTCGAGCAGGCGCGCGCTGATCTGGGCCGGCAGTCTCTCGAGGGTGCGCGCGGCGTCGAGCGGGTGGGATTCGAGATAGCTCAGCGTGAGCTGGTTATTGGGTTTCACGGTCCGTCCGTTCCTGCAGTTCCGCTACCGCCTCCTCGAACATCCTGGCGGGGATGATCACGCGCCCCTTGTCGGTCCCCAGGATCACCTTGGTGGGGGGGAGCTCAATGATGGTGCCTTCGACGCCGCCGATGCGCAGGCGGTCGCCGATATGGTAGAGCTGCTTGAGCTGGTGTCCCGCGATGACGTTGCTCATGTAGGTCTGCGCGCCGATCCCGAAGGCGAGTGCAATGCTGCCGAAGGTGGCGGCAAGCGCGATGCCCACGATAATGGACAGGAAGGAGATGTTGATCCCGATCTGGTCGACGCCGATCGCGGTCGCTGTCAGCAGGATGGCGATCTGGGCCAGGCGGCCAAGCAGGTCGCTGCGCTGTATTCCCGCGCGCTCGGCGCCGGACACGACCAGTTCGCGCAGCAGGCTGCTCAGGATGATGCCGGCGATGATGATGAGCAGACCGGTCAGCAGGATCGGGATATAGGTCGTCAGCCTGGAGATCCAGGCCACGAAAGTGCCGAGCCCGAGTATCGACGCAGCGCCTGCCATGAAAAACAGGATGACGAACCAGAACAGGAATTCACCCGCGATGCGGGCTGGCGGATAGCGCGGCTGCAGCCGTTCCAGCCCCTTGTGGGCGACGATGCGGTGCCAGAGCAGATCGAGCCCGAGCAGCAGGCGCACGCTGATAGCGCGCACCAGCCGGGCGACCAGCCAGCCGAGCCCCATGACCGCGATGGCGAGCAGCAGGCGCGGCAGATACGTCGCCACCTGGAAGAAGAGATCGCTGAATTCGGTGCGGAACGCCTTGAGCCAGGCCGTCATATCCATGAAAAAATCCGGTCCCGCAGAGTTGTCCGCGCCCCATGCTTGTGGGGCTCTGGTTGCTGGCGCATAAGGTAGCGCGAATCGATGGCGAAGTCATTACGACGCGCGCCGCTATTGACCGGGTCACGACGGAATCTCAAGATAGAGTTCGATGTCCGCGCAAGAAGCATGCGGTTGTACGCATGCGTCGCGGCGTCATGGAGCAGAGATGGAGCAGCAACGAATCGAAACCGGGGGTGTCGCTTGCGCGGCGCGGGTCTTGCTGGTCGCTGGCGCGTTGGCCGCGGCGCTGGCGGTAATCATGGGCGCCTTCGGCGCCCATGCCCTCAAGGACAGGCTTGGCGTGGAGATGGGGGCGGTCTACCGCACCGCGGTCGACTACCATATCTATCATGCGTTTGGCCTCCTCGCGGCGGGATTGCTCGCGGACCGCCTGCCCGGCGCGCGCGTCCTGCGCTGGTCCGGTGCGCTGCTGGGCGCGGGCATCGTGCTGTTCTCGGGAAGTCTTTATGCGCTCAGTCTCGGCGGCCCAGGCTGGCTCGGCGGGGTGACGCCCTTCGGTGGACTGGCCTTCATCGGAGGCTGGGCGCTGCTGGCCTGGGGCGTGTTGCGCGGCGTGGCGCACCGCGCGCGCGGGTAGGGGCGCCCTGCCCATGTGTGTCCGGGCATTCAGGCGGCGACCGCTCGCCGTCCTGCTGGCGACGTTCTGTTTCCTGACGTTGTTTGCCGGCTGCGCTGGTGGGCCGCAGCTCTCCGCGTCGGTGCACCATCGCGCGCTCGATCTGGACGCGGGCGCGCTGGAGGCGGGCGGACTCGCCTTCGTCACTCCGTCGGTGGTCCTGGGAAAGGAAGAAGACAAACAGGTCATCGCGCTCATTTTCAGCGAGGCGCTCGTCGACCAGCGGCCGGAAATCACTGTGGTCACGCTGCCGGAAACGCTTGGCCTGATCAACAGCAACGGCAACGCCGAGGACTACCGGCGCATGTATGAGGGTTATCGTGAAACGGGTATCTTCCGCCGGGACTACCTGGCCCAGATCGGGCGTCTCACCGGCGCGCGCTATGTGGCGCAGCTCAATCTGGCCGCGTTTTCCCAGGACTCGGTCGGGCGTCTGAACCTGCTGGGTCTGCGCCTGCTCGAGACCAAGCGGGCGAGCGCGCGGCTGTTCTTCCAGATATGGGACAGCGCCAGCGGGAAGATTGCGTGGGAAGGTGTGCAGGAGATGAACTATGCATACGATACCTCGAAGGAGGCGCCGGTGACTTTCCGCAGTGTCATTGAGGCCTCGGCGCTGAGGCTGATTGAGGCATTGCCGCCGCATGAGGGCGTATGAAGGCGAGGGCACGGCACCGGCTGTTCTGTTACGGCACGCTGGAGTTTCCACCCATTATGGAGACTGTCACGGGCCGGCGTTTTCCCTGCCGGGCGGCAGTCCTGCCCGGCTACCGCCGGCTCGCCGTCAGGAAACAGGTCTTTCCCGGCATCGTCGCACAGACCGGCGCCGAAATCGGCGGGACGCTGTACCACGGTCTGACCTCCGCGCATCTGCGCCTGCTCGACGCGTATGAAAATGCGTTCTATCGTCGCCGGTATCTGCGAGTGCGCGATGCCGCCGGCCGGTCGCATCTGGCGTGGGTATACGTCGTGCCGGGGATGTATCGCCACCGCCTGACAGACGCGGACTGGGATCCGGCGGTTTTTTTGCGGCAGCATTATGCGTGCTATCTGCGCAGCGTGCGGCGCTGACGTCGCGGGCATGGTGCCGGGCGCCCATCTGGGATAAATTGATCCGATATCCGAGCAGCCATCGCAGGAGGGAACCGTGGAAGAGTACGAGGATATACGTCGCGATCTCGTGAGCAAGCGCGAGGAGATGCTGGGCCGTTTGTCCGCGATCACGCGCGGTGTGGGACGCCTGAGCGAGCCGCTCGATCCTGATTTCGAGGAGCAGGCGGTGGAGCGCCAGAACGAGGAAGTGCTGGATGCGCTGGACGTGGCGGCGCGCAAGGAGCTGGTTCAGATCGAGCGTGCGCTGGAGCGCATGGAGCGGGGTGTGTACGCCGTTTGCGTGATGTGCGGGGAGGCCATACCCTTGGCCCGCCTGCGTGCGGTGCCTTATACCGACCGCTGTGTCGACTGCGCCGAACTCGAGCCGGCATGAGTTCGCGGCCGACGGCTAGGAGTCCGCGTCGGCCTTCAGTTCGCGTTCATCTCGCCGTGCCGGGCCGGGTTTTTCCCGGCTCAGCCGGGTGTTGAGCGGCATCACCGCGGGCATGCGTTCGCTCAATTTGCGTGGTGGCAGTTTCAGCCTGGTGTCGTAGACGGACGCGAAGTAAATCACGTTCTGGATGTAGCCGCGTGTTTCTACGAATGGCAGGGTTTCCGCCCACTGGTCGGACCCGGTGACGGTGTCTTGCGGCAGCCACTGGTCGACACGGCTGGCACCGGCGTTATAGGCCGCCACGGCCACCAGTGCGTTGTTGTACCGATCCATGAGTTGCCGCAGATGCGCGATGCCGAGCCGCAGGTTCGTTGAGACGTTGAGCAGGTCGGTGCGGCCCGGTTCGGGCAGGCGGAGATAACCGGCCAGTTTGCGCGCGGTTTGTGGCAGCAATTGCATGAGGCCCAGCGCCCCGGCCGGCGAACGCGCGTCCACCGCGAATGCGCTCTCCTGGCGTATTACCGCGAAGGCGAGCGCGGGATCGACACCGCGCGAACGCGCCTCGGACAGCACCTCTTCGCGGTGGACGACCGGGAAGCGCAGCTCCATGTCGTCGAGACGCGAAGTGCGCCCCATGGTAACGATGGCGCGGTCATGCCATCCCCAGCCCTGCGCCAGCAGGGCGGCCGACTGCAGTTGCCAGTCCGTCATGTTCCGGGTGGTGTAATACCATTCGCGCCGGGCATCGACCAGGCGATCGAGCTCGAACAGCTCGTGCGCCCGTGCCACGCCCGGATAGGTCTCCGGGCTGACACTGCGCGTCGCGGCCGCATCGAGCGGGTCATGATTCATTTGATAGGGCTGCCCCAGCCGGTCCGCGGCGAGGAAGCCATAATAGCCCCGGTTCAGCGCCAGACCCAGGAAGGTCTCATCGGCCTGCTGGCGTTGACCGAGCGCGTCCAGCGCGCGCGCCTGCCAGTAGCGCCAGCGCGCGGTCGCCTGTTCCTGTTCAGGCATCTGATAGATCGCCGCGAGCACGGCGTGCCAGTCCTGTTGACTCACCGCGGCCCGCGCGCGCCATTCGCGCAACGTGGTATCGGCGCCTCCCGTATCCACCTGGGCGAGCCAGGCAAGGGATTCCTTGCGACCGCGCAGGGCCAGGGTCATGCCCAGGCTGCGCCGCACTTCAGCGGTTTCCTCCGGTGTGAACTCATGGTGAGTGCTCACCGTATCTGTCCAGGCCGCCATCGCCCGATCGATGTCGGTGCGCGCGATACGCTTTATGCCATGGATGAGGATACTGCCGCGTACGGGTCGCCCATCGCGCGGCAGGTTGAGGATGAGCGTGGGATTGGCGTGGACACGCAGCCACAGTTCCGCGTCTTTCCCGTATTCGCCGTTCAGTTGTCGCGCGAGATAGCGCGCCAGCTGAATCTCGTTGCCGCTCATTGCGAGCGCGAAGCGGCGCCAGATCAGCTCGGCTCCAAGCCCGCCCTCGTTGCGCCAGAGCGAGAAGACGCGATCGCAGGCGGAGGGCTGCGAGTGGTCCACCAGCCAAAGACGTTCCAGCCCTGCCAGGGCGGATGTCGTATCGCCAGACTGGTGCAGGGCCCAGCGCCGGTAGCAGTCCAGTTCCGCATCTTCGCTGTCCGCCGCATAGTGTCGCAGCAGCGTCTGCCAGTGCCCGTTACGGGCGAGGCCGTCCAGCCAGGCATTCTGCAGGCGGGCGGCCAGCGGGCTATCGGCATAACGCCGGATGAATTCCGTTACCTCCTCTTCTCCCGTTGTCCTCAGGCGCGGGAGCAGGTATTGATAGCGCAGGTAGGGGTAGAGCGGGTAATGGCGCAGTCCTTCGAGCAGTGTTCGGTAACGGTCGAGGTCGCCGCCGCGCAGCGCGCTCTCGGCAGCCAGAAAATCGGCGCGCAGGTGACGAAGTTCCGCCGCCTCGTCCGCCGCAACGGCGTTTGCTGGCAGGCAAAGCGCCGGCAGGAGGCAGAGCAGGAACAGAATGCGCGTCATGCCTTCCCTGATGAAAGAATCGTACCAGGCTATGATGCGAGGGGCGCGGTCGGAGGCGGTGGTCATGGGAGCGGTGACAGGGTAGGGCGGGGCGGCTGTGTATCGAAAAAAATAGGGCGGGGAATCCCCGCCCTATTTTCGGCCGTGCAGTCGCTGCGCCGCGCTGTGCGACGCAGCGTGCGAGATCAGGCCATGTCCTTCAGCGACTTCAGCGCCTGGATCTTGACCACGTTCCGGGCGGGCTTGGCCTTGAACATCATCTCCTGGCCGGTGAACGGGTTAACGCCCTTGCGCGCCTTGGTGGCAGGCTTGCGCGTGACCTTGACCTTGAGCAGGCCGGGCAGGGTGAAGATCTTGCCAGCCTTCACGTGCGCCTCGACGATACCCTTCAGCGAATCGACCACGGTGGAGACGTCTTTCTTGGTGATGCCAGTGCTATCGGCGATATGGGACAGGGTCGCGGAACGGGTGAAGGAACTGGAAATCTTGGGGCGGGTGACTGCTTTCTTGGCGGCGACTTTCTTGGTGGCCTCTTTTTTCTTGGTTCCCGCTTTCTTTTTTGCAACCATGGAATTCTCCTTGCTGTTGGTTGACTGTCAGGTTGGTCGTTGTGAAAAACTGTATTTCCCGCTTGTATTACAGTACGCGCAGCATAGCAACGTATTTTCCGCCGTGCAATCCATTTCTTGTTAAAATCGGTCACCGTGAGCGCGCCCCGGTTTTTCCCGGGGCCGGCGCGTGTCGCATTAATTTTTCACGGCGGAGCGAGAGTGTCATGCGAAGCGCGAAACCCTATTACCAGCGGCGGCCGCTGCATTTTCAGTGCACGGGATGCGGCGCGTGCTGCAGCGGCGGCGGCGACTATCATGTCTTCGTCGGGCGTGCGGAGGCCGGCAGGATCTGCGCGCATCTCGGTCTGAGCTGGCCCTGGTTTCGTCGTCGTTATCTGGCGCGTACTGATCAGGGCGCACGCGTGCTCAGGCTGGAAAGCGATGGCCGCTGTGCGTTTCTCGGCTCCGACGGCCGCTGCAGGGTGTACGCCGTGCGTCCACGGCAATGTGTGAGCTATCCATTTTGGCCCGAGGTGGTCGGCAGCGGAGCGGCATGGTTGCGCGAGGCGCGCCGCTGTGAAGGTATCGAGCGCGGGGCGAGGATCCCGCTGGGCAGGATCGAGCGCATGTTGAAGTTCGGTGAAGGTGGAGGGCGCGATGACTGAGGCGGGCGAAATCACCTTCACGCTGAACATATCGCCGGACGAGTATCTGCGCTACTACCAGGGCGCCGCGCGTCATGTGGTCGTGCGCGGGCGCGACGGACGCACGGTCCAGTTTCCTGCCGGCCTGCTGCGCGGCTTTGTTTCCCATGACGGCGTGCATGGAGAGTTCCGGCTGCGTTTCGACGCCAGCAACAAGCTGGTCAGTCTGGATCGCATCGGGCGGGCGGGGTAGGGGATGACGCGGTATGGATGAACTGCTCGAAATCATGCGCCGTCTGCGCGCCAGGGAAGGCGGCTGTCCATGGGATAGCGCCCAGACCCTCCAGTCTTTGCTGCCGCACACCCTCGAGGAGGCCTACGAGGTGGTGGACGCGATCGAGCGTGGCGATGTCGCCGGGCTGTGTGACGAGCTGGGTGACCTGCTGTTCCAGGTCGTGTTCTATGCCCGTATCGCCGAGGAACAGGGCGCGTTTACCTTTCGCGAGGTGGCGGAGGGGATCGTGACCAAGCTGATCCGGCGCCATCCGCATGTGTTCGGCGCCGGACAGATCGCCGACGCGCAGGCCCAGTCCGCGGACTGGGAGGCGCACAAGGCGCGCGAGCGGAGCGATAAAGGTGTGCGTGGCACGCTGGCGGGCGTGGCCCAGGCCCTGCCTGCCCTGACGCGGGCAGTGAAGTTGCAGAACCGTGCGGCGCGGGACGGTTTCGACTGGCCAGATGTCGAGCGCGTCTTCGACAAGATCGCGGAAGAGATCGGGGAGCTGCGCGCCGAACTTGGCACACCGGCGGGTTCTCCTCGGCGCGTGCATGAGGTCGGGGACCTGTTGCTCGCGGTGAGCAACCTGGCCCGGCACCTCGGCGTCGACCCCGAGGCGGCGTTGCGGCAGGCCAATCGGCGCTTCGAATGGCGCTATGCGCGCATGGAGGCGATCGCCGCGGACGGCGGACACCGCTTCGGCGATCTTGCCCTGGATGAGCAGGAGGCGCTGTGGCGGCGGGCCAAATCGGAAGAGCCTGGATGAGGCGGAGGATGCCGGCCCCCCGATTCTTGCCATATTTCAGTGCGTCCCGTCGGGTGTTCCAGCGGCCCGGGCCGCTTCCCGTGCAGGTGGGGTTTCGATTATTGACAAGGCACGGATTCACCAGCAAAATAGGCGGCTTGCTTTGGGAGGGGTTCCCGAGCGGCCAAAGGGATCAGACTGTAAATCTGACGGCTCTGCCTTCGGAGGTTCGAATCCTCCCCCCTCCACCAGGAATAGGCGTAGTAGAGCGGACACGATGAGGGGCCGGGCATCTGCCGGGTCTATATTAAGCTGAGCAGGCGGGTGTAGTTCAATGGTAGAACCTCAGCCTTCCAAGCTGATGGTGTGGGTTCGATTCCCATCACCCGCTCCAGAAGATCCAAGGCCCATATAGCTCAGTCGGTAGAGCACTTCCT
>JADLET010000053.1 GCA_020845975.1 Gammaproteobacteria bacterium | reverse complement strand
CGCTGTGCCTGCAAACGCAGCACCACTTGCGGATCACCGCGAAAGTAATAACTGATGGTATTGCTATCCAGAATCAGCATGTTCAGCGCTCAGAATTCCAGGCGCGGCGTATCAGCAGGTTGTGGGTTAGCCTCTTCACGCAGCGGAAAATCGGCAAAACGTCCCGCCAGTTCCAGACAATCTTGCGGCCATTCTTGTGCGGCATATTTGGTAATGAATTCAGCCACCCAACGGCTTTTGGATAGCCCACTGGCTTTGGCGCGCTGCTCGATCAGCGCCTGGATGTCATCATCGAGATAAAGTGTGATTTGCGACATGGTGCACCTAAAAAATATATTAGGAAATATAAGTGAAGTGCAAGAAGCTGTCAATGAGAGTGATTGGATATGAGCGCGCAGGCTTCGGTGCAGTTGGGTATGTTACAAAACATTGATCGCTTTGTTTTCCGGCGTGCCTTTAACAACTGGTTTTGCCGAATGATTCATAATCTGAAAACAGTTCGATCCGGAAATGTCTTGTTATAATCATCAGATCTCCGCGGCTTTCAATCCTGTGATAATGGAAAAGCGGGAATGAGGGTGCCTGTAAAGGTATTTTCCTATTCCATCCTTTCCGAAAATAAACAGGCGGGTGTAGCTCAATGGTAGAGCTCCTGCTTCCCAAGCAGGTGACGAGGGTTCGATTCCCTTCACCCGCTCCACTGCGCCTTTCCAGGGACTTTCGCCAAAATCCATGGCGTGTCGCAAGTCGCTGTTACGGTTAGATTTTTTCGAGAATGCCTGATTCAGCGACGTCCAGCAAAAGCCACTGACAGCCGCCTCAAAGCGGTACATTAAGTGGTACATCGGAAAGCGGCGATTCCCGCTTCCGTATTGTTGCTGGGGGAGCCCGAGGTCGATCGGGAACATGCATCCAACTCGCCTCTTAGGAGTTGGGCTCATGCTTTCAGACCGCATGGTTCGCTAGGCCGAAGTCACCGGCAAGACCTATACGCTGGCCGATTCGGACGGCCTTTCCTTCTTCGTTTCCGCCAACGGCACCCTTCTGCTTCAGTTGGGGCGCAAGCGCGATCGCATGTCCTTCGGCAGCTACCCGGCGCTTTCTCTGAAGGAGGCGCGCGAACTTCATGATGAAGCCCGTAACCTGCTTGCCAAAGGTGTCAACCCGCACATCGAACGCAAGCGTAAGCGCCACGCGATCGTGCTGGCGGGCGAGCACACGTTCCAGGCGGTCTATGATCAATGGCTGAAACACCGCAAGCTGTCACTGGAGGAAGGACGGCAGACGAGCCTGGAGCAGATCGCGCACGTCTTCAAGAAAGACGTGTTCCCGATGCTGCGCACTTGGCCGTACCTGTGGATCGATGCCACCTACGTGAAGACGCGCGAGGCCGGCCGAATCGTCAGCGTGGCGGTGATAGTGGCGGTAGGCGTGAACACCGACGGCCAGCGCGAAGTGCTCGGGCTGAAGGTCGGTGCATCCGAAGCCGAGCCTTTCTGGACCGAGTTCCTGCTCAGCCTGAACCGGCGCTACATGCAGCTTGAGGGCCTGCAGATCATCAACGGTACTGTTCCCATTCGGCTGTCCGCTGTGGCTCGCTGAGTACCGCGTATCTCAGCTCTGTCCGGGCTGTGGACTTACATCATGCGCTGGGACGCGACCATTGTGAAAGCGATCCGAGGAATTCTCGACGCCACGATGTACAGGCGTCACTCCGTTCTTTGCTCTCAATTTTTGGGAGCTACTTGGCGTCGTGGAAAATGATTCCCGGGATATGACGTTTGCCATGGTGCAATTTGCTGACGCCATGCCGCAGGTTCACGCGGTAGAACCCGCGCGTGGAGCGCACCGGGCGATGGTTGACGGCAAAGACCACGGCGTCGTCCTGTCGCGGCGGCACTACCTCGGCGTGCCCTGGCCGCTTCGGGGCGCTCTCCGTCAGCAGCAGTTCCCCGCCCTCAAAATTGCGTCCCGGCTCATCAAGCAGGAACACCGCCTGGAACGGGAACACGTACTCGCCGTACAGATCTTGATGCAGGCAACAGTAGTCGTTGACTTCGTACCTTAGCAGCAATGGTGTCGGCCACTGCTGGCCCGCCCTGTGGAAAATCTCTTTGAACTCGCCGTGGCTTGCCGGGAATCGACCCTCGCTGCGTTGATGCAGGGCAAGGTAGTCCGCCTTGTTCAAGCGTCGGCTTCGCGGCGCAGCAGTTCGCGTCCGGATCATCGCCCAGCAAGATGGTGCAGATGCCGCGCTGGCTCTGCGCGACGAGGGCCCCCTCTCGGTTGCCGCGGCGGTCTGGTCGCCGCGCGAGCGCCGGCTGGCGCGGTAGCCCGCCGCCTCGGCCGCCTCTGCGTTGTCGAAGAACTCGACGTTCTCGCGCATGGGCAGCCGCGCAGACGAACTGGGACGGCAGTACACGCCGGTCGTGTGTACCGCGTAGACGAAATGGCCGTCAGCTCCAGCCTCGCGCACCTGGACAGCTTCCCAGCGCTCCTCGTCCGCCGCGTAGGGACGGGTGGGTAGAACAGTCTTATTCATGGCAATTTCCTCGAATCTCAATCTGGATTCCAGCTTAGACAGGAATTCAACCGCAAGAACTCCATATCTTGCTGTCAAACTCTCAGCGCGTGGGGATACGCCACAAATACCAGGCCGCCATGGTGCGGTGGGGGCTCCCAGGCCTGGCCGATCTCACGCATCTGCCTGGGGCTGGGCGCCTTCTCCAGACCCTTGAGGCGCTGGTAGCCTTCGCGCACGCCGAAGTCGTCCATCGGCAGGATGTCGGAGCGTTCCAAGGTGTAGATGAGGAACATTTCGACCGTCCAGCGCCCCACACCCTTGAGCGACACCAGTCGTTCGATCAAGGCTTCGTCGGGCAGATGAAATGCCTCGGTCCGGGTGGGGACGATCCGATCCACCGCGGCCTGGGCGATGCCGTGGATGGTGGCGAGCTTGGTGGCCGAAAAGCCGCAGCCTCGTTGCAACTCCGAATCGGTAGCCAGGAGCCGTTGCGGCGATGAAAAGGCAACGCCCGGGGTCAAGGCCAGCAACCGGGCCAGGATGGCGTCACCGGCCTTGGCTGTATGAGGTACGCTGGCGGGCTTCATTTCCGGGTCGAGTAACTTATAATGACGAATTAGCTAAATCCGGGCGTTCGGAGATAAAACGATGAATAGGTCCAAACCTTTTTTTCTGTTGAATCTGCTGGTTCAGTGGTTGGCGATACTCATATTTATGGCCAGCTTGCATGGCACGGCCGCTGCTGCGCCAGCTGATGACGAGAGGGCACAGACCATCGTGCATATGCTCGATTACGTGGGTGTGGATTATCCCGAGTTCGTACAGGATGGCAAGGTGCTCAATGCTGAGGAGTACGAGGAGCAGCGCGAGTTTGCCATACAGGCCATTACGCTGTTGGAGCAGTTGCCCGAAGTGCCGGAGCAGCCGGCGCTGCAGCAGCAGGCTCACGCGCTGCTGGCACGTATCGAGGCCAAGGCGCCGGGTAACGAGGTTTCTGCGCTGGCCGGCCAACTGCGTTCGGGTGTGATTCAGGCGTGGAAGCTCAGCGTGGCGCCGCGTCAGGCGCCGGATCTGACGTTGGGTGCTAAATTGTTCGCTCAGCACTGTGCTACTTGTCATGGTGCGGAGGGTCGTGGCGATGGGCCGCTGGCCAAGGGCATGGAGCCGGCACCCAGCGATTTTCACGATGAGGCACGCATGCGCCAGCGCAGTCTCTATGGGCTCTACAACACCATCACGCTCGGTGTGGGCGGCACGCCGATGCGTGCGTTTACCGAACTTTCCGAAGCTGATCGCTGGGCGCTTGCTTTTTTTGCGGGCAGTCTGCGTGCCGACCCGGAGGCTGTTGCGCGTGGTGAGGCTGCATGGCGCGAAGGCCAGGGAAAGCCTGCGTTCGACAGCTTGAAATCGCTGGTCGATCAGGCACCCGGCGATCAGGCCGAGGCCGGCACGGTACTGGATGCGGTGCGTACCTACCTGACACAGCAGCCGCAGGCGTTGCAGGCAGCTGCACCAGCGCCGCTGGCGTTCTCGCGTGCCAAACTTGATGAAGTGGTGCAGGCCTATACGCGTGGTGACCGTGAGGGTGCACGTCGGTTGGCGATTGCCGCCTATCTGGAAGGTTTCGAGCTGGTCGAATCCGCTCTGGATAACGTGGACGCGCCGTTACGTGCCGAAGTCGAGCGTGAGATGATGGCGCTGCGTGCAGCTATTGGTGACGGCCAGTTTGCCGAAGTTGTGTCAGCTCAGGTTGTTAAAGTCAAGGCATTGCTCGATCGTGCCGACGACGTGCTGTCGGGCAGCAGCCTGTCGCCAATGACGGCTTTCGTGAGTTCACTGCTGATTTTGCTGCGTGAGGGGCTGGAGGCGATCCTGGTGCTGTCGGCCATTATCGCCTTTATCATCAAGACCGGACGGCGCGATGCTTTGCCCTACATCCATGCGGGCTGGATCGGTGCGGTGGTACTGGGTGTCATCACCTGGGCGGTGGCAAGCTACGTGATCAATATCTCAGGTGCGAACCGTGAACTCACCGAGGGTGTCACGGCGCTGCTGGCTGCAGCGATGCTGCTGTACGTGGGCTGGTGGCTGCACAGTCGCGCGAATGCGCAGGCCTGGAGCCGTTTCATCCGCGAGCAGGTAAACGTAGCGCTCGGCAAGCGTACGCTGTGGGCGATGGCTGGCATTTCGTTCCTTGCAGTGTACCGCGAGCTGTTCGAAGTGATCCTGTTCTACGAGGCGCTGTGGGTGCAGGCTGGCATGGAAGGTCATATTTCAGTACTGTGGGGTATCATGGCCGCAACAGCGCTGCTGGTGCTGATCGGCAGCGCCATCCTGCGTTATAGCGTGCGGCTGCCGATCGGACCGTTCTTTGCGGTTATGTCGGCACTGTTGGCGTTCATGGCCGTAGTGTTCGTCGGTAATGGCGTCGTGGCCCTGCAGGAGGCAGGTGTGCTCGACGCGACGGCGGTGCGCTTCATTTCGCTACCGCTGCTGGGCATTCATCCGACCGAGCAAGGACTTACGCTGCAGGCGCTGACGCTGTTGCTGATCGCGGGCGGCTTCTGGTTCAATCGCAGGAAAATAGCATAGGTACTGTGCTTCGCACTGAAGGCTGATGGCCGGCCGTAACCGCGATGCTCGATGTTCAGAAAAACGCGGTTCTGCTGATATCCCCATGTATAATCGGGCCATTTGCGGGTTGTAAGTGGCTTTCTCATTTAGCCTGTGACGAATCCGGCTTTTTTTACCCGTTCATCATGGGGCTGTTAAACCAGTCCTGTCTTTGTTCAATGGAACTACTCGTACCGAGAGTGATTCTTTAACTACAAAAAATTTCAGAAAGAAACTGATGGCTATTCATTCAATCAGATCATTGTTGCGCAGCCTGTTCGCAGTTTTATCGTTGCTGATACCTTTTGGCGCAATTTCAGCGGAAAAAAACACGGTCATCCAGGAATCTCTGAAAATCCTTGGCTGGGTAGAGTTTACCCGTCTGGAGCCCTGGGGAATCAAGACGCCTGCCCGGATCGATACCGGCGCCAATACTTCTTCCATGAGTGCTCGTGATATCAATGTATTCAAGAGAAATGGCAAGACATGGGTCAGGTTTACTTTT
>JADLET010000052.1 GCA_020845975.1 Gammaproteobacteria bacterium | reverse complement strand
GTTGCTGAGCCACCCCTTCCCCGCGGAGACGCTGCACATCCTCGGGCTGTCGATCCCAGGCGGGCTGCAGACGCTGCTCTTCGTCGCCTTCTTCGCCAGCTTCGCGGTGAAGATGCCGATGTTCCCGGTGCACACCTGGCTGCCCGACGCCCACGTCGAGGCGCCGACCGGGGGCTCGGTGATCCTCGCCGCCATCATGCTGAAGATGGGCGCCTACGGCTTCATCCGCTTTTCCATGCCGATCGCGCCTGACGCAAGCGCCCACCTCGACGGCCTGATGATCGCCCTGTCGCTGATCGCGGTGGTATACATCGCGCTGGTCGCCCTGGCGCAGGAGGACATGAAGAAGCTGATCGCCTATTCCTCTATTTCGCACATGGGCTTTGTCACGCTCGGTTTCTTCGCCGCCTTTTCCATCCTCGGGGCCGGGGCCGACACGCGCGGCGCCGCGCTGGGCGTGGAGGGCGCGCTGGTGCAGATGATCTCGCACGGCTTCGTCTCCGGCGCGCTGTTCCTCTGTGTCGGCGTCATGTATGACCGCATGCACAGCCGCCAGATCAGCGATTACGGCGGCGTGGTCAACACCATGCCGGTGTTCGCCGCCTTCATGGTGCTGTTCGCCCTCGCCAACACCGGGCTGCCCGGCACCTCCGGTTTCGTCGGCGAGTTCATGGTGATCCTGGGCGTGTTCAAGGCGAACTTCTGGTACGCGCTGCTGGCGGCCCTGACCCTGATCCTGGGCGCCGCCTACACGCTGGGGATGGTGAAGCGGGTGGTCTTCGGCAAGGTCGCCAACGAGAACGTGGCGGGGCTGAAGGACCTGAACCCGCGTGAGGCGCTGGTGCTCGGAGTTCTGGCCGCGCTGGTGCTGCTGGTCGGCGTCTGGCCGGCGCCCCTGGTCGATGTCATGCACGCATCGGTCAATCACCTGCTGGAGCATGTCTCCGAATCAAAACTGTGATGGATATTTCAACCACGACAGCCAAGGCCGACCCGGAACGCCCATGGATTTCATAAGTCCCAACCTCTCCCCGGCGCTGCCCGAGATTTTCCTGCTCGGGATGATCTGCGTCGTGATCGTCGCGGATCTTTTCGTCGACGACCAGAACCGGATAATCACCTATCTGCTTGCGCAGGCGAGCCTGCTGGGACCGGCCGTCCTCACCGTCGCGCTGCATTCCCCGTCGCCGGTGATCACCTTCTCCGGCATGTTCATCAGCGACAACATGAGCGACGTGCTGAAGGTGTTTCTCTATCTGGTGACCGCGGTGGTGTTTCTCTATTCGCGCGAATACCTCAGCGTGCGCGGGATCCTCAAGGGGGAGTTCTTCGTGCTCGGGTTGTTCGCACTGCTCGGCATGATGATCATGACCTCGGCCTACAACCTGCTTACGCTCTATCTCGGGCTCGAGCTGCTGTCGCTTTCGCTGTACGCGATGACCGCGATGAACCGCGATTCGATCGCGGCCTCGGAGGCGGCGATGAAATACTTCGTGCTCGGCGCGATCGCCTCCGGCATGCTGCTGTACGGCATGTCGATGCTCTATGGCGCCACCGGTAACCTGGGGATCGAGGAGATCGGCGACTACGTGCGCCGCAGCCCCGCCGATGACAAGGTGCTGCTGTTCGGCATGACCTTCGTGGTGGTGGGGCTGGCCTTCAAACTGGGCGCCGTGCCGTTCCACATGTGGATCCCCGACGTCTACCACGGCGCCCCGACCGCGGTCACGCTGTTCATCGGCACGGCGCCCAAGATCGCCGCCTTCGCCATGGTCATGCGACTCCTCGCCGACGGCCTCGGTGGCCTGCACGTCGAGTGGCGCACCATGCTGATGGTGCTGGCGGTGCTGTCGATCGGTATCGGAAATGTCATCGCCATCGCGCAGCGGAACATCAAGCGCATGCTGGCCTATTCGACGATTGCCCATGTGGGATTCCTGCTGCTCGGCATCCTGGCCGGGACGCGCGCCGGCAACTCGGCCGCGATGTTCTACGTGCTGGTCTACTCGCTGATGACGCTGGGCGCCTTCGGTATGGTGATCCTGCTCAGCCGGGCCGGCTTCGAGGCCGACGAGCTGGAGGACTTCAAGGGGCTCAATGAGCGCAATCCCTGGTTCGCCTTCATCATGCTCATCATCATGTTCTCGATGGCGGGTGTTCCGCCCACGGTGGGTTTCTACGCCAAATTGTCCGTGCTGCGCGCCGTCATCGACGTCGGGCTGGTCTGGCTGGCGGTGTTCGCGGTGCTGTTCTCGGTCATCGGCGCGTTCTATTACCTGCGCCTGATCAAGTTCATGTACTTCGACAGGCCGGACGACACCGCGCCGCTGGTGGTCAATTTCGACATGCGCGCGGTCATGAGCGCGAACGGCCTGCTCGTCCTGGGGCTGGGGATCTATCCGGGGGCGCTGATGGGGCTGTGCGCCGCCGTCATGAATTAGCCGGACCGGCTTCGCCTGTTTGTGTTGTTTTCTCTCGCGCGGCTTGTGCCTTGCCGCCCGTTCGAGGCAAAATGCCTGCCATGAAGACTGGCAGCACCCGCCCCCTTGAAGGACGCGCCGGCGTCCCGCATACATGAAGATCCTGATCAGCAATGACGATGGTTACCGCGCCTTGGGCCTGGCGCGCCTGGTGGAGGGGGTGCGCGAGCTGGCCGAGCTCACCGTGGTGGTGCCCGATCGCGACCGCAGCGGGGCCAGCAACTCGCTCACCCTGGAGAATCCGATCCGTGCCCAGGTGCTCGACAACGGTTTCATCCGGGTCAACGGCACCCCGACCGATTGTGTGCATCTCGCCATCACCGGGTTGCTGGAGGAGGAGCCGGACATGGTGATCTCCGGCATCAACGCCGGGGCGAATCTGGGCGACGACGTGATCTATTCGGGCACCGTGGCGGCCGCGATGGAAGGTCGTTTCCTCGGTCTGCCCGCGGTGGCGGTCTCCCTGGTGGGACGGAAGCTGGAACATTACGCCACGGCGGCGGAGGCCGTGCGGCGCATCGTCATACGTCTGCAGCGCGACCCGCTGCCGCCGGACGTGATCCTGAATGTCAACGTGCCGGACCTGCCGTGGGAAGACCTGGCCGGGTTCATGGTCACGCGCCTGGGTCACCGCCATAAATCGGAACCGGTGATCATGGCCGCCGATCCGCGCGGCCGGCCGATCTACTGGATTGGCGAATCGGGTCCGGAGCAGGACGCCGGCCCGGGCACGGATTTCCACGCCGTGCGCAGCGGCTATGTCTCGGTGACCCCGCTGCAGGTGGATCTGACCCGCCATTCGGCGATCGAGCGCCTGCAGGGCTGGATGAAGGATATCGGGACATGACCCAGCTGGAAGGGATCGGCATGACCTCGCGGCGTACTCGCAGCCGCCTGATCGAGCGCCTGCGCGGGCAGGGCATTGTCAATGAGACCGTGCTGGAGGCGATCTGGGAGACGCCGCGCCACATCTTTGTCGACGAGGCGCTTGCCACCCGCGCCTATGAGGATACCGCGCTGCCGATCGGTTTCAGCCAGACCATCTCGGCCCCGGTCACCGTGGCGCGCATGACCGAGGCGCTGCTGCAGGGCGTGCCTCCGCGCAAGGTGCTCGAGATCGGCACCGGTTCGGGTTATCAGGCGGCGATCCTGGCGCGTCTGGTGCCCGAGGTCTACACGGTGGAGCGGATCCAGGCCCTGCAGCGCAAGGCGCAGCAGCGTTTCTACAACCTGCGCCTGCGCAATATCCGTTTGAACCACAGCGACGGCAAGCAGGGCTGGCCGGAATACGCCCCCTTTGACGGGATCATCGCCACCGCCGCCCCGGCCGTCGTGCCGGAGGCTCTGCTCGAACAGCTTGCCGTGGGCGGGCGCCTGATCATCCCGGTCGGCAGCGGGGTCCAGCAGGAACTGCGGCGGATCATCCGGACCGAGACCGGCTATCAGGAAGAACGACTGCATGAGGCGACCTTCGTGCCCATGCTGACAGGGAACAAATAAATGAAGATGCGCGGCGGCGCGCTCGCCCTGGCGCTGCTATTCATGGCCGCTTGCGGCGCGCCCGTCTATCATGTGGTGCGTCCCGGCGAGACCCTGTATTCGATCAGTTTCCGCTACGGCAAGGATTACCGTCAGATGGCGGAGTGGAACAATCTGGCGGAGCCCTACCAGGTCAGCTCGGGACAGCATCTGCGCATCATCTCGCCGCGCCGGGATGCCTTCGCCGCGCAGTCGCGCGCGCTGCCGTCGCAGACGGCCGCTCCCGCAACGCGAACCGCGACCGCGTCGGCGCCTTCCTCCGGCGCGGTCGAGGTGTACGGACTGAACGAGGCCCCCAGGCCCAGTGTCGCGCCAGCCCCGGCCCCAGTACCAGCGTCAGCCGCGGCGCCTGCCGCCGCAATGTCCGGCTGGCAATGGCCGACGGCGCGTCCGCCCGCCCGCTCGGCGGTGACCTCCGGGACGGCCGATAAAGGCATCGACATCCGGGGCGAGCGCGGCGAGGCGGTACGTGCAGCCGCGGCCGGGAGTGTCGTGTACAGCGGCAATGGCATCCCGCACTACGGCAATCTGCTGATCCTCAAGCACGATGATCATTTTCTCAGCGCCTATGCGCACAACGAGCATCTGCTGGTGGGCGAGGGCGATACGGTGACGGCCGGGGAGCCGATCGCCGAAATGGGTGACAGCGGGACCGGCACCGACGCGGTGAAGCTGCATTTCGAGATTCGCCGTGACGGCGAACCGGTCGATCCGCTGAAATACCTGCCTGGTTTGTAGATCTCAGGGCTAAGGACTGGGGCTGGCAAACCTGCCTCAGGACCGTAGCCCGGATGGAGCGCAGCGGAATCCGGGGGAACAATACGCATCTCCCGGATAGTGACGCGGCGCGTCATCATCCGTGCCTCATGGGGGTCTCAGGGCGGCGTGATCATCAGCAGGGCGGCGACGACGCGGCGGCGGTCGGACATCAGGAAATTGTAGGTCCGGCAGGCGGAGCCGGTGTCCATGACCTCGACCCCGATGCCACGGTCGGTGAGGCCGGACAGCAGCGCGGGATGCGGCCGTTGCAACCGGGCGCCGGAACCGAACAGCACGACCTCGGGGGCGTAGGCGGCGAGCAGGTCGAAATGCGCCTGCTCAAGCTCTTCGAAACGCTGGGGCGGCCAGTCGCTGATGAGGCGGTCCGGCATGATGACGAGGCTTTGGCGCAGCACCTCCCGCCGCGGCGCGCCGTCGTCGCCCGTCGCGGGCGCGGCAGGGTTGAACGGCAGGGTGATGGTGATCCCCTCGGCGGAATAGGAATGGATGGTGTAGCTGTCAGGATCGAGGTTGCGGTTGACCTGCATCGGGGGGCGTCTCCGTCATGACGATCGGCACGGATGGACCGCCGTGCCGGTGTGCCAACAGCTTAGCGCAGCCGGGCGGCGGGTGAAAGGCGTGGCTTGCCTGTCGGATGGAAAAGAAACGATAATAGCGGTCTTTATTTCAACGGTTTAAACCTACATGTTCGAAGAATTCGCCAGACTTAACCGCCTCCCGCCCTACGTCTTCAATATCGTCAATGAGCTGAAGGCCAAGGCGCGCGCGCGCGGAGAAGACATCATCGACTTCGGCATGGGTAACCCCGACCAGCCGACGCCGCCCCACATCGTGCAGAAGCTGATCGAGGTCGCGCAGCGCGAGGACACGCATCGCTACTCGGTGTCGCGCGGCATTCCGCGCCTGCGTCGCGCCATCTGCCGCTGGTACAAGCAGCGTTTCAACGTGGACCTCGACCAGGAGAGCGAGGCCATCGTGACCATCGGTTCAAAGGAAGGCCTGGCGCATCTGGCGCTCGCGACCGTCGGTCCCGGCGACGCCGTGCTGGTGCCGAATCCCGCCTATCCGGTGCATCCCTACGGCTTCGTCATCGCCGGCGCCGATATCCGCCATGTGCCACTGGTGCCGGGCGTCGATTTCTTCGGCGAACTGGTCAAGGCGATCAAGGATTCCTGGCCCAAGCCCAAGATGCTGGTGCTGAACTTCCCCTGCAACCCGACCACTCAGTGCGTCGACCTGCCCTTCTTCGAACAGGTGATCGAGATCGCGCGCGAGCATCAGATCTGGGTGATCCATGACCTCGCCTACGCCGATATCGCCTTCGACGGTTATGTCGCGCCGTCCATTCTGCAGGTGCCCGGCGCGAAGGATGTCGCAGTCGAGTTCTTCACGCTGTCCAAGAGCTACAACATGCCGGGCTGGCGCATCGGCTTCATGTGCGGCAATCGTACCCTGGTTTCCGCGCTCGCACGCATCAAGTCCTATCTGGATTACGGCATGTACACGCCGATCCAGGTGGCCGCGATCGCCGCGCTGGAAGGTCCGCAGGACTGCGTGCGGGAGATCGCCGAACTCTATCGCGTGCGGCGCGATGTGCTGTGCGAGGGGCTCAACTCGATTGGCTGGAAGGTCGAAAAACCGAAGGCGACGATGTTCGTCTGGGCGCAGATCCCCGAACAGTACCGGCACCTCGGTTCGCTTGAATTCGCCAAGAAGATGATCGAGGACGCAAAGGTCGCGGTGTCGCCCGGCATCGGTTTCGGTTCCTACGGCGATGACCACGTGCGCTTCGGCCTGATCGAGAACGAGCACCGCACGCGCCAGGCCGTGCGCGGCATCCGCCAGATGTTCCGCAAGGACGCCAATCCGAAGGCGGCCTCGGCATGAAGCAACTCGAACCCGTACGCGTGGGCCTGCTCGGCCTCGGCACCGTCGGCGGCGGTGTCGTCAATGTGCTGAAGCGCAACCAGTCGGAGATCGCGCGCCGCGCCGGCCGCGGTATCGTGGTCACCCATGCCGCCGCGCGCGAAACGAACTTCCCCGGCGTCGATACTGCCGGCATAGAGACCAGCACCGACGCCTTCGCGATGGTCGAGCGGCCCGATATCCAGATCGTGGTGGAGCTGATCGGCGGCTACGAGCCGGCGCGCGAGCTGGTGCTGCGCGCCATCGCCAGCGGCAAGCATGTCGTCACCGCCAACAAGGCGCTGATCGCACGCCACGGGAACGAAATTTTCGCCGCGGCGCAGAAGAAGGGCGTCATGGTGGCCTTCGAGGCGGCGGTTGCCGGCGGCATCCCGATCATCAAGGCCTTGCGTGAAGGCCTTGCGGCCAACCGTATCGAGTGGGTGGCCGGCATCATCAACGGCACGACCAATTTCATCCTGACCGAGATGCGTGACAAGGGCCGCGCCTTCGCTGACGTGCTGGCCGAGGCGCAGAAGCTCGGTTACGCCGAGGCCGATCCGACCTTCGACGTCGAGGGTATCGACGCGGCGCACAAGCTGACCATCCTGGCCGCGATCGCCTTCGGCATCCCGCTGCAGTTCGACAAGGCCTACACCGAAGGCATCAGTGTCATCACGCCGGAGGACGTCGGCTATGCCGAGCAGCTGGGCTACCGTATCAAGCACCTTGGTATCACGCGCCGCACGGAGAAGGGTATTGAGCTGCGTGTGCATCCGACGCTGGTACCGGAGCGGCGCCTGATCGCCAATGTCGATGGCGTCATGAACGCGGTGCTGGTGAAGGGCGATGCCGTCGGTCCCACGCTGTACTATGGCGCCGGCGCCGGACGCGAGCCAACCGCCTCGGCCGTGGTGGCCGATCTGGTCGACGTCACGCGCACGCTGACCTCCGACCCGGGCAACCGGGTGCCGCATCTGGCGTTCCAGCCGGATTGCCTGTCCGATATCCCGCTGCTGCCGATGGAAGAGGTGGAGACCGCCTATTACCTGCGCATGCGCGCCGCCGACCGCCCGGGCGTGCTGGCGGATGTGACCCGCATCCTGGCTGATTCCGGCATCAGCATCGAGGCCGTGGTGCAGAAGGAACCCGATCCCGCCGCGCGCGAGGCGAGCGTGATCATGCTGACCCACCGCGTGCCGGAACGCCGCATGAACGAGGCGATCGCGCGCATCGAGGCGCTGGACACCATCGCCGGCAAGGTCACGCGTATTCGGCTGGAAACGCTCGCCGCCAACTGAGGCCCCGCGCCGGGCCATCGAATCCGCAGCTCCGAGGTAAGACCCATGCGTTATACCGGATTGATCGAGAAATACCGCGACCGCCTGCCGGTCGCTCCCGACACCCGCATCATCAGCCTGGGTGAGGGCAACACGCCGCTGATCCGGCTCGAGAACATCCCGCGCCAGATCGGCAAGGACGTGGAGATCTACGTCAAATTCGAAGGCCTGAACCCGACCGGTTCCTTCAAGGATCGCGGCATGACCATGGCCGTGACCAAGGCGGTGGAAGAGGGCAGTCGTGCCATCATCTGCGCCTCCACCGGCAATACCTCGGCCGCTGCCGCCGCCTATGCCGCGCGCGCCGGCGTGACCGCCTTCGTGCTGATCCCGGACGGCAAGATCGCGCTCGGCAAGCTCGCGCAGGCAATGATGCATGGCGCCTGCGTGATCCAGATCAAGGGCAACTTCGACGCCGGCATGGAGCTGGTCAAGCAGGTCGGTCGCGAGGCACCGATCGCGATCGTTAATTCGATCAATCCGTTTCGCCTGCAGGGACAGAAGACGGCGGCCTTCGAGATCGTCGAGGCGCTGGGCGATGCGCCCGATTATCACTGTCTGCCGGTGGGCAATGCCGGCAACATCAGTGCCTACTGGATGGGCTACAAGGAATACCACGCCGACGGCATCGCGGCGAAGCGCCCGGTGATGGCCGGATATCAGGCGGCGGGGGCGGCCCCGTTCCTGCGCGGCCAGATGGTCGATGATCCGGAGACCGTGGCGACCGCGATCCGCATCGGTCACCCGCAGAGCTGGGATCTCGCCTGGCAGGCGAACCGCGAATCGGGCGGCTGGTTCGATGAATTCACCGACGAGGACATCCTCGCGGCGCAGAAGCTGCTGGCCGGGCATGAGGGCGTGTTCTGCGAACCGGCCTCCGCGATCTCCCTCGCCGGCGCGCTGCGTGACATTCGCAGCGGCCGCATCCCGGAGGGCAGTCGCGTGGCCTGCACCCTGACCGGCCACGGTTTGAAGGATCCGGACACCGCCATCCAGCAGTGCCAGGGCTCCGTGCTGACCGTCGAGGCCAGCCTGGATGCGGTCAAGCGGGCCATCCTCAGCCGGATGGATTGATTCTCACAGCTTGGGCTAAACGAAATGAAGCCCAGCACGGCGGTGAGAAAATCAGGCTGGGCTTCGCTGTGCTCAGCCCAGCCTACGCTTGCTGCATGCTACGAATTTTCCGTCTGCTCATGAATCCTCCAGTTGAATGAACCCCCGTGCGATCCGGTAAAGAGGGTCGCTGACTCCTATTACTCCGGTTACTCCGGAACCTCCTGATTCCCCGTCACGGGACAGGAAAAATCATTCCAGCCGGATGAAGTCGATGTCCGTCCAGGCGGCCGCACCGTAACTGTCCGTGACCGGATCGACGAGCGTGTCCAGCACAATATTTCGCGTGGCGCCGGCGCGATCGTTCCACTGCAGGCTGACGTTGATCGAGGCCGAACCTCCCGAATCATCGATGGACCAGGCGCGGGTGTACATGGTTATCGCATCCCCGTCGGCGGGATCGAGTTCGATGGTCCAGGCGTCTTCGCCATCGGACCCGGCCTCGGGGCCGTCGAGCGCGATCGCGCCGTACAGCATCTCCATCTGTTCCTCAGCCAGCAGGGCGGCCTGAGTCCGTGCCCTGGCCTGGGCGTCGCCGTGAAGAAGGTCGCCCTGGAGCCGGATCAGGGCGACCAGGGCCAGCAGGCTGATGACGAGCGTGATGAGGACCTCGAGCAAGGCGAAACCGCGCGCGGTTTCGAGGCGCCTGCCGTCCATTCCGCGTATTCCGGGGCTGGCCATATCAGAGATCGGTCCAGCTGCCGGGTACGAAGGCGTAGCGCCCGTCCAGATGCAGGGCCTCCAGGGCATCGGCATCGTAGACCAGCCCGGTCGGGCCGATGCCGGTGATATCGCCCGCGACGATGACGGCCCCTTCGACCGACAGCGGCGCGCCACCCGCGACCCAGTCACCCAGCACGAACAGCAGTCCGTGGATATGTAGCGCGCCTGCCGGCGCGAAGTCGCCCGCGACGATCGCGATGACCGGATGTGCCTCCGTTCCCAGTTGTCCCGCCGCGATCGTGACGGCTGCGCCGTCATTCTCGTACCAGATCAGCCGGGCCTCGGCGGTGATTGCCGCGGGGTCGCAGGGCGTGCACTGCGCGATCAGCGCGGCCGAGCGCACGGCCGGCGGCGGACGCCCGAAGGTGTTGGCGAAGAAGGCCTCCGGCGCCAGCGCGCCGATGCGGGCATCGCCCGCGCAGATTCCGAACGGCGGGCAGGACGCCGGTGCGGCGAACTGCGGGTCGAGTATTCCACCCGGAGTGTAAAGCCCGCCGATCCACGCGCCGACCGGGCGGGCAAGGTTCGCCAGCGTGAGCGTGTCGGCGTGCGACAGATTGCCGCGTGTCACCAGTGGCGCGGGCGGCACGTTTGGCAACAACGAGGCGAATGCCGCCAGCAGCGTGGCCGAGCGTGCGCCGCCGCCGGTTCCGGTCGAGCCGCGCGACTCGAGACGCAACAGTCCGGCATCGAACGGGACCAGTGCCTGGTTGTTCACCTCCGTGTGGTATTCCGCGCCGTTGGAGAGGATGCCGTCCTCGATGTCGAGCGCGGTCCAGCCCGCGGCGTCGTAACCCAGGGATTCTGGATCGAGCGTGGCGAGTTCGCCCAGCGTCCGCTCGAGTCCGGCCTGGGCGGCGGCGAAGGCCGCGCGGGCCTGTGTATCGTTCGCCGCGAGGCGCTGCTCGACGACACCCACGCGCGCGGCATAGAGCATCATCAGGCTCATGGAAAACAGCAGCAGGAGCGTGATCACCAGCGTTGCCGCGCCGCGCTGGCTATGGACAGGAGGGAGCGATTCAGCGGATCTCATGATTGCGCACGCTGATGTGGCTGTCGAGACGTTGATGCACCGAGGGATCGCTGGCGAGTTCGCCCTCGAGACTGATGTCGATCCCGCGTGCGACGATCTCGCGTCCGGCGCCGTCGAAGGGTCGCGCATGTTCGGTGAGGGTGAAGGACAGGGCGGTGACGCGGATGCCCTGCGCGTCGTTCATCAGCCACCACGTGCCGCTCCCGCAGTCCGCGCAGGTGGTACCGCCGCAGGTATTGTCGCTGGTCTTGAGCTGGAGGCCGGCGCCGGTCAGGCGGAAACCGTGATGGTCTTCGGGGTCCGGCGCGCCGTCCGTGTCATCCTTCTCTTCGTCATAGCTGTACAGGATGCAGTTGCCGTCGACGACATGGATGGGCGCAAAGCCATTGGCGCCGGTTCCGTCGAGGGTGAGTTCGGCGCGACTCCAGTAGCCGGCGCGCCGCACGTCGTCCGTGATCAGGGTCATCAACGACCACAGGGTCTGCTGAAGGTGCGCGGTCCTGAGCACCGCCGCGTTGGACCGGACCACCTCGGCGTAGAGTGATGAGATGCCGGCCAGGACGAACAGGCCGAGCGTGATCGCCACCATCAGTTCGACCAGGCTGAAGCCATGTTGACTGGCGCGCGTCAGCACGGCGGATAGGCCCCCAGTGTATCGGAGCAGAGTCTCACCCGACCCAGCGCGCTCAGCACCACGTCCACCTCGGAAGCCCCGGCGGAGAGCGTCACCGTACCCGCGTTGGCCGTGCCGCGCGCGGGCTGGAAGGTCGCCGTGCCCAGATGGAGGTTGGTGGTTAGGCCGATGCGACGGAAACGTTCCGTCGAGGCGCCGTGCGCAGGGGCGCCCGCGACAAGGCAGGCGCCGTTTGATTGGCAATCGCACGTACCGCTGTCGCTGAGGCCGTAACACCAGCGACTGTTCACTGAGTCGATGCTGAACGCGACGCTGACCGTCGTGTTCAGTCGCAACGCCTCGGCGCGCGCGAGCATCAGGTCGCCGCGGAGATTTTCCGCCGCCCCGCGCAGCCGGTGGCGGTCGAGCAGGTCGAGCAGTGAGGGCGCGGCGGATACCGCGAGCACAGCGAGGACGGCGAGCGTCAACACCAGCTCGATGAGGGTGAGACCCTGTGATAGAGTGCATCGCATAGCAAATCCATTTGCCAACGAGTCCGATGCGTAGCGGCGGTCAGGGACGCCGCGGCCGCGATCCGTGCGGTTCGTCGTAGTCTAACTCCACGCGCATCGCATGACAAACGGGACCAGGATGACTCAGGGAGGAGGGCAATACATGCTGCGCGACAATGATGGCGGATGTGGCAATGGCGGTTTCACCTTGATAGAACTGCTGGCCGTGATGGCCATACTGGGCATTCTGGTCACCGTTGCCTTGCCTTCATATCAGGACCTGGTGCGCAAGAGCCGGCGCACGGACGCGACGACGGAATTGTTCCGGATACAACTCGAGCAGGAGCGCTATCGCGCCATGCATCAGTATTACGCCGAAGGTCTTATGGCCTTGGGCTGGCCAGCCGATGAGGTCGATTCCCCCGGCGGTCACTACCGCCTCGCGCTGGCGCCGGTGGACGATCCGGTGACGATGTTTCGTGCCCGCGCCGTACCCCGTTCCGATACCGACCAGATCCACGATGCCTGCGGGACCCTGACGGTCGACCAGGATGGCCCCGATCTTGATGATCCGGAACTGGCGGCATGCTGGCCGCGCTGATGGCAACCGGCTGCATCGCACGCGCGGATGAGGCCTGAGCCGTGTCTGCACCCGAATTGACCCTGTTGATCCCCGGCCTGTTCGACTCGTCGACTGAAGCGGCTGCCGCCGGGATAGAGGCAGCACCAGGGCTCGCACGTCTGCTCGCGCGCGCCGATGCGCGGCCGACCGGTGACGCCGGATTCGATGCCGCGCTCTTTCGCCTGTATGGTCAGCCCGCAGTTGGCCCGCGGGATGAGTACCCGGTGGCGCCGTTGACCTGGCTCTTTGACAGTGGCGGCGCGCCGGCCACAGGTTACTGGCTGCGCGCAGACCCGGTGCATCTGCGCGCCGGTCAGGACAGGGTGATGATGGCCGACGATCCGCCGTGGCTCACGCGCGAGGAGGCCATTGAGCTGTGTCGCGAGATCAATGCGCATTTTGAGGGGCGGGGTCTCCAGCTGATCGCGCCGACCGGCGCGCGCTGGTATCTTCGCTTGCCACAGCCGCCGTCCGTACGGTTCACTCACCTTGCCGCGGTGCAGGGACAGGATGTGCATCCGCACTTGCCGCAAGGCGAGGGCGGACGCGACTGGCGCCGGTGGCTCAACGAAATACAGATGCTGCTGCACGCCAGTGAAATCAACCGCAAGCGCGTGGCGCGGGGACAGCCTGAAGTTAACAGCGTGTGGTTCTGGGGCGGCGGGGAACTGCCGGCTGCGGCGGCGCGCCGTTACACGGTTGTGTGGGGTGATGATCCACTGGCTGGCGGGCTCGCGCTGAACGCCGGGACGGCCGTGCGGCCGTTGCCCGCGGATGCCTCCGCCTGGCTCGCCACCGCGGGGGATGGGCACCACCTGGCGGTGGTGAGCGGATCGGGCGCAATGTGGCGCAGTGATCCGAATCTCAGTGGCAAGGTAATACGGCTGCTGGAGGCGCGTTGGACCGGACCGTTGTGGTCCAGCCTGCGTGCCGGCCGTGTCAGTGCCCTCACCATAGGCGTCGGCGGCGGGCTCGATTATCATATAACCCCGAAGTCGGCGCGGCGCTGGTGGCGGCGCGCCAAACCCCTCGCCACCTACAGCTGAAGCGCGACCACGGTCGGCCACAATAACAACGATGGAAAACATCCTCATTCAACGTCGTACGACTTCCGCTGCGGGTGCGGTGGCCGACCTGCCGGGCGACCTGCACCCGGTGCTGCGGCGCATCTACGCCGGCCGCCGGATCGCCTCCGCGCAGGAGCTCGAGCGCTCGGTTGAATGCCTGTTGCCGGTGGAAATGCTCTCCGGATCCGACGCCGCGGCGGAACTGCTGCACGATGTGCTGGCGGCCGGCGGCCGCATCCTGATCGTGGGCGATTTCGACGCCGACGGCGCGACCAGTTGCGCGCTTGCCGTGCGCGCCCTGCGCATGATGGGCGCGCGCGAAGTCGATTACCTGGTGCCGAACCGCTTCGAATACGGTTACGGACTCACGCCCGAGATCGTCGCGCTCGCGCAACGCCAGAATCCCGCCCGGCCACCCGAACTGATCATCACGGTGGACAACGGCATTTCCAGCGTCGAGGGCGTGGCGGCGGCCAGGCGCTGCGGCATCCGGGTGCTGATCACCGATCATCACCTGCCGGGCCGGGAGCTTCCCGCGGCGGAAGTGATCGTGAACCCGAACCAGGCCGGCGACATGTTTCCGAGCAAGAGCCTGGCCGGTGTCGGGGTGATCTTCTATGTCATGCTGGCACTGCGTCGGCGCCTGCGCGACGCGGGATGGTTCGCTGCGCACGGGATCAATGAACCCAGGCTGGCCGAACTGCTCGATCTGGTGGCCCTGGGCACGGTGGCCGATGTTGCCGTCCTCGATCAGAACAACCGCATCCTGGTGGCGCAGGGGCTGGCGCGTATCCGCCGCGGCAAGGGCTGCGCCGGGATCCGCGCCCTCATCCGGGTCGCCAAGCGTGAAATGGAGCGGCTGACCGCGACCGATCTGGGTTTCGCCCTCGGTCCGCGCCTCAATGCCGCCGGCCGTCTGGAGGACAGGTCGCTCGGCATCGAATGCCTGCTGTGCGATGACGAGGCCGCCGCCTTCGCGATGGCGGAACAGCTCGACGGGCTGAACCGCGAGCGCCGCCGCATCGAGGAGGAGATGCAGACGCAGGCCCAGTCCTGCCTGGATGGATTGCCCAAGGATGTCGGTCCGGCGTCCGGCGCCGTGAGCCTGTGCCTGTTCCATCTGGACTGGCATCAGGGGGTGATCGGGATCCTGGCCTCGCGCCTGAAGGAGCGCCTGCATCGCCCGGTCATCGCCTTCGCGCCGGCGGGGGAGGACGAGATCAAGGGGTCGGCGCGCTCGGTTCCGGGCCTGCATATCCGCGACGCGCTCGACGCGGTGGCGACGCGCCACCCCGGCCTGATTGTCAAATTCGGTGGTCATGCCATGGCCGCCGGCCTGAGCCTGCGCCTGGCGGATTTTCCGGCCTTCCAGGCGGCCTTCGAGGAAGAGGTGCGCCGTCACCTCGACGCGGCCGACTTGCGCGGAGTGATTTACAGCGACGGGGAGCTCGCCGCGGACGAGATCTCGCTCGACGTCGCGGAATTGCTGCGCGATGCCGGGCCATGGGGACAGGGCTTTCCCGAGCCGGTGTTCGACGGGCGCTTCGAGGTGGCCGAGCGGCGCTGTGTCGGGACGCATCACGTCAAGATGGTGCTGCGCCTGCCGGGTTCGCGGCGTCATGTCGACGCCATCGCCTTCAATACCCGGGTGGATCAGTGTCCGGCCGTGCGCGGCGAGATCCGCATCGCCTACCGCCTGGACGTCAACGAGTACCGGGGACAGCGCAGCCCGCAGCTGATCATCGAACACATCGTGGTCTGAGCACGGGCGCGCCGCCCACCGGATTTCCGTTTGGGTTTTTCCCTGTAGTACAATGCGATGTTTTATCCAACGGCGGACATCATGCTCGAACTCAACCTCGTATTCACGCGCATCAAAGACATGCAGGGCCGCCTCGCGGACCTGGGGAGGTATCTTTGACCTCGCTACCAAACGCGAACGCCTGATCGAGGTCGGCCGCGAGCTGGAGGATCCGGCGGTGTGGGGCAATCCGCAGCGCGCGCAGGAGCTGGGGCGCGAGCGGGTGCGTCTGCAGGAGGCGGTGGGCGGATCCGATAAGCTCGAGGAAGGCCTGAGCGAGGCGAGCGACCTGCTCGAACTCGCCGACGCGGAGGGCGATGCCGATACTGCCGCCGCCGTCATCGCCGATCTGGATGCGCTCGAGCGCCAGCTCGCCGACATGGAGTTTCGTCGCATGTTCGCCGGCGAGATGGACCCCAACAACGCCTTCCTCGACATCCAGGCTGGCTCCGGCGGCACCGAGGCGCAGGACTGGGCCGAGATGCTGCTGCGCATGTATCTGCGCTGGGGTGAGGAGCATGGCTTCCAGACCGAGCTGATTGAGGTGTCGGAGGGAGAAGTGGCGGGCATCAAGAGCGCCACGGTGAAATTCGACGGCGAGTACGCCTACGGCTGGCTGCGCACCGAGACCGGCGTGCACCGTCTGGTGCGCAAGTCCCCGTTCGATTCCGGCAATCGCCGCCATACATCATTTGCCGCGGTATTTGTCTCGCCCGAGGTGGACGACGACATCGAGATCGACATCAATCCGGCCGACCTCAAGGTCGACACCTATCGCGCGAGCGGTGCCGGCGGTCAGCACGTCAACCGCACCGAATCGGCGATCCGCATCACTCACGTGCCGAGCGGCATCGTGGTGGCGTGCCAGAGCGACCGCTCGCAGCACAAGAACCGCTCCACCGCGATGAAGCAGCTCAAGGCCAAGCTCTACGAACGGGAGCTGAACGCGCGCAGCGTGGTAAAGCAGGCGCTGGAGGACAGCAAGAGCGACATCGGCTGGGGCAACCAGATCCGCTCCTATGTGCTCGACCAGTCGCGCATCAAGGATCTGCGTACCGGTATCGAGACCGGCAACACCCAGGCGGTGCTGGACGGGGCGCTGGATCAATTCATCGAGGCCAGCCTCAAGCAGGGTTTATAGGGGACAGACCCCGTTTTTCGTTTTTTTCAAAAAACGGGGTCTGTCCCCATCCAGGAGAGCCATGACGGAAGAACACGACGAACAGGAACAAGTCGCGCAACGGCGCGACAAGCTCGCCGCCCTGCGCGCGCGCGGCAACCCGTTCCCGACCGATTTTCGCCGTAACGTCATCGCCGGCGAGCTGCACGCGGAATACGGCGCGGCCGATGCGGAGGCGCTCGAGCGCGACGCGCGGCGGGTGAAGGTGGCCGGCCGCATGATGACGCGCCGGCTGATGGGCAAGGCCAGCTTCGCCCATCTGCAGGACATGTCGGGACAGATCCAGCTCTATATCCAGCGCGATGTGATCTCGCCCGAGGCCTACGACGAGTTCAAGCGCTGGGACATCGGCGACATCCTCGGCGCCGAAGGCGTGCTGTTCAAGACCAAGACCGGTGAGCTGTCGGTGAAGGTCGATGCGATCCGCCTGCTGACCAAGGCGCTGCGCCCGCTGCCGGACAAATACCACGGCATCGCCGACCAGGAGCTGCGCTACCGCCAGCGCTATCTCGACCTGATCATGAGCGAGGTCACCCGGCGCACCTTCCGCGTGCGCACCGCCGTGGTCGATTACATCCGCCGTTTCCTCACCGAGCGCGCCTTCATCGAGGTGGAGACGCCGATGATGCAGGTGCTGCCCGGCGGCGCGGCGGCGCGCCCGTTCAAGACGCACCACAACGCGCTCGACATCCCGCTCTACCTGCGCATCGCGCCGGAGCTGTATCTGAAGCGCCTGGTGGTCGGCGGCTTCGAGCGCGTGTTCGAGATCAACCGCAACTTCCGCAACGAGGGGCTTTCGACCCGCCACAATCCGGAATTCACCATGCTCGAGTTCTATCAGGCCTACTCGACCTACCACGACCTGATGGACCTGACCGAGGAGATGCTGCGCGGGCTGAGCCTGCACGTGCACGGCGCGACTACCTTCGATTACCAGGGCGCACAGTTCGACTTCGGCCGCCCGTTCCGCCGCCTGAGCCTGCCCGAGGCGATCCTGCACTACAACCCGGAGATTCCGTCGGCTGACCTGACGGATGCGACGAAACTGCGCGCCCTGATGTGCGCGCGCGGCTTCGCGGCGAAGGACGATTACGGTCTCGGCAAGCTGCAGCTCGAGCTGTTCGAGCAGACGGTGGAATCAAAGCTGCACGAGCCGACCTTCATCACCCAGTACCCCACCGAGGTGTCGCCGCTGGCGCGGCGCAACGATGCCGATCCGGCCGTGACCGACCGCTTCGAACTGTTCATCGGCGGCCGCGAGATCGCCAACGGCTTTACCGAGCTGAACGACGCCGAGGACCAGGCCGAACGTTTCCGGGCGCAGTTGCAGGCGCGCGAGGCCGGCGACGAGGAGGCGATGCTGTTCGATGCCGACTACATCCGCGCCCTCGAGCACGGCATGCCGCCCACCGCCGGCGAGGGCATCGGCATCGACCGCCTGGTCATGCTGTTCACCGATTCCGCATCAATACGGGATGTGCTGCTGTTTCCGCATATGAAGCCGGAGTAGGGGCCACGACTTCTGTCGTCAATCATAGACTGGCTGGCCAGAATGATCCTGTCACGGGAGAGGGCAGGCAAGGGAATCGAGGACCATAGTTTCACTAGCTCGATGCAGCTTGGTCCTACCGGTATGGGGTCAGTCTGACCGACAAGCCCTGGATTGGCGACAGAAACCGTGGTCTCCAATTGCGCGATCTCTTTTGTTTTCCCTTACCGCGAAGAT
>JADLET010000051.1 GCA_020845975.1 Gammaproteobacteria bacterium | reverse complement strand
TACCGTTGGCGTTCTCTTCCGTCACGATGGTACGGATGAGGGAGACGCCGGTGCCCGGATCGGTGACCTGCTGCATCAGCATACCGGTGCTGGTTGCGTCCAGAGAGACGCAGGTCCAGCCGCCGACGCTACACTCAACCGAGGTGTCCGTGATGGAGCCGTTGGTGACCGAGTACTGGTCGAAGCTCAACGGAGCATTGTGCGCCGCGGCGGAACCCGCCAAGGCAGCACCCGAAACCAGCAAGCCCCCCGCGGACGCCATCGCTAAAGCTATATATTTGCGATTCATGTTTACTCTCCTATCTACGCGTCGTTAGGGAATGACGAAGTCATCAGCGAAGGTGCCCGGAGCGTTCGGCGCCACCAGTCCAGTCGAGATGGAGTTCTCGAAGTACTGCTGTGGCTGCGTGCCGAACAGCGCCGAGTTCCAGCCGAACTGCGTTCCGCTGATCTCGGTGCCCGGACCATTGAGGCCGATCGCGAAGTTACCCGTGCCATCCGCATTGCTCGCATCGATCGAGGTACCACCGACGTTGGTCTTCCCATTGTTGGTGATAACGGTGTAGCGCTGCAGGCCGAGGGTGCGGTTCGTGAAGGAACCGATGCCCGAAGCCGCCTGCGTCAGCCACACCGCCGTGACGGATCCGCCAGCCGCATAGGCCAGTGTCTGTACGCCTTCCGTTGGGCTCGCGCCCAGGGTCAGCGTACCGCCCGCAGTCAGCGCACCGGAACGACGTACCGTGATGGCACCTTCGTTACCCGCGCCGCCGCCAGCGACTCCGCCGGTGGAGTACGCGTTCAACTCCAGGTAGTTCACGCCGTTCTCATGGAAATGCCAGTCCATGCTGCGGGTGGTCGCGCCCAGACCCTGCTGCTGATCCAGGACGACAGGAGCCAGGCTGCCCGATGCCAATGCGCCGCTGTTAATCTCGGCCACGGTCGACATCGCGTCATTACCCAGAACAGCGCCGCCCTTGATGACACTGCGGTTGGTGTAGTTGTTGCCGCCGCCGCCGTCGATGCCGATCTGGCCTTCAATGCGGAAACCCAGGGCCTGAACCGAGGCCAGGTCCGACGCAGTGGCGCCTTCATCGGTAACGATGGTGCGGAAGTAGGAAACGGTGGTATCAGCGTTGTCCACCACCTTTTGCTGCAGGATACCGTTGCCAGTGGCATCCAGGTTGGAACACGAATGGCCCGCCGGGCAGGTCGCCGAGATTACGCCCGCGTTAACCGTCCACGCGTCGTAACCACCGATCGGCGCTGCCATGGCGGCGCCGCTTATGAAAAGCGCGGCCGGCGCCAAGGACAGAGAAGTTAGTTTCTTCATTTGTCTCTCCCATGAAATATATTATGAGCAGATACTGTTATAAATTACTTAAATAACAGCCTCTTAATATTATCCCTAACGAAAAACCTCCCTGAGAACCGAACGTATGCGGGGCACAGACAGATATTGCTTCCTACCTGAGGATCATTCCCGATCCGCCTCTCGACCAGACGTTCTGACGAAAGTTAACCATGACTGGTGATGCTAGTCAAAGTTTTTGCACAATTAGTTCTTATTTTTTACACTATTCTATATTAATGCACACAGTCATAATCATCCCCGTGATTGTATGAATTTCTGCGCAATACACTGGCATCGCGCTACCGCCGCGACAGGCAAGACACCGGGCACGCCTAGATACAAGAGAAACTACCGATGACGAACAGCTACCACTTGAAGGCCAGGCAAGCGGCCGGCAATCCATGGAAAACTCAGTGACGTGATTCAAACAACCTCCCCGCGCGCGCGACCAGAACCCGACTCATCCAGGTTTTTGAACGGCAGGAAACACAGAAATACAGCGAAACACCCGCTACCGGGGCTCGCGTCAGGAATGGTGACAAGAAAGCTGGGAGATGGTGGCTATGCCTGGACTCGAACCAGGGACACCAGCATTATGAATGCTGTGCTCTAACCGACTGAGCTACATAGCCAAATGGGCTAACAATGGATTACAGGGAAATGCGGAAGGCCATCATACCGAATTCCCTCCAAGCGCGACAAGGGGAAACGGCCGGGTTCCAGGCATTTTTCTTCGGACCAAGCCTTCCGGGCGTTCCGGTTTCTAGACATTGAACCGGAAGTGTATGACGTCGCCATCCTGGACGATGTAATCCTTGCCTTCCAGGCGCCACTTGCCTGCCTCCTTCGCGCCTGCCTCACCCTTGCAGGCGATAAAATCTGCGTAGGCGATGACCTCGGCGCGAATGAAGCCCTTCTGGAAATCGGTATGGATCGCGCCGGCCGATTCCGGGGCGGTGGCGCCGACCGGAATGGTCCAGGCGCGTACTTCCTTCACCCCGGCCGTGAAATAGGTCTGCAGCTTGAGCAGACGGTAACCGGCGCGAATCACCCGGTTGAGCCCGGGCTCATCGAGCTTCAGGTCGGCGAGAAATTCGGACTTCTCCTCTTCCGGCAGCTCCGCAATCTCGGATTCAATCGCCGCGCATACCGGCACCACCTCGGCCCCCTCTTTCAGCGCCAGCTCGCGCACGCGATCCAGCAGCGGGTTATTCTCGAAGCCGTCTTCCGCAACATTGGCGATGTACATGGTGGGCTTGGAGGTCAACAGGTGCAGATCCTGCAATTTGTCGAGCTGCTCACCCAGATCCATCGTGCGCACGAGCTGCCCGCTGTCGAGATGGGCTCGCACTTTCTCCAGCAGCCCCTGGCGCGCGATAGCCTCCTTGTCGCCGCTGCGCGTCTGGCGCGCCACACGATCCAGCGCGCGCTCAACGGACTCGAGGTCGGCCAGGGCCAGCTCCGTATTGATGGTTTCGATGTCCGCGAGCGGATCGATCCGTCCCGCGACATGCACGATGTCATCGTGCTCGAAGCAACGCACCACATGGGCGATGGCCTGGGTTTCACGGATATGGGCGAGAAACTTGTTGCCGAGCCCTTCCCCTTGCGAGGCGCCGGCAACCAGGCCGGCGATATCGACGAACTCCATCGTGGTCGGCAGCACGCGCTGCGGCTTGACGATAACCGCGAGCGCGGTCAGACGGGGATCCGGCATCGGCACCATGCCGACATTCGGCTCAATGGTGCAAAACGGATAATTGCTCGCCTCGATTCCCGCCTTGGTCAAGGCATTGAACAGCGTCGACTTGCCCACGTTGGGCAGACCTACAATGCCGCACTTGAATCCCATACTTGAATACTCCTGCCGCGATTATTGCGGCTTCGTGGTCTCATCCCGCCGACGGTGCAGGCGGTTCATGGCGCGCTCGGACTGACCGGCAAGGGCCAGTGGCAATACCTCGATGGCTTCCCCGATCGCCGTGTCGATCAACGTCCGGTCGGCAGCGGAAGGCGGGTGCAGCACATAGTTCACTACCGCGGCGGCGCTGCCGGGGTGGCCAACGCCCAGACGGAGGCGCAGAAAATCCGTCGCCCCGCCGAATACCTCGATGATATCGCGCAGGCCGTTGTGTCCCCCATGCCCGCCGCCGCGCTTGAAACGCGCGGCGCCCGGCGGCAGATCGATTTCGTCGTGAACCACCAGAATGCGTTCGACGGGAATTCGGTAATAACGCGCGAGCGCGGCGACCGCCTGGCCACTACGGTTCATGAAGGTCGTGGGCTTGAGCAAGTGACAGGGAAGGCCATCGATCTCGGCGCGTGCCGTCTCCCCCTGGAAACGGCGCTCCGATCTGAACTCGGCTCCGGCTCGGCGCGCGAGATCATCCAGCAACCAGAAACCGGCGTTGTGGCGCGTATCCCGATACTCAGCGCCTGGATTCCCCAGTCCCGCGATAACCTCGATCGGCGCCGACAAGAAGGCCGCCCTGCCGCTCGCGAATCCGTCCTGGCGGCCTTACTGTTTGGCCTCGCCGGCAGCCGGTGTCGCAGCAGCTTCCGTAGTGGGCGCGGCTTCCGCCTCAACGGCCGCACGCGGAACATGAACCGACACCACCGGCAGGTCATGCTCGGCGCCGTGGGTCAATGCGATGATCTTCACGCCCTCGGGCAGCTCGATGTCGGAGAGATGCAGTGTCTCGTTCAACTGAAGGTTGCTGACGTCCACCTGCAGGTATTCCGGCAGGTGCTTGGGCAGACAGATGACTTCGACGTCCGTCACCAGATGCGAGATGATGCCTCCGCCCAGCTTGACGCCGGGGGCAGCCGCCTCGCCGGTGAAGTGCAGCGGCACATGCATGCGCAGCTCTTCGGTCTCGCTGATGCGCTGCAGATCCATATGCAGAAGAACCGGCCGGTAGCTGTGGCGCTGAAGATCCTTCAGCACCGCCTGCACGGGCTGGCCATCGATATTGATGGTCAGAATATGCGAATAGAAGGCCTCGTTCTCGAGGCTGTGCCGCACCGCGTTCTGCTCCAGGGTCAGGCTCATGGGCTGCTGTCCGCCACCGTACATGACAGCCGGGACCTTGCCTTCACGACGCAGGCGGCGGCTCGCTCCCTTCCCGCAGTCGTGACGGACTTGCGCATTCAGTTCAAAACTCACCTTCATGACATCTTCTCCTCAGTTGCCGAATACCGGTCCCGGCCGCGACCAGCCAAAACCGACCAATAAAATCTGACAAAACCTGGAAACACACATCCCGCGATACGGGATGCCACTAATCCATATAGATCGAACTGACCGACTCCTCCGTGTTAATGCGGCGCATGGTCTCAGCCAGCATATCCGCCACCGACAGCTGGCGAATCTTGGACGACTGCACCGCCTCCGCTGACAGCGGGATGGTATCCGTCACCACCAGCTCATCAAGCACGGATTCATTGACGCGTGGCACGGCCTCCCCTGAAAGCACCGGGTGGGTACAGTAGGCAACCACCTTCGCCGCGCCTTCTTCCTTCAGTACGCGCGACGCCTCGCACAGTGTGCCCGCCGTGTCCACCATATCGTACAGCATGACACAGGTGCGATCACGCACATCGCCGATGATGTTCATGACCTTGGCGATGTTTGGCCCGGGCCGGCGCTTGTCGACAATCGCCAGGTCGGCGCCGCCCAGCTGTTTCGCCATGGCCCGCGCACGAACGACACCGCCGACATCCGGCGAGACCACGATCACGCGCGGATATTTGCTGCGCCAGATGTCGGTCAACAGCACCGGCGAGGCATACACATTGTCCACCGGTATATCAAAGAATCCCTGTATCTGGTCGGCATGCAGATCCACCGTCAGTACCCGGTCGGTGCCCACGTTGGTGACCATGTCCGCCACCACGCGCGCGCTGATCGGAACGCGCGCCGAGCGCGGACGCCGGTCCTGGCGCGAATACCCGAAATACGGGATCACCGCCGTAATGCGATAGGCCGAGGAACGTCGGATCGCGTCCACCATCAGCAGCAATTCCATCAGATGGGTGTCCGTCGGGGCGCAGGTCGGCTGGATGATGAATACATCCTTGCCGCGCACGTTCTCGCTGATCTCGATGTGCGCCTCGCCGTCGCTGAATCGGGCGACGTTGGCCCGGCCCAGCGGCAGATTGAGGCGGGAGACCACGCTCTGCGCAAGCTGTGGATGCGCCGTCCCGCTGAACACCACCATCTGCCGGTAAACGCCGCCAGCTCCGCTCTCGGAGGCAAAATTCACGACTGTGCGCCCTCAGGTATTACACTGCCCATCTGCTTCAACCCCATCACGGAGCCGTGCTCCGGCATATTTGGCTGGGGTGCCAGGATTCGAACCTGGGTATGCGGGAATCAAAATCCCGTGCCTTACCGCTTGGCGACACCCCATGCATTCCATTCCGCCCGGACGGATCACCGCGCAAATTCCGCACAGTGTAACTCGACCCTGGCCAGCAAGGGCGAACGATTGCATCCCCTGGCCACGAAGGCGCGCCAACCTGCCGGCAGAAGTCGCCGAGCTTCATCGGCCGCCCCACGCTCCGTAAAACCCGCGAATACACACGCACCTGTCCCGCTCATGCGTGCCGGTGCGTAACGGCCAAGCCAGTCAAGCGCGTCGGCAACCTGGGGAAAGCGCGCCCGGACCACCGGCTCGCAGACATTAACCCCATGATCGCCCGAAAGAAAGCCGCCTATTGTGAGGGCATTGCAGTCGCGTGTCAATTCCGGCGTGGTGAAGATCTCAGCCGTGGAGACCTGCACATTCGGGATCACCACCAGATACCAGGGTTCATCCAGCGTCAGCGGGGTGAGGATTTCACCCACCCCCTCCGCCCATGCGGCCTGACCCCGCACGAATACGGGCACATCCGCACCCAGCCGCAGCCCGAGGGCGGCCAGCTCATCGACCGATAATCCGAGCTTCCACAGACAGTTAAGCGCCCACATCGTCGTGGCGGCATCTGAACTTCCGCCGCCCAGGCCACCGCCCGGCGGAATACGCTTATCGATCGCGATCTCAACCCCGCGGGTCACCCCCGCATGGCGCTGAAGCAGGCGCGCCGCGCGCACCGTCAGATCAGTCTCGGGATCTATCCCCGGCAAGGAGGTGGAGCGGCGGACGACGGCATCATCGCGCAGCCCGAAACCCAGGGTATCGCCATAGTCCAGGAACTGGAACACGGTCTGCAGCAGGTGATATCCGTCCGCGCGGCGGCCGGTGATGTGCAGGAACCGGTTGAGCTTGGCCGGCGCCGGCCATCCGCAACCAGGATCGAGCGGCGAAGAATTGGAGGGATTGTCAGTCGGACTCATCGGCGGGGCCTGCGGTAACCGCACCAGTATACGTTACGAAGCGCGGGGACTCACCCCCCGAGATTCCAGGAGTCGATCACCAGACGTATGCGCAGGGGCTCCCCCTCCAGCATGAGCTTTCTGGGCAGATCGCGAGGATCACCACCAACAGCTGTGTACTGCGGATATTCGACGTTCCAGCCCTGCTGTTCAAGCCGGGACAGTCGACCGAGATCATCGAGCCGGGTCACCGCCTGGTAGCGCGGCTGCGGTATGCCGAGGATCCAGTAGCGTAAGGAGTCTACTGGCGCGGACCACCCGAAACTCTCCGCCAGCAATTCCCCGGCGGTCGCGGCCTGCTGCGGATTCTGGTCCGGCAGCCGCAGCACCACACCCCCGTCGCCGCCTTCCAGCTGCGCCACCCGCTGCCCGAACAGCGACATGAAATCGATATCGTAGACGTCGCCCCGCTGGGACCAGTGGATGCGCGCGTTCCAGGAACCGTCCGGACCGCTCACCGAGATACGCCCGCTGATATCCCACGTGCGCACCGCCTGCAACATCTCCTTGCGCGCGAACCATGCGGTCTCGGCGTCCGCGCGCGACAGGGACGTACCACCGGGCACGGAGGCGCAGGAAACAACCAGCAGGGAAAGCAGTATTGCCGCCAGGGTCCGGAGGGCAACCAGGCGGCGACCCATCCCGCACGGCGTGACAGAGGAAATCAGACCAGACCCCCGGAATGCATCCGTGCCGTCACTGCCCGAAGCGCTTCATCACATCCAGCAATAACTTGTCGTCCGGGAACCGTTCCAGCGCCTGCTCCCATACGTTGATCGCCTCGTCGCGCTCGCCGGAAACCCACAGCACCTCGCCCAGATGGGCGGCAACCTCGTGATCCAGCTTGATCTCCAGCGAACGGCGCAGGTATTTGATGGCTTCCTTGTGGTTTCCGAGACGATAGAGCACCCATCCCATGCTGTCGAGAATCGCGTTGCTCTGGGGACTCCGGGCCAGGGCGCGTTGAATATAGACGTACGCCTCTTCGAAGCGGTCGGTACGGTCCGCCAGCGTATAACCCAGGGTGTTCAGGGCGTCGACGTTATTGGGATCGCGCTCAAGTATGGCGCGCAGATCGTCCTCGAAAACATTCATCAACCCCAGCGAGTCGGCTGTGATGGCGTGCTGGTAAAGCAGGTCAGCATCGCCCGGATTGGCTTCGAGCGCCGCGCCGAGCACCTGCATCGCCTCTTCACTCCGACCGGCCCCGCGCAGGATCTCGCCCTCTACCTGATACAGGCGCTTTTGCTGATCGGGGAGCTGTGTGTGCAGAATATGCAACTGGTCACGCGCCTCATCCACTCGCCCCTTGCCCGCGAGAAGAACCACGATGCGCATGCGCGCCTCGGGATACAGATTACCGCCGGCGACAGCGGCATAATGCGCCATGGCCGCGTCCGGATCGTTACGGCCCTCCTCGATCAAACCCAGATAAAACTGCGCATCGTTCCCGGCATTCTCGTCCTGCGCCGCCTGGAGCAGGTATTTTTCAGCCGCATCGAGATGGTTGAGCTGAAGGTTGATCATGCCCAGCGTCAGCAGAACTTCCGTATTGGCTCCAACCCGCCCGAGTAGCCGCTCGTACTGCATAGTCGCCTCTTCAAGGCGCTTCGCATCCACCAGCATGCGGGCGTACATCAGGCCTAACCGGTTATCCTCGGGAAGCCGGCGCACCGACTCGGCCATGAAGTCGAGGGCCTCAGCTTCGCGCTTCTGCTGCAGCAAGATCTGCACACGCAATCCGATGGTGTCAATCGCATCGGGATCCAGCGCCAGACAGCGATCGATCGCCTCTTCCGCCTTGCCCAACTGCCCGACACGGACGGCGAACTGGGCATAGTTGAAATACGCCACCCGATTATCGCCATGCCCGGCGATATAGCGGTCCAGCAGACTCATTGCAGCAATGACATCCACGTCGCGGTTCAACATGCTGGCGACAAGCCTGAATCCGTCCTCACCATCATCCCGTGGCGTCAACAGCGACTCCATGTGCGGCAGGGCGGCGTCCGGATCCCCGGCCCGGATAGAGGCCACAACCATCATCTGGTGCGCCTCGATCTGAGAAGGGTCGAGCTCCGCCCACAGGCGGGCGGCCAGCAAGGCGCGAGTGTCGTCGCGGGAGAAAATGGCGACCTTGGTCGCCATTTCGGCGAATCGCGGATCGCGGGTTTCTTCAGCCAGATAGAGGTAACGCTCCCCCGCGACGTCGTAATGGCGACGCTGCAGGGCAATCTCGGCCTCGAGGATCTGATACAATAGCTCGCCGCTGAGATCGACGGAGGGCAAGTCGGGGCTGGCCACGGGTGTCGCCGTGGCGGATCCAGGCGCCGCGGCGAAGCCTGACGCGCGCTGCCCCACAGTCGAACAGGCGGAGATACCGATACAGAGGATACCCGCCAGAACAGAAAACGTTGAGCTGCGCATATGCCTGTCCTTCATGGCCAAACACGGAAAGACTTGATCCGATGCATACGGATATGGACTGACGGTGAAATAATAGCCTTTTTTTACAATTAAATCAGTTAAAATTGCCCTTGTTCATCGAACCCGAATCGAGACATTTCTGACGTGCGCGAATGCGCCGGGCGGACATCCATGCCGTTAGTCGCTATCGGCCTCAATCATAGGACGGCGCCCCTGCCGGTACGCGAGCGCGTGGCGTTTCCGCCCGATCGCCTGCCGACCATCCTGCGCGATCTCGCCTCGCACGCCCATGTCAGCGAGGCGGCCATCCTGTCCACCTGCAACCGCACCGAGGTGGTGTGCTGCCTGGATCAGCCTGACGGAAACATCGTCATCGACTGGTTCCGGGAGTATCACAAGCTGCTTCCCGGGGAAATCGAGCCCTATCTTTACACCCATCCCGACCAGGGCGCGGTGAAACATCTGCTGCGGGTGGCAAGCGGACTCGATTCCATGATCCTCGGCGAGCCGCAGATCCTCGGACAAATCAAGGATGCCTATTTAGCGGCCAAGGAGGCCGGGACCGTAGGCAAGCTGCTCAACAAGCTGTTCGAGCATACCTTCTCCGTCGCCAAACAGATCCGCACTGACACCGCCATCGGGGCAAGCCCTGTATCCGTGGCGTTCGCGGCCGTAAGTTTGGCCAAGCAGATCTTCAGCTCCCTTGATGGACACACCGCACTGCTGATCGGCGCCGGCGATACCATCGAGCTGGCCGCGCGCCACCTGCGCGAAAACGGTATCTCGCGCCTGATCATCGCCAATCGCACGCTCGCGCGCGCCGAGAACCTCGTCAAGGCGGTCAATGGTCTGGCCATCACGCTGGCGGAAATCCCTACCTACCTGGCCGAGGCGGACATCGTAATCTCCTCCACCGCGAGCCAGCTCCCCATCCTGGGCAAGGGCGCGGTGGAACGCGCGATCAAGGCGCGCCGGCACCGCCCTATGCTGATGGTCGACATCGCCGTCCCGCGCGACATTGAACCCGAGGTGAGCGCCCTCAACGACATCTATCTCTACACGGTCGACGACCTCAAGGAGATCATCGACGAAGGCCTGCGTTCGCGCCAGCAGGCCGCGCTGCAGGCGGAGGACATCATCGACGCGCAGACCCTGCGCTTCATGGGCTGGCTGCGCTCGCTCGACGCCGTCTCCACCATACGCGCCTACCGCGACCACGCCGAGGCGCAGCGCGAGGGCGAGCTGGAAAAGGCGCGCCGCATGCTGCGCAGCGGCGCCGACCCGGACCGGGTGATCGCCCACCTCGCCTATGCGCTCACCAACAAACTGGCTCACGACCTGACGGCGCAAATGCGTCGCGCCGGCTTCGAGGGCCGCAACGACCTGCTGCGCGCGGCGCGTGAGCTGCTCGACCTGAAGGATCCGGACGAGTAATCCGTGCTGTCCCCCTCCATTGAACGTAAACTGGACTCCCTGGTCGAGCGCCTGCAGGAACTGCAGGCGCTGCTGTCCGACGCCGAGACCATTGCCCAACCCCAGCGCTTCCGCGATCTGTCGCGCGAATACGCCCAGCTCAACCCGCTCGCCGCCACCTTCGATGCCTACCGCGACAATCTGGCGGAGTACGCCGCGACGGAGGGGATGCTCGAGGACAAGGATCCGGAGGTGCGGGCGCTGGCGCAGGAAGAACTGAAACGCATACGTCAGGCTGGCGAACAGCTCGAGATCGATGTCAAGCGCCTGCTGCTTCCCTCCGATCCGCTCGACAACGCGAATATCTTTCTTGAGATCCGTGCCGGCACCGGCGGCGATGAGGCCGCGCTCTTTGCCGGCGACCTGTTCCGCATGTACACGATGTACGCCGAGCGCCGGGGCTGGCAGATCGAGGTGCTGAGCACCAGTCACGGCGAACACGGCGGCTACAAGGAAATTATCAGCCGCGTGATCGGCCGCGGCGCCTATTCGCGCCTGAAATTCGAGTCCGGCGCCCACCGCGTGCAGCGCGTCCCGGCTACCGAGGCGCAGGGGCGCATCCACACCTCGGCCTGCACGGTAGCGATCCTGCCGGAGTCGGAGGAGGTCGGCGAGGTCGCCATCAATCCGGTCGACCTCAAGATCGATACCTACCGCGCCTCCGGCGCCGGCGGCCAGCACGTCAACAAGACCGATTCGGCGATTCGCATCACGCACCTGCCTAGCGGCATCGTGGTCGAGTGCCAGGACGAACGCTCCCAGCACAAGAATCGCGCGCGCGCACTCTCGCTGCTGGGCGCGCGCCTGACCGCGCAGGCACGCGAGAAACAGACTGCCGAACAGGCGCAGACACGCCGGCTGCAGGTCGGCAGCGGCGACCGCTCAGAGCGTATCCGCACCTATAATTTTCCGCAGGGCCGCCTCACCGATCACCGCATCAATCTCACGCTCTACAAGCTGGACGAGATCATGGAAGGCGATCTGGACCCCGTCATTGACCCGCTCATCAACGAGCACCAGGCCGAGGAACTCGCGGCACTCGCGCCATGATCACGCCCGCCGAGCCGGCGCCAGCCACCGTCACTATCCGGGAGATCCTGGCCTGGGCGACAGGTGAGCTCGCGTCCCGCAGCGACAGCCCGCGCCTCGACGCAGAGGTATTGCTCGGCCATGTCATCGAACGCTCGCGCGCCCAACTGCTGGCGCGACCCGAACTGGCGCTCACCCTCGCATCGGTTCAGCACTATCGCGAGCTCATCGCGCGCCGCGCGCAGGGTGAACCCGTTGCCTATCTGACCGGCTGGCGAGAATTCTGGTCACGCCGTTTCCGCGTCACCCCGGCAACATTGATTCCCCGGCCGGAGACCGAGCTGCTTGTCGAGATGGCGCTGGATCGGCTGCCGACCGGCTCGCCGCGGCGCATCGCCGACCTCGGCGCCGGCTCGGGCGCAATCGCGCTGACCCTTGCGCTCGAACGTCCGACCTGCCGGGTGACGGCCACTGACATCAGCCGCGATGCCCTGGACATCGCGCGCGGCAATGCGCGGACGCTGGGCGCTGACAATGTCGAATTTCAGCCGGGAGACTGGTGCGGCCCGCTGGATGGGAAACGCTACGATATGATCATCTCCAACCCGCCCTACATCGACGCCTTCGATCCGCACCTGCTGCAGGGCGACCTGCCGCACGAGCCTGCGACCGCGCTGACCCCGGGAGAGAATGGACTGGAAGCCATCGAGCGCATCGTAGCTACGGCCCCGACGCACCTCGTCCGCGGCGGCTGGCTGCTGCTCGAACATGGATATGAACAGGCGGCCGCTGTCGCCGCGCTGCTCGAGCATCATGGCTATACCGGGATCGAACAGCGCCGCGACTTTGGCGGACATCTCCGGGCGGTGGCCGCCCGCCACGACGGGAGCGCGTAGCCATGACCGCAGGCAGGAACATCCCGGAAGAAAAACCCGACGCGATGTTGCGGTTGCCGCGTCGGATCATCAACCAGGTGCTGGACCAAGCCCGCGCGTTTCCGGGGCAGGAGGTCTGCGGCCTGATCAGCGCGCGCGACGGCGCCGCCCTGCGCGCCGTCCCTGTCATGAATATCGCGCCACACCCGGAACACCGTTACGCGATGGACCCCGCCGGCCAGATCGCTGCTCTGAAAAAGATGCGCGAAACCGGCGAAGACCTGCTCGCCATCTATCACTCCCATCCCGTCAGTCCCGCAGCGCCCTCAAGCATCGACATCGCCGAGGCCGGCTACCCCGACGCGATCTATCTGATCATCTCGCTCAATACGAAGGGCGTGCTGGAGATGCGGGGGTTTCGGATTCGGGAGGGCGTAGTCGGGGAGGTGGCACTGGAAATTGACGAGTAGACGTGATGGGTGATGGCAAGAAGCTGGCCGCATTTACTCCGTCAACGCAATGCCCGATCACCGTTCACCCATTACCCATCACCTTTGAGTTTCTTCAGCAGTAACTCATTCACCTGCGCCGGATTGGCCTTGCCCTGGGTGGCCTTCATGATCTGGCCGACCAGGAAGCCGATCACCTTGTCCTTGCCGGCGCGGAACTGCTCGACCTGCTGCGGATTGTCCGCCAGCACCTTGTCCACGGCCTGTTCGATCGCGCCGCTGTCGGTGATCTGGCGCAGGCCCTTGCTGGCGATGACCGCGTCCGCATCGCCCTCGCCGGCCCACATCGCCTCGAAGACCTGCTTGGCGAGCTTGCCGGAGATGGTGTTATCGTCGATGCGGCGGATCAGGCCACCCAGCAGCGCGGGACTGACCGGCGCCGCGCCGATCTCGCGGCCTTCCTTGTTCAACGCGCCGAGCACCTCACCCATCACGAAGTTGGCCGACTGCTTGGCGTTCCCCGATGTCCGCGCGGTTTCCTCGTAGTAACCGGCCAGCTCGCGGCTCGCGGTCAGAACTTCGGCCTCGTAGGCGCTGAGTCCGTAGTCACGCGCGAAGCGTTCGCGCTTGGCGTCGGGCAGCTCGGGCAGCGTTTCGCGCACGGCCTCGATGAACGACGCCTCGATCACCACCGGCAACAGGTCCGGGTCCGGGAAGTAGCGGTAATCGTAGGCCTCTTCCTTGCTGCGCATGGGTCGGGTCTCGTGGCGGTCGGGGTCGTACAGGCGGGTTTCCTGTGTGATCGTGCCGCCGCCCGCGAGGACCTCGATCTGGCGCTCGATCTCGAATTCGATGGCGCGCTCGACGAAACGGAAGGAGTTTAGATTCTTGATCTCGGTGCGCGTGCCCAGC
>JADLET010000050.1 GCA_020845975.1 Gammaproteobacteria bacterium | reverse complement strand
TGTCGGCACTGCTCTTGTCACCGTTGACCATGTATTGTCCGGTGCCGAATAAAACCAGTATATCCGGGGTATTGCCCACGGTGAGGGCAACCGCCGGGTTGCGAGCGACCACGGGTTTCGAGGTTATCGGCTGCGGCGTGCCTGCCGGCTCTGACGCATTGAAAAGCGCCTTTCCATAGGCGACACCCCACGCGGCATCAGTGTCGGGGTCTGACAGATCGAATGCCCACAGGTTTCCCTTCAGGTCACCCGCGTAGACGCGATCAGCCTTGCCGTTACCGTCGCTGTCTACCAGGGCTGGCGTGGATAATCCGTTGCGGTCGGCTGATGATCCGACACCGGTCGTGATGACCTTGTAGTCGCCGGCGCTCCAGGTGCGATCCACGCCCTCATCCAGGTAGAGGATAAACAGCTTGGCTTCACCATCGCCCTGATCGTTATAGCCATTTCCAAACACGGCCGCCCATTTGCCGTTCTCCATCAAGGCCATGGTAGGTTTGCTGAAGGAATAGCCCAGGTCGTTATTGTCGTTGCTGGTGAACTCCCATAGCACAGTGGAATCTGCATCTCCATCAGTGATGCTATTCGGTTCGGTGACGTCGAGCGCGAACAGGCCTCGCGCTCCCGCCCGATAGCCGCCTATCAGGATGGTTTTCCAGTTGCTGTTCAGATAGACGTCAGCCACCGTCGGGCTCAGGTCGACGTAATAGCGATGTTCGTAGGCCGGATCGGTCAGATAGTGCAGGCCTTCGCTCGTTGCATTCGAGAACAGCATGTTCGGTACATAGGCAAAGACCTCCTCACCGTCTTCACTGAACCCGTGCAGCATGCCGTCGTTTGATCCGACGAATATAACTGCCGGAACCCGGTTTGGGCTGAAGCTGCTGTATGAGCCATCACCGAAGGCCGGATCATCGTCGTAACCTGACTGCGGCGGACCGACATAGACCGGATTGGAATAGACGATGTCGCCCAGGATACTGGTTCGTTCACGGAAGAAATTCCCGGCATCCTCGTCGGTGCGTACGCCACGGAGGTAGTCCAGACGCTCCTGGCCCAGTCCGTCAGAGGTGCCGGCGGGGCTCATATTCAGATCATTCTGCTGCTTGGTGGAGAGGTCCGACAAGGTCTTGAATTCTACGCCCTGCTTGGATGTTTCGTTATAGGTGAAAATTTTCCGCTCGGAGGGAGTCTTGCTATCAAGCATTTCCGAGGCCTGCCATGCTGGCGTCGTTGCGATGGCGCCTTCTATGGAGAGATCATAGGCGAGTAAGTCGCCATGCCAGTTGTCGGACGGGTTGAATGTTGCCTGATAGACCCGACTTCCGGTATCCAGCGTGGTGGTGTTGAAGGCCACCGCTGAAGATGAGCTGGTGCCGCGCGTGACGCTGGCAAAGGCATCCGCCAGTCCCGCCGCCAGGGTAGTGGCATCCTGCGCGCTGTAAAACTGGCCGCGGCCGTTATACGCGGTGTGCCAGAGGTCGTCAATCTTCTGCGCATTGCCATCGGCCGGGTCGGGCCATTCAAAACCGGCATCGGTGGGATCGGTGTCGCTCGCATCGCCGGGTGTCTTGGTGTCGAAGGGATCCAGCGTGCCGTCAACTCCGAAGGCCACCGTGAAGGTGTTCATGTGCTGGTGCTGGGCTTGATCGACAGAGTCCTCCCATACCGGGACCTCATTCGCGAGTGAGGTCGCCAGATCGCGCTCGTAGTAATGCATGGCGACGTCAGCCAGTGTATTACTATGGTTATCGCCGTATGAGCCGCCATCGTAGTCAGTGTTGTCATTGCCATCAGCGTTTGAAGGGCTCAGGCTTGGTGAGCTTCCATTGTAGAAGCCGTCCGTCATCAGGATGGTGAAGTTTTTCTGGCATTGACCGCCTTGCGCCGCCGGCAGAATCGGGCAGCTCGAGCCACTGACGCCCATGATATTGCCGGACTTGCACTCGAAGTACTTGCCGGTGTCGCGCAGCTCTGTCTGCAACGGGGTTCCGCCACTGGAGTTTGATTTGAAAAGCTTTTCGTATAGTTTCTTTTTGTTGCCGCTTGCTGGGTCAAGGTTCATCGAGGCGACCTTGATCTTGACACTGTTATTGTTGTTGATGGTGGCATAACCCATGCGCACGCCTGTGACACCGGCGGCGGACAGGCTGATCGCGGCCTTGGTGGTCAGCTCGCGTTTGCGGTAATAGGAAAACCAGTTGGCGAAGTTCTGGATTTCCTCGGCATAGGTGCACACCGGCGCGGCGGCGCAGTCGGTGCGGCGTATGCTCCCGGTATAACTCGACGGCGGTGTCGGTGTCTTGTTGGTGGAGACATTGGTGATTTCCACCAGGGTGTGCGCGTCTCCGGCGTCTACGACACCATCGCCGTCACTATCGGTCCAGGTGTAGTAGCGTGCCGGATAGAAGTTGGTGACCGTGAAGTTGGAGAACCCCGGGTAATCCGAGGCATAGGAGGTGTTCGTTTTGGTCAGATCCACGGTGCTCGATGTGGACGAATAGGGGTTGACGCGCGCCGCCGTTGGGCTCGCGTTTCCGTAGGCATTCCCGCTGCTGTTGAGGCCCGCCCATGGAAGATACGTCACTTCAGGATTGTAATAGATCGTATTGTAATTATGGTTCCAGGCACGCCAGACACCGTTGGCCGGTGCAGCGACGCCCTTTACATCGAGCATGTATTCTTCCGCCGGGGTAACCCAGTACCAATCAAGTGTGCTCGGCCCCGCTTCCGGTTGACTGTAGTAATAGTCGTTTCCACCGAGGTACATGATGCCATCGCTTTCCGGCGTCATGAGTGCCCAGTCCATGCTGCCCGAATCGTCCGCCAGGAACACCACATTGGGCTCAACCGAGGGTCCGACATAGAGCGGGACTTGCGAGATCGTTCCCGGCGCCGCCATGGCTTGCTGGATGCCAGGCGCAAATGTCAGTGACAATACGCCGAAGGCGGACAGGTAGCGTTGCAGGGTATTCTTGATCGTGTTCATGGCGTGACTCCTGAAAGGAAGCGACGATGACATATGCTGTGAGCTATATCCTTAGAGGACATTTGATTGCAGGATGACGACGGTATTGTCCGTGCCTCCCACCGCCCGCGCCGTGACGCGCGCAACAAATGGAGTGGCCAGGCCGCTGGTTTCACCGTAACCCCCCATATTGAGATCGTTGGTGTTGGTCTGAATTTGACCCAGCAGTTCGATGATGAAGCGCGGTTGTCCTTTGACGCCTTCTATTTCGCCGGCATAGGCCCTGGAATTGTCCCATGTGTCTTCATCCAGAATGTCGGGGTGATTGTTCAGGGCATAGAGGCCCTCGGTGGCGCCATTGAAGGCAGCGGCCAGCGATACGATATTGCTCCAGTATTGCTCCCCATCACGCAGCGCCGCCTCGGCGGCCTGGAACGCGAGCGCCTGGTCACGTGTGTTTCCCGCCATCTTCTCCTCGAGCGTGGAAGAGGCAATGCCAGTAATTCCGATCAGGGTCATCACGATCAGAATCATCAGGCTGATGACTAGGGTGGACCCTTTCTGGCGAACGAACTTTCTGTTCATATCATGTTCTCCGTGACAAAGCCTCAGAGCAGTCCTCTGTTGCGGATCTTGATCGTGGTGTTGAAGATGCGGCGGACCCGGCGGTCATCCGCCGTGGTCTCGGTATCGTTATAGGTATAGGTCTGGGCGGAAGATGAAATGTTGTTTTCACTGCGAATCAGCAGGCTGACGCGCACGCTCACAACATCATTCCAGGTGCCCACATTGTTTGCCGTGACGTAGCGGTTGGCGACGTCGTCATTGTCGGTATCCTCTCCGTAAAGCACCTGCATGTTTTCCACGTCCTCGGCCAGCTCCTGTGCCTGCATGGCCCCGCCCGGCTGCGTCGACTGGCGGAACAGGGCCGGCGCCCCGCTGGCCCCGGTGCCGATGTAGTAGACATTGGTGACCAGTCGTCCCACTTGGGCATCGGTTCCGTAGGTCCTGGCCAGAGTGGAACTGACGTTGCCCGGGACCCAGGTTCCACCTGAGACATGACTGAGGGCCACTATGCCGGCGGCACTGGCCTGGCTGGTGACCTGGAATGCCGACGATTGGGTGCAGTCGCTGACAATCATGATGTCGCCGTTGGTGATGTTGCCGGCATCTGCGGCGAAGATTTCGGTGAAACTCGATGGCGCGGTCAGGTTCACCCCGTCATCGGCGAGTCCGCGCGTGATCAGCACATCGCTTCCATTGACTACCTGTCCGGCGATCAGGGCGTTCAGCCCTGGCGTCCATCCGGCGCCGGTCCATTCGTTCCCTGTGATTCCTGTCGCATAGTCCCAGTTGAACGAAGCAGGAGTATTGATGCCGGGTTCGATGTCCGCCGGATCGCCCCGGTAACATCCACGAAAGCCGGCCATGCGCACGTCTTCGCTGACGAAGCCGACGGCAAAACGCCCGTTTTCCTGTACGCGGGACGTGGCCTCGAGCAGTCGATACGATGTTTTGCTGCTGAGGAAGATCTGTACCACACCGGCGAGCAGAATCAGACTGATGGTGATCGCAACCATAAGTTCGACCAGGCTCAGGCCGCGCTGGTGCTGGATCGATGAGTAATCGGGCCGGGACATATTCATAATACGGTCTCCACCGCCAATGTCTTGGGGTCTTCCTCACCGCGGGTGTCGTCCCATTGAATCGTGATGATGAAACGGTCCCCGTCTCTCGCCACGGAACCATCACCGGACGGCAGAATATCGGAGAGTGTCTGTTTCCATTCGAACAGGTCGGCGTCGGCCATCGTGGCCGCGGAGCAGTCTGCGCCAACACCCGTGCAATCCTCATCATCGGGTTCATCGCCGATATCGGTATCGTAGGCGCCCGCCGCTGCGACGGTGCGGTTGGCGCGCATGCGGTCCACGATGTCGTTCGCCATGATCGTCGCCTGCGAGCGCTGGTAGGCACTGAAGCTGTAGCGCAATCCGCCAAGCTGCAGGCCGGCGAGACCCAGCAGGCCAATCGCCAGAACGATTACAGTGACCAGGACTTCGATCAGCGTGAAGCCGCGTTCCTTG
>JADLET010000049.1 GCA_020845975.1 Gammaproteobacteria bacterium | reverse complement strand
GCCATGGCCGGGGTGCCGCTGCTCAACGGCTTTTTGTCAAAGGAAATGTTCTTCGCCGAAACCGTCTACATCTCCTCTCTGCCCTGGGTGGAGTTCGGACTTCCGGTGTTGGCGACAGTGGCCGGCGTATTCGCTGTGGTGTACGCGCTGCGTTTTAGTCACGACATCTTTTTTGGCCCGCCTTCGACCACTCTGCCGCGCGAACCTCACGAAGCGCCCCGATGGATGCTCATGCCGGTGGCGCTGCTGGTGCTTACCTGCTTGGTGGTGGGCGTCGCCCCCGGCGTGTCTATCGGACCCTCACTCGCGGCCGCTGCACGCCCGGTGGTCGGCGGCACGCTGCCCGAATACAGCCTGGCCTTGTGGCATGGCTTCACCGCTCCACTGCTGATGAGCCTGGTGGCCATGATCGCCGGCATCACCGGCTATTTGTTCCTGCGTAAACGGATCAAGCTTGGTGACTTTCGGCAGACGCCGCTCATCCATCGGTTGAACGGCTATCTCCTGTTCGTGAAGGCGCAGGCATGGCTGATACTCGCCGGGCGCAGGGCCGTGCGCCTGCTTGGCGCGCGTGGCCTGCAGTCCCAGTTGTTCCTCATGGTGGCGCTGGGCGGGCTGGCGGCGCTGGCCTATGCGATGTTGACGAGGCCCGCGCCGCAGAGCATCTCGCCCTATTTCCTCGAAAAGGCCCTGCCCGAAGGCGGCGGCAGCAACGTGGTCAATGTCATGCTGGTGGATTTCCGCGGCTTCGATACCTTGGGCGAGATCACCGTGCTGGGTGCAGTGGCCCTGACCGTGTACGCGCTGCTGCGGCGCTTCCGCCCGCCGCGCGAAAGCATAGAGATGCCACGCCAGCAGCGCCTGCCGCCGGACGTGGCTACCGATCTGGTCAACGCGCGCACGGCCACTGACACTGCATTGGGTTATCTCATGGTGCCGGGCGTGCTGGTGCGCCTCATCCTGCCCATCGCCGGCGTGGTGGCGGTGTACCTGTTCATGCGCGGCCATAATGAGCCCGGCGGCGGCTTTGTCGCCGGCCTGGTCGTGGCCATCGCCTTCATCGCCCAGTACATGGTGGCCGGCACGCAATGGGTGGAGGCCCACCTGAACCTGCATCCTCTGCGCTGGATCGCGGCCGGATTGCTGTGCGCGGTGGCCACCGGCCTGGGTGCGGTGACGCTGGGCTACCCCTTTCTTACCAGCCATACAGCCCATGTGACGTTGACCGTCCTCGGCGAGATGCACATCGCCAGCGCGATGTTCTTCGACCTGGGCGTGTTCCTGGTGGTGGTAGGATCCACATTGCTCACGCTCACTGCGATGGCCCACCAGTCCCTGCGGGGTCATCGCCATCCGCCGGTTGTCTCGTCCGTTGCGCCCACCCCGTCCGCCACGTCAGCGGAGGCCGGCTGATGGAAATCATCATTGCCCTGGCCATCGGCGTGATGGCCGGCTCAGGCGTCTGGTTGCTGCTGCGCCCGCGCACCTTCCAGGTCATCATGGGTTTGTCGATGCTGTCCTATGCGGTGAACCTGTTCATCTTCGCGATGGGCAGCCTGTCCATCGACAAGGAACCCATCGTCGTTCCCGGTATGGTGCCGGACCTGCTGCATTACACAGATCCAATGCCGCAGGCGCTGGTACTCACGGCCATCGTCATCGGATTTGCCATGACCGCGCTGTTTCTGGTGGTGCTGCTGGCCTCACGCGGCCTGGCCGGGACCGACCACGTCGACGGGGAGGACGGCGATCTGTGAACGCACTGATCGAAGCGGTCATGCCGCATCTCATCATCGCGCCTATCCTGTTGCCACTGGTTGCCGCGGCGCTGATGCTCTTCATGAGCGAGCAGCAGCGCTACTGGAAGGCGCTCATCAATGTGTCGGCCAGCCTGCTGGGTCTGCTCATTGCCCTGGCACTGCTCGCCAGGGTGCACGGCAATGGCACGCCCTCGGCCATCGGCATCTATCTGCCGGCCAACTGGGATGTGCCCTTCGGCATCGTGCTGGCGTTGGACCGGCTCACTGCTCTGATGCTGCTCATCACCGCCATCGTGGGGCTTGCGGCGGTACTGTTTTCCTCGGCGCGCTGGCACCGGGCCGGGGTGCATTTCCATACCCTGGTGCAGATACAGTTGATGGGACTGAACGGCGCTTTCCTGACCGCGGACCTGTTCAATCTGTTCGTGTTCTTCGAAGTGACGCTGGCGGCTTCCTACGGCCTGCTGCTGCACGGCTCGGGCCGGGCCGGAGTGAAAGCCGGCTTGCACTACATCGCCGTCAACCTGCTGGCCTCGTCCTTTTTCCTGGTGGGCGTGGCCATGCTCTACGGCGTCACCGGCACGCTTAACATGGCCGACATGGCGCAGAAGATTCCGCTCGTGCCCGAGGGCGACATCGGCCTGATGCATGCCGGTGCCGCGATTCTGGCCCTGGCCTTTCTCATCAAGGCGGCGATCTGGCCGCTGAATTTCTGGCTGGTGCCGGCGTACTCGGCCGCCAGCACGCCGGTGGCGGCGCTCTTCGCCATCATGACCAAAGTGGGCATCTACGCCCTGCTGCGGCTTTGGATGCTGTTCTTTCCCTCTGGAACCGATGGTGCCACGCCCTTCGGCGCCGAGGTGCTCGTCGCCGGAGGCCTGGCCACGCTGGCCTTTGGCGCCCTTGGGGTGATTGCCTCCCAGCAACTGAGAAAGGTCGCAGCCTTCAGCCTGCTGGTGTCCTCGGGCACGCTGCTGGCCGCCATTGGTCTGAACCAGGCTGCGCTCACCGGCGGCATGCTCTTCTACCTGTTCAGCTCCACGCTGTCGATCAGCGCGCTGTATCTGCTCATCGAACTGGTCGAGCGGGCCGGGCGGCCCGAAGCGGATGTCCTGCGCGCCGACGACGGCAGCCAACCGCTGCCTTTCACTGTGGAAGCCGCACCTGCTATCGGCGAGGCCAATCTGGACGATGACGAGGAGGCACTGATCGGACGGCCCATCCCCGCGGCCATGGCTTTTCTCGGCCTGGCATTCATGCTGTGCGTGCTGCTCATCGCCGGGCTGCCGCCCATGTCCGGCTTCATGGCCAAGTTCAGCATGCTGTCGGCCCTGCTCGCCGGGGGTGAGGTTGCGACGGGAGGCTGGGTCCTGCTGGTGCTCATGCTGGTCTCGGGTCTGTTGACGACCATCGCCCTGTCGCGTGCCGGCATACGCCATTTTTGGACTACGCATGCGGACACGCCGCCGCGCCTGCGCCTGATCGAGTGCCTGCCCATTGCCGCGCTCATCCTCGTCTGCGCGCTGTGCGTGCTGCGCGCGGGACCGGTGCTGAACTATGTGCACGCCGCAGCCGATGGCTTGCACCAGCCTGCCAGCTACATCGGTGCCATCATGACTGCAAGGCCTGTTCCCGGCGTGCTGCGCCCGGGGGCGCTTCCATGAAGAGGGAGAAATCATGAGACGTCTGCTGCCCTCTCCGCTGCTGTCGCTGGCGCTGTTCGCATTGTGGTTGGCGCTTAACCATTCTATGGCGCCGGGGCATCTGATCATGGCGGCGCTCCTGGCCATTCTCATGCCGATACTGCTGGCCCCGCTGCGGCCATACCCTGCGCGCATCCGACATCCGCTGGTGCTGATGCGCCTGATTCTGACGGTGGGGCACGATGTCATCCTGTCCAACCTGAGCGTGGGCTGGGGGGTGCTGCGCTCTCACCGGTGCATGCCCCGAGGCGCCTTCGTCCGCATACCCCTGGAGCTGAGAAGTCCGGCGGCGCTGGCGGCTCTGTCCACCATCACTACTGTCGTGCCCGGCACGGTGTGGTGCGAGCTCATGCTGGACCGCAGCTCCCTGCTGCTGCATGTGTTCGATCTGGACGATGAGGCCGAGTTCATCGCGCACTTCAAGTCGCGTTATGAGCGTCCGCTGAAGGAGATCTTCGAATGAGTCCGTTGCTCGATGGCGCCATCACCGTGGCGCTGGTCTGCCATGGTCTGGCGATGGCTCTCATCCTGGTTCGGTTGCTGCACGGACCTGCCGCGCAGGACCGCGTGCTGGCACTGGATTTTCTGTACATCAACGGCATGCTGGTGTTGCTGGTGTTGGCGATACGCTACGCCAGCAGCATGTATTTCGAGGCGGCCCTGCTGATCGCGCTGCTCGGTTTCGTCAGTTCGGCGGCCCTGGCCAAGTTCCTGTTGCGCGGCGAGGTGATCGAATGAGCGAGATGTCGTGGTGGGTGGAGGCCGGCGTTGCGCTGTTGCTGGTGGCGAGCGGCCTGTTCACGCTTACCGGGGCCGTCGGACTGGTGCGTCTGAATGACTATTTCCAGCGCATGCACCCACCGGCGCTGGCCTATACCTTCGGGGCCTGGTGCATAACGCTGGCCTCCATCCTGTATTTCTCGATGCAGGAGCAGCAACTGGTGCTGCACCCCTGGGTGATCATCATGCTCCTGTCGATAACCGTGCCGATAACCACCATTCTGTTAGCACGCGCGGCGTTGTTTCGGCGCAGGCAAGTCCAACGACTCGGGAAGGCGCTGATGAGCCCCGGAGAGTGAGTAAACGACGTTAGAAATCCAGGAAATCTTAATGTGTGAAGGCTGATCACAAGTGGAGGGACTGTGGCGGCGGCAGTCGCCGCAGTTTCCATAGAGGATGACGTCATTGACGTCATCGTGTTCGACAGAAAATCCGCGGGGCGCCATGTGGCTCAGGCTACAAGAACCGAACATCGCAAGCTGTGCACTTGAAGTGATGATGATCCAATGCAGCCATTTTGTAGCGTGGATTTTCACCAGGAAATATGACCGACTCGACTTCCTTGCCCTGACGCAGGAGTTTCAGGTTGCGGTACTCGGTGACATTTCCCATTGACGGAATTGATTTTCGGGTCAGATCCAGTACCTCATCCGCAGAAAGGGGGCGTTTAGGCTGTCACCATGATGAGCTTGAAATACTCGAATCAAGACGACTTTGAAATCTAGCGGAAGCGGCCCTTCGACTACACCCTTTTGCACCGTGGATATCGTTAATCGCGTGTGGCGAAGTGTCCCAGTCGCGATTGAGATAACGCATACCCGATAGGCCCTTGCGGCGACCGAATGCGTGACATCCGGTGATGTAAGATATATTATATATATATCTTTATCTTATGTGATCCACGACGTAATTATGCCCTCCCCAGATCTGTGCACCGAAGCCGAAATTACCGTCATGGTCCACGCCTTCTACGCAGACGTTCGGCGGGACCCGATGCTTGGTCCCATCTTCAACGAGCACGTGCAGGACTGGGACCACCACCTCGCCAAGCTTGTCGATTTCTGGTCGTCGGCCTTGCGCGGCACCGGACGCTTCTCGGGGACGCCCATGCCGAAGCACGCGGCGCTACCCGGCCTCACGCCCGAGCTTTTCCAGCGCTGGCTCGCCCTGTTCCGCGAAACAACCGCCGCCCTGCCGAACCGGGCTATGGGCGAGCAGGCACACATGCTGGCTCAGCGGATCGCCCGCAGCCTCTGGTATGGCTATCAGTTGAACCGCAATCCTGACGCCGTGCCGGGCGATCTGGCTCGTGGCTGATTTGCAACAGATCAGCCGACTCGATTCCGCTACCCCCGCGCCGCAGTGGCGCGCGTTTCTCGAGCTAGGCTTCAGGCCACTGTATCTCGCGGGCTGCGGCTGGGCCGCGCTGTCCGTGGCGTTGTGGGTATATGCGCCACAGTGGCTCACCGCGCCGTTGGGTGGGGTCGCCTGGCACGCGCACGAGATGCTCTGGGGATTCGTCGCCACCATCGCCGTCGGCTTCCTCCTCACGGCGGCGAGCAACTGGACCGGCGTCAATCCCCTGCAGGGTTTGCCGCTCGCGTTGCTGTGCGGCTTGTGGGTCGTCGCCCGTGCGGGCTTCCTCGTGTCGGACTCCACCGCGTTCCTGCTGGCAGCGCTATCGGAGCTGGTCTTCTTCGCTGCTGCCGCGCTGGCGCTGGCGCGCGCGGTGTACGGGACGGCCAATCGCCGCAACTATGGTGTGCCGCTCATGGTCCTGGCGCTGGGCGTCGCCGACGCGCTTTACCTCGCCGCAGTACGTCAAGGCGACTACGCCGGCCTGATGGCGCACTTCCACACCGGCCTCTTGTGCATGGCCGTCATCGCGCTGCTGATCGCGCGCCGGGTAATCCCTGTCTTCGCCATGCGCGCCGTGCAGGGCCTGTCGATTCCGATGCACACCCGCACGGGCCAGTGGCAGGTCGGCGCGACCGTGCTGGCGGTTCTTGCCACATTGATGCAATGGCCGCAGACGACAGCAGCGGCGCTGGCGGTTGCCGGCACGCTGGCGTTGGTCCAGGTGGTGACCTGGAAACCCGCGGCAGCGCTGCGCCGACCCCTGCTGTGGATACTCTATGGCGGGTACTGCGGTCTGGGCGCGGGCCTGCTGGTCGCGGCCGGCCACGCAGCGGGATGGATCTTCCGCACCGCCTGGCCCGCCCACGTCATCGGCATGGCCGGTTTCTCGGTGCTGATCATCGGTATGGTCACGCGCACCGCGCTGGGGCACTTGGGCCGGCCACTGGAAACCGACCGCAGCATGGTGGCGAGCTATATGCTGGTGATCGCCGCCGCCCTCTTGCGCCTCGTCGCCCTCTCGGCCGTTCCGTTCGCGCTGGCGGCGCTGCACGCCGCCGCGCTCGCGTGGGTGGTCGCCTTTGCGTTATACCTATGGCGGTTCTTCCCGCTGATGATACGACCTCGCAACCCATGAACGACGGAGCATTTGCATGCGGCTGACCGCCATGACCGACTACGCGCTGCGCCTGCTGATGTATGTAGGTCGGCACCCGGACCGCCTGTGCACCATCGCCGAGATCGCAGAGGCCCATCGCCTCTCCGAAGCGCACCTCATGAAAATCACGCACCAGCTCGGACTGCAGGGCTGGATCGAGACCGTCCGCGGCAAGGGCGGCGGCATGCGTCTCGCGCGTAAACCCGCAGACATCAACCTGGGCGCGGTCGTGCGCGGCATCGAGCCCGATTTCGATCTGGTCGAGTGCTTCGCTATCGGCAACCAATGCGCGCTCACCGGCAACTGCAGGCTCGCCGGCGTGCTCCAGGACGGCCTGCGACTGTTCTTGGAGCATCTGGACGCACACACCTTGGCCGATCTGCTGCCCGGCACGGACCTGGCGGTCATCCCGGTGCGGCGTCTGCGAGCAGGCCGCCGCCGGGCGCCATGAGCTATCCCCTGCTGCTCATGGTGCACCTGCTGGCGGCCATCGCCTTCATCGGCACCGTCTTTTTGAGATCGTGATGCTCGAAGGCGTACGCAAGCACCTACCGCGCGAGACAATGCGGGACGTCGAGCGCGCCATCGGCAATCGCGCGGTAATGATCATGCCCTGGGTATTGGGGGCGCTGTACGGCGCTGGCATCGCGCTGGCATGGCAGCATCGGGCGGCGCTGGCGCAGCCGCTCGAAAGCAGCCTCGGTCTGCTGCTCACCCTCAAGATCGTTCTCGCGGTCAGCGTCTTCGGGCATTTCGTCACCGCGATGGTCTGGCGGCGGCGCGGGCTGCTCGGAGGCGGGCGCTCGCGCCGTCTGCATATGAGCATCTTCTGCCACGTGATCGCCATCGCGCTGCTCGCCAAGGGCATGTTCTATTTCCACTGGTGAGCCGTGGCGCTTGCCGAGTTCTACCCGTTGGTAAAAAGCGCCCACGTCGGCCTGGTGCTGGCGAGCGGCAGCCTGTTCGCGACCCGGAGCGTCGCCATGCTGGCCGGCTCGACGTTCGGCATGCGCGCACCCGTGCGCTATCTCAGCTATGCCATCGACACCGCGCTCCTCGGGGCCGCCCTTCTGCTCGTCGCCATCCTGCAGCTCAATCCCTTCGCCACGCCCTGGCTGGCCGCAAAGCTCACCTTGCTCGTCGCCTATATCGCGCTGGGCTCGCTCGGACTCAAACGCGCCCGGACACGCGCGCGCAGGATCGCGGCTTTCGCGGGAGCATTGCTGTGCTTTGCGATGATGTACGCCATCGCACGCCGTCACGACCCGCTCGGCTTTCTACACATCCTCGTCGGGCAGTGAGTCACGCAACAAATACGAGGCTGTAGAACTAGCCAGTTCGTCCGATCAATCCGGCATTCAATTCGCCTTGATTCCCGCGACGGAGACTTGCCCCGTCAACGATGGCTTATGCGGGACGAACGCTCTGAACACAAACCAGACGAATGCAAACACGCCGATGCTGAACACAATGTCGCCTGGCACACGCGCCCAGACCAGCATCTGCATGATCGGGCTATGGATGAACTCCGCCGAGCGGGCAAATGAATAGCCATGCTCGATGCTGGCATAGGTCTGCAAAACGCCCTGCGGAAGCAGTGACAGAAAGGTCATCATCGCCAGCCCGATGTTCAAGGACCAGAATGATGTCTTGAGCAACTTCTGGCTCCAAAGCGACACATCGGTCAGCCCGCGCATGCAATAGAGCGTCAGGCCCAGTCCGAGCATGCCGTACACACCGAACAATGCCGCGTGCCCATGGTTCGCCGTCGTGTTCAGGCCTTGCATATAGTAAAGCGCGATCGGAGGATTGATCAGGAACCCGAATAATCCCGCGCCGACCAGGTTCCAGAACAACACGGCCGTAAAGAACAGGAACGGCCAGTGATAAGTCCGCTCCCATTCCGCCTCGTGCTCGACCTTGTATCGCGTATAGGCTTCAAATCCGACCACCAGCAGAGGCACCACTTCAAGCGCCGACACCATGGCGCCGACCGCGATCACGGATGTGGGTGTGCCACTGAAATAGAGATGGTGGAAGGTGCCAAGCACGCCGCCGAACAGGAAGATGATGGTGGCGAATAGCACCATCACCGTGGCCGTCGACGTCCGCAATATTCCCATGCGGACAAAGAGCAGCGAGATGATCGCCGTAGCGAAGACTTCAAAGATGCCCTCGACCCACAGATGGACCACCCACCAGCGCCAGTATTCCATGATGGAAATATGCGTATGCTGGCCCCACATCAGCCCAGCGGCGTAGAGCAGCCCGATGGCCAGGGCCGACACCAGCACCAGATAAATCAGCGATTTGCCGCCTTTCTGCTGCAACACCGGCCATAGCGCGCGCACGACCAGGAACACCCACAAGAGCAAGCCGATGGTGAGGTAGATCTGCCAGAACCGGCCCAGATCGACATATTCATAGCCTTGATGGCCGAACCAGAAATTGGTCGTCAAGTCGTCAATGAAGCGATGAACCGCGGCCCATTGCCCGGCAAAAGATCCAACCACGATGATTAGTAGGCTGATGAACAAGAAGTTGACACCGAAGCGCTGAAATTTCGGATCACGTCCCGCGAGCATCGGCGCGACGTAAAGACCCGTTGCAAGCCATGCCGTCGCGATCCACAGTACGGCAAGCTGCGTATGCCAGGTGCGGGTGATGGTATAGGGCAGGTATTCGGCGAAAGGCAAGCCGTACAGGCCCTGTCCCTCGACCGCATAATGGGCGGTCACAATACCCAGCAGAACCTGGACCAGAAACAAGGTACAGACCACCCAGAAATATTTCGCCGTTGCCCGCATCGAAGGCGTGATGGTGGCATTGCCTAGAATGTCCGACTTCGCCATGCCCCCTTCGGGCAATATATCTTCGCGCCAGACGTCGAACTGCTTGGCGTAATAAGCGATGAGCGCACCCGCAGCGGCGAGCAGCAGAATGACCGAAGCGAGACTCCACATCAATGTGCCCGTCGTCGGTCGATTACCGACCAGCGGTTCGTGCGGCCAGTTGCTGGTGTAGGTGATGTCCTGGCCGGGACGATTGGTCGTTGCCCCCCAGGCGGTCCAGAAATAGAACGCGGCAAGCTGCTTGGCCTCGCCTCGTTTCAGCGTGCCATGCACAGGGAACGCGTAGTCGCGCCGCAGCGCGAGCGAATCCGCGCTGTCACCTTCATAGAGGCTCAGGTAATGGGCTTCGACCTGTTTGATGGCTTGGGCGCGATTGTCGCTGACCGTGATCGTGCCGCTCGCCGGATCATAGGTGTTCCTGCGCATCTCTTCCTGCAGCGCGGCTTTCCGCATGGCCGTTTCTTCAACCGGCGAGCGCCCGGCAATTTGCTGCTTCGTCAGCAGTGCCAGCAACGCCTCAGCCTCGCGATGGAGCCAGTCCGCGCTCCAATCGGGCGCAAGATAGCTCCCATGGCCCCAGATCGAACCCTGCTCCATCCCCCCGATCGACTGCCAGACGTTCTGGCCGGTTTCAATATCATCCTGTGTATACAGGATTTCGCCGCTGGCCGATTTCACGGCCTGCGGAATGGGCGGAACCTGCTGGTAAATCTGCTGCCCCAACAAGAGCATGATCCCGAACATGACGACCATACCGACCGAAAGAATCACCCAGAGTCGTTTGATGCTGAACGTCGATTGATAGGATGCCATGTCCCCACCTCCCAGATAGGTTCAAGTATTTCGGTAATTAATCGTTTTTCATGCTATAAGATATATGTAGTATATACCTTATAGCACGGCCTGCTCGACTTTGCACCCGTGCCGAGGTTTCAAGGACAGAACACTATGAGAACCATCCAATCCGATAGGCGTCGGCCCGGTACATGGCGCGCCAAGGCGGGGTATTGATATGGCCATCCGACACGCCGCATCCGGCGAGTTGATCGATGTTCGTCCGCTAGGGGAAACTCTGCACCAGACAAGCTCAGTAACCCTGGTCAGGGATGACCACTTCGAGGTGTTCAGGCTCGTGTTGCCCGCGGGGAAGGCAACGCCCGAGCACAAGGCATCTGGCACAATCACCATTCAATGCCTGGAAGGCGAGGTAGAGTTCCAAGCGCACGGACAGGTGCAAATACTCCGCACAGGAAGCCTGGTGTACTTGTCCGACGCTGAACCGCACGCAGTCAAGGCGCTAACAGACGCCTCCCTGCTCGTCACGATGTTGTTACGGCGCGTGTGAACGCCGATTTCAGCACGGCAGGAGATCGGTCCATGAACTGCAGTCCGCAAAACACCCGACGATCGGAAGCGTTCGACACCCCGCTGGAATGCGAGCACTGTGGTGCGAAGGTGCCACCGAGCGCGGCGGTCGGCTTTGAAGGGTCAGACTACGTGTGGAATTTCTGCGGCCACGGTTGCCTTGCGGCGTGGTGTGAAAGATTTGAGAAAAGGCCACCCGTCCCATGTCAACGATGACGCTCGAAGAAAAGCTGGACGAAGCGCTGAAGCAAACCTTTCCGGCGAGCGACGCGTTCGCGGTGTCGCCAGAGGCACCGAAACGCCCGAGCGCAAACGATGAACCGGCAGCTAGCCCGTCCCCACAGCGTGCCCCGCGTGAGCACGAGTGAGTCCTCGCGCATCGCCTTCCTGCAAGCCCGGGATGGAGACGCAGCCGCGCTCGCCTGGGTAAAGCAGACGCTCGCGATCTACCGGCGATCCGTTCTCAACCCATCGCACTTTGCGAGCTCCGCGGGCTATCGGCGGCTGTTTCTTGAATCCTGCGCCGAATTTCGGTGCTGGCTTGGCAACCGCCGATGATGCGCACTCCGACGTCCCGGCCGGTATTTTTGAACTTTGCCCGCATCCGCTTTCCGGTCGGCGCCGTCGCATCGATCGGGCATCGGATTTCCGGCGTCGTGCTCGCGTGTTCGCTGCCATTCGTATTCTTCGCGCTGGACCGCTCCATGGGAAGCGAAGGGGAGTTCGCCTATCTAATAGATGTCCTGCGGTCGCCTTTCGGCCGGATGGCGCTGGTACTGCTGGCCTGGGCCTGCACTCATCACCTGTTCGCCGGCATTCGGCATCTTCTGATGGACGTCGGCGTAGGCGCCTCGCTCACGATGGCACGCCGCACCGCCTATGCGACTCTGGGCACCGCGGCCGCAATCGCCGCGGCTGCGGCGGTTTTCGCATGAGGCTGTTCTCGGGTCAGCGGGAATTCCTGCTCCAGCGGTTGACCGCGCTCGTCATGCTTGCCTATCTCGCCGCCGGTGCGCTATGGCTCGCCTTCGGTCCATCGGTCACATTCGCTCAATGGCAGTCCTGGAGCGCAAAGCCGCTTGCTGCGTCGGCTTTGCTGGCGCTTGCACTTGCGTTGCTCGCCCACGCCTGGGTCGGCATCCGGGACGTAGTGTTGGACTACGTCCACCCGCTGAGACTGCGCCTGGCCGTACTCAGCGGCGTCGCTGCCGGCCTGGCGATGCTCGCCATCTGGGTTGCCATGATCCTTATCAGGCACATGGTCGCTTTAGCCTAGGAGGACGCATGCGCTTTCGCATATACCGTTACGACCCCGATGCGGATTCCCGGCCCAGGATGCAGGACTACGAACTGCCGCTGGAATCCACGGACCGGATGGTGCTCGACGCGCTGGTGCGTCTCAAGGAACAGGACGATTCAATCTCCTTTCGGCGCTCCTGCCGCGAGGGTGTGTGCGGATCGGACGCGATGAATATCAACGGGCGCAATGGGCTGGCCTGCGTCACGCCGCTGAAGGGCATTGCCGAGCCCGTGACATTGGCGCCCCTGCCCGGATTCCCTGTGGTGCGCGACCTGGTCGTCGATATGACCCAGTTCTTCGCGCACTATCATGCCGTCCGGCCCTATCTCGTGAACAACGAGCCACTGCCCGAACGCGAGCGGCTGCAATCGCCCGAGGACCGCGACAAGCTCAATGAGCTGTACGAATGCATCCTGTGCGCGTGCTGCAGCGCTTTCTGCCCGTCGTATTGGTGGAACCCAGACAAGTTCATCGGTCCGGCGGGATTGCTGCAGGCGCAGCGCTTCATCGTGGACAGCCGCGACCGGATCACCGCTGAGCGCCTGGAGTTTCTGGACGACGTCTACAAGCTTTATCGTTGCCGCACGATCATGAACTGCACCGAAGTGTGCCCCAAGGGCTTGAGTCCGGCGCGGGCCATCGAGGAAATCAAGGTTGCGCTGGTACGCAAGTCTGTTTGACGGGATCACCGGCGCAAGGCCACGCGCCCTGACGGAAGAGAGCCTTATCCACGGCCGTGCGGAGGGCGCCCCTATCGCGCCGGAGCGCGGCAATGGGTATCCCGTATCACGATGCTGTAATCAAGGAGACCCCGCTACGTGTCCTTGTGACGGCTGGCAACGTGGCGCTCGACAAAACGTTTGGATGTGAGTTTTCTGTTGGATGGCTGCGCAGCGAGGTCATGGAATGGCTGAGAGATCTCCCGCCCGTCGAGTTGAATGGCCTCGACGCAGTCCAGCGGCGCCGTCGGGCACAAAAGCTGGAGGCGCGCGAAGGTACCTCAAGAAGGAGCCGTTGAATACCGGCCACCGCGAATGTCCCCTACTGCCGCAGAATCTTCTCCATCGCCTTTCCCTTGGCGAATTCATCGATCAGCTTGTCGAGATAGCGGATTTTCTGCATCAGGGGATCGTCCAGTTCTTCCACACGCACGCCGTACACCACACCCTTGATGAGAGAACTGTTCGGATGCATTTCCGGGGCTTGCGCGAAGAAGGTCTCAAAATCGCTTTCCTGATCAATCTACTTCTGCAATCCCACCGGATCATAGCCCGTCAGCCAGCAAATGATTCGGACCACTTCCGCCTTCGTGCGGTTCTTCCGCTCCGCCTTTTGAACGTACATCGGGTACACCTTCGAAATGGCCGTTCCGAAAATGCGATGCCTCGCCACTGCCATTCCTTTCATGCATCGGGTGCCGATGGCTCTGCTGTCTTCAGTGCGCTGCCGGCTTCCCGGTGCCGCGAGATACCTAGCTTCAGGCAGGGAAGGAGGCGTATTCCCGCTGATTGCGTTCAGCTCCGCAATCGCAATCTCTGATGCCGATTCGACGTTGCCGAATTGAACACTGAACTGCGACCGGACTGAAGCGCGAAACTCTTCGGAATCAGAGAATAAGAATCCGAGAGATTCGAATGATGTAGTCATGACGATAAGCACGATATGCAAGGCTGGAACACAGCATACCGCAGGGACATGGCCGCTGGGTCGGGCAGCTGCAGAAACTGTCATTTGCTGCGGCGAGCGAGCCACTGTCGCCGTCATGGTGCGTCAAAACAAAAAACACGCTGCACAGCGTGTTCCGCGCGCCGCGCGTTCTTAGAGAAAATGAAATAAGGGCCAAAGACTCGGGCCTCGTCTATGCAGTCCCAGACGGGCACCCGGTGGTAAATGCAGGGCTAATCAACACAAGCAGACTTACCGTTCCAGAGCACCGAGCCTTTCAATAGCTTTCAAAGGGAACGGAACGGCATACTTACCGCGCCGCCGGTCCCCGCGTGAGAGACGTGGCCAGTCCGCCTCCGCGGACTGCTGGAAACAACCACGATGTTCACAAATCAAATATCCGATGGGCTTCGATTACTCTGGTGCCCGCCGGATAGACTTTACTTCTTGATCCGCAACCGCTGGGTCGCGTGGTTATCAACATCTAATGGATAAGCATTAGCGGTACAATTCCCATTGGCCCATACATCCAAAAACCCAATTAATTCAAAGGTAAATCAGTGCAAACGATCTCGTTTTGGCCGATGCTATGGACCCCACGCTGAACACAGCCCAGATCCTACCAAGGATCGAGTGGCCTTATGTGGAGGTGCTCGTCCGGTTGGCGCTCGCGCTTTCGCTGGGTCTACTGATCGGCCTGGAAAGAGAGCGGCGCGGCAAGGAGGCGGGCTTGCGGACGTTCGGATTCGTCGCGCTGCTCGGCGCTCTTGGCGGTTCGCTCGGTCAGAGCTACGCCCTCCTCGGCCTGACGCTGACTGGGGTGCTCACCATCTTTCTCAATCTGCATGCCATGCGCACGGAGCAGGGAACCGAATTGACAACTTCGGCCGCCATGCTTGTCACCTGCTTCGCCGGCATACTCTGCGGCCAGGGGCACCGCCTGACTCCCGCAGCGACCATGGTCATGACCACGGCGCTGCTCGCCTGGAAGCAGCCGCTCGCCGGCTTCAGCATGGGGCTGTCCGAGAACGAGCTGCGTTCTGCGCTGCTGCTCGCCATTCTCGCGATCGTCATCTACCCTGCATTGCCGGCAGGCGCGATAGGCCCGTGGAACCTGATTGAACCACGCGCGGCGTGGCTCACGGTGCTGTTGATTGCCGGCATAGGATTTGTGAACTACATTCTGTGGAAACTCTACCGCACGCGGGGAATCGAGGTAGCGGGTTTCCTAGGTGGTCTTGTCAACAGCAGCGTCACGGTGAGCGAACTTGCAGCGCGCGTGAGCGAAACCCAGGGCCACCTCGCCCAGGCGGCATACCGCAGCATACTGCTCTCCACCGCCGCGATGATCATACGCAATGCCGGCCTGCTGGCAATCCTCGCGCCGCTTGCTTTCATCGCCGCGCTCGGTGCGCATGTGCTCATGCTCCTAGTCAGCGCAGCCTTCATCTTCGCAAGCTGGCGCAGTCAAACGCAGCTAACGCCAGGGGACATTGCTGACGTCAAGCTCGAACTGCCGTTCTCGCTTTGGGTCGCATTGAAATACGGTCTGCTGTTCCTTGTGCTGCACGTCGTGGGCGTCTTCGCACAGAAATTTTTGGGTGATGCCGGCTTCTATGTGGTGAGCCTGCTGGGCGGACTCATATCCAGCGCCAGCGCGGTGGCCGCAGCGGCAAGCCTCGCGGCAGGCGGAACCCTTGCCCCCGAAACAGCGGCGACGGGAGCTGTCATCGCTTCGCTCACCAGCGTAATGGTGAACTTGCCTTTCATTCTCCGCGCACGCCACAGGCCACTTACGGCGAAGCTCGCCATAGCAATGCTTGTCATCGCGATAGCCGGAATAGCAGGCGCCTTCGCATGGCCACAAGTGATGCACCTGTTAAGCGAACGGATGGCGGTACATAGTTGACAAAACAATTCTGTAATTGACTGTAAACTGGAGCACAAGTGAATGCGCAGGTAGATTCACTCAATGGCTCCCAAACCTAGCAATTCTGTGATGCACGCGTGAACGAGCATTGGGAGAGGCGCGGATCTCGCGTTCGCACGACTAACCGGACTGACGGGACATTACGCTATAAGCTACCGACGCACACGTAGATACGCCACTGTCTTCGATTGGACGAACTCATACAGGCGGTGCAATCTGCGCGGCCAGCAGTGCTTGCGAACACGATATTCGCCGCGCCCGCTATCGCGCTGTTCAGCGCCGCCAGTAACGTTGCGCGCGCAATCACCCTGAGCCCGACCAGTAGGGCAAGGCGCGGCATGTCGATGGGGCCGAGCTGGTTGCTCGCGACGACCGCCAGCGAGAAGCACCGCCAGCGGCAAGAACCCGCTTTCCTCACGCTCAATGTGGCGTTCGTACCGACTGACCACGGCCTCGACATCGTCCTGGGCGAGTGCTAAGGAGTCGCCGGCCACTATCCTTTCGAGGATACAGCAAAAGCACTCCCAGGCGGCTTACAGTGACCGGTGATCCGCCCTCAGGCCTTCAATCATTTCGCGCAAGCGCGCCACGTCTGGAGGGCGGTCGATTCTGAAATTCGCAAACAAGCCGTATTCACGCCTTTTCCTTCAGGTGGCGGACTGTGCAATCCCGCGCCACGGCCAGCGCGCCGATGACCACGCCCGTTGCGTCCCTGACCAAGCCGAAGCTCATGTCCACATACAGCTTGGATCCATTCTTGTGAACCGACCGAGTCGTGAGAACTCGGTTGTCGTACTTGGTTAGGCCGGTATCGATTGCCCTGTGAAAACCTTGCCAATGGGCGCTTCGCAATCGCTCGGGAATGATGACATCCAGGTTGCAGCCCTGCATTTCGTCTGCGGAATATCCAAAGACGGTTTCAGCGCCGCTATTCCAGACGCGAATGGCTCCGCTACGGTCGGCGAAGATGATTGCATCCGGTGCCTGCTCCACACTCGCCTGGAACAGATTCAGGTTTGCATTCTCGACCTGGTGCGTCATTTACAGCCTCGTTTCCTTCCCTGGCGCCTACTTGGGACCGAGGGTTGTCAAATCGGGAACTTCAAAACCACCTTGCAGAGAAAGTAGCTCGGCACGATGCAGACGCGCCAGTTTCTCTACGCATCGTTCGCCCTTTTTGGTTAATTCGATCTCTACGCGACGCATGTCGCTGCGGCTTCCCTTTCGCGCAACCAGTCCGGCCAGCTCGCACCTGGAAATCAGCGCGACCACCCCGTGGTGCTTCGCCTGCAAGCGTTCTGCAAGTTCTACTACGGTGGCCCACTCGCGGCCGGGAAAGCCCTTTATCTGCAGCATCAATTGATACTGCAAAGGGGTGATCCCCGTCCGGCGCGTCAGCTCTTCGCTGAAACGGAGAAAACGGCGCAACTGATAGCGAAATCGAGCCAGTGCCTCGAAATCGGCTTTTGACATGTTTTGCGTGGACGCCTTTGCGCTCTGCGAGTTCATCTTTTTAGTATATCATATTGTGATATAAATTCCCGGGATTGTGAATTCGATCTGCCTTGTCAGCCGCAGTGATTTCAATCGTCATGAGTGAAACGGAGTGAGTCATGATCGCGACCGAATTGACCGAGATGTTTGGACTGCGACACCCGATCATACTCGCGCCTATGGGTGGCGTATCCGGTGGACATTTGGCGGCCACCGTATCGAACGCCGGCGGGCTGGGGTTGGTCGGCGGAGGTTACTGCGATCCGGCCTGGCTGAAGGTGGAGTTGTCTCGCGTGAATGCAGCGACGAGGAGGCCTTGGGGCGTTGGACTGATTACCTGGTCGGCGAATCAAAGTGTGCTTGAACTGGTGCTCAGCTTCCGGCCCCACGCAGTCATGCTGTCTTTTGGTGATCCAAGGCCTTTCGTTTCCCGTATAAAGTCGGCAGGGTGCAAGCTGATTTGCCAGGTGCAGGGCCTTGAAGAGGTGCGGCTGGCCCAGGAAGCGGAAGCCGACATCATTGTTGCGCAGGGCACCGAAGCCGGAGGGCACGGCGGCGGTCGCGCCACGCTGCCGCTGGTGCCGGCCATGGTGGATGCGGTGGCACCGATACCAGTGGTGGCTGCCGGCGGCATCGCCGATGGCCGGGGTCTGGCGGCATCTCTAATGCTTGGCGCCCACGGAGCATTGATCGGCACGCGCTTCTATGCAAGCGCCGAAGCTCTCGGGCATGAGCTAGCGAAACAGAAAATCGTGGCCGCGCGCAGCGGTGAAACGACCCGCACGCGCGTTTTTGACATCGTACGCGGTTACCCGTGGCCTCCGATCTATTCCGGGCGCGCCCTTCGCAACCACTTCTTGGAATGCTGGGACGGCCGGGAGGGCGATCTGACAAAAGCGCTGATATCCGAACGCGCGGGGTATCAGGCGGCCGCCCGCGACGGCGATTTCAACACTGCTGTGGTTTGGGCCGGCGAGGCCGTCGACCTGATCACGAAGGTGGAAAGTGCCGCGGCGCTCGTTGCTCGAATCAGCGCGGAGGCGGAAGCGCAATTGGGCGTCGGTGCCAAACTCGCTCGACAGCCCCCCCTCCCCGCCATGCTGTCCGATAACGGACCAACCGGCCCATTGTGATTCAGGGGATCCATTAAGTGGCGCCCGCACACTTCCGTCGCGCCATCGCAGCCAACATGCAGCACATCTCAACCATCACGGGCGCAAGGTCATGACGAGCCCCCCCCCACGCTCACCTCTCACTCGACGCGATCTATCCCTTCGACGCTCGCGGTGTCGCCAGATGTCTCCGCCACGCTGCGATTTTCGGCGCGCCGGATGCTCTGAAACCGAGGAAACGATGCCCTTTGTCAACGACCACGTCCCGGTGCCGTTGATCGGTCAAATCTGGGCGCGATACGGCGCTATGGTCACTATTCGCTACGTGCAGCGTGAGCCTGGGGCGATTGCAATCCATTTTGTGAGAAATTGATCATTTTCGTGGGGAGGACAGATACTCATTCAGCGCAACCGCATGGTTATAACGCTCCTCGCGTGCCGCGTACAAAAGCGTGACCGGCCCATTGCGGAGATGCTTGAGGAGCTCGCCCAGCGCATCAGGGCGCGAATCGATCTCCCGGAAGTATTTGATGCAGAAAGACCGCCATCGCTTTGGATCGTGGCTGAACCAATTGCGCAGTTCATTGCTGGGGGCAATGTCCTTGAGCCAGAGATTGACGCGCGCCCTTTCCCTTGCAAGGCCACGGGGCCAGAGGCGATCGACAAGGATCCGGCAGCCGTCACCGGGCTCGGCCGGCGCGTAGACTCTTTTGAGTCTGGCTGCCATGCGATCCTGCTGTCCTTCGCGCAGTTGATTCCTGAGCGTCGACCGGCGCACCTCATCCAGTACATGCCTATCGGCCGCGCGGGTCATCGCAAACTCCAATCGAGGGCTGCCTGCTCACACGTAGTAAAGAGCGGGGGCTCCGCTCATACAATCGCTGCTCCGCCTCTCCATTGGTTGTCGCATCCTTCTTGTGCATGTCAGCAGGTACAGTCGTCGTTGATCCGGCAAGCCCACATTTTGGTGATTCGATCAGGAAGCGGTCCCTACGCAGTCATAGAGATGCCCTATCAGCCCCCGGATGGCCTGAAGCGCACCCGGCGACACTTTGGCTCAAGCGATTCGCGGACTCATCCCACCCCTGTGGACGATCGCCGTGGGACATTTTGTGAATCCGCGGCGACGCTGCAGATATGGCCGGCCGATCGAGGACTTGCCGGTACAGTCTATTCTTCATCGAAGTTGCGTGCCACGAAGTCCCAGTTCACGAGATGCCAGTACGCTTCAACATACTTCGGACGCTCGTTACGATAGTCGATGTAGTAGGCGTGCTCCCAGACGTCGCAGGTAAGCAGCGGAACCTGATTCGACCGAAGTGGGTTATCCGCGTCGTCGCTATTGCTTATGGCCAGTGTTCCATCGCTACGCTTGATGAGCCAGGTCCAGCCAGAGCCGAACTTGGCGGCCGCGCTCCCCTTGAACAGTGCTGAAAATTCGTCGAACGAGCCAAAGCTCGCGTCGATGGCCCTGGCAAGGGCACCCGCGGGCTTTCTATGCCCCTTCGGATCCAGGCAGTTCCAGTAAAAACTGTGATTCCAGACTTGCGCAGCGTTGTTGAATATCAGACCGGTTGATTTTCTAATCAGTTCGGGCAGCGCCATCGCTTCAAATTCAGTTCCCTGCACCAGTTGGTTGAGCTTGTTCACGTAAGCCCTATGGTGCTTGCCATAGTGATACTCCAGCGTTTCCCTAGAAATGTGCGGCACCAAAGCGTCAGAACTATAAGGCAGCGCGGGCAATTCATGCTGCGATTTCGGTGGACTGAGGGTCTGTGGCATGTCTCGTCTCCAAATGAGGGTGGTTCACGCGCGTCATGTGAATGAAGTGGTTGTACTTCTATAAATATATCATAACATGATATATATTTCAGTGCGCCGAAACATTCGAGCGAATCGAAACGCTGAATCTGGCGAAACACTGAATCTCGCTGGTCGAGCGCGCAATGACGGCAGCGAGGATCAGCCCCCCCCCTCGCGGAAGTGGAGGTAGGCGATCGATTGCGCGTTAAGCCCGACGCGCAAGCTCCTGTCGATGGTATGGCGCTCGAAGACTTAAGCCGTATCGACAAGTCGATAGTGACCGGGGGATTGGGACTAGGCGATCGCGTCAGAGGCCACAATCAACGGCGCCGGATCGCCGCTGATCCGCTGCGAGCGCGTGGGCTCGGATACGCCTATTGCGCGATTGGTGCACATGGTGAGCGAAGCGTGAGTGCACGCGAGCCCCGATCCAGCGCCTCGAAGAACTGATTGCCGTGTACGTCGCACAAGCAGCCATGATGACCGTCTTGGTGACTGTGCTTGTATAGGCGTTCGCAGGGCCGGAACCGAGGGTAGTCTACGCTCTCGTGAACGCGGTTGCGGTCTTGATCATCGCCTGCTCGTGTGCGGTTGGCCTCGCGGCGTCGATTTCAATGATGTTGGCGATGGACCGAGGTGCGCTGTCGGAAATCCTGTCTCGCAACGCCGAGGCAATCGAGCGCATGCTCGATATCGACTCACTCATGGCCCACAAGACCGCCCCCTCACTCTCCGCCGACCCGCATTGTCGAACTTCTACGCCGAAGGCATCGAGAAGGCCGTAGCGCTGGCAATCGTCACCAGCGTCGAGCAACCCTCGGAGCATCCGATCACCACAGCGATCGTCGAAGGCGCGATGGTACCCGGCACCTCCCCGAAACTGCAGTAGGGCCTCGACGCAGCGAGCAAGCTGGTGGTGCCTGCGCGTCGATGGGAGCGAGGTCCTCGTGGGCAGCAGGGCTTTCCTCACGAAGTCCGGCATCGACGCGTGGCGCCGGGAAAATCAGGGGGACGAATGGCGCGCGCAAACGAAGACCGCGGTTTTTCTCGCGATTGACGGCAAGGCGTTAGGCATAGCGGCGGTGGCCGATCCGATTAAGGAAACCACGCGCCAAACCGCTAAACAATTGCTCTTTTGGTCTTCGTATTTTCTCAGTTTGACGCATTGCATGACGTGAACCTGTGTCATGTTTCTCATACTCTTAAGATCCTTCGTGGATGCTCGGCCCAGTACATGTTTGAGTAAAACTAAACTTGATCATTAGTTACCCAGTGCTTCATGTCTAAGATTTCAGCTGTACGACCGAGAAGTGACAGGAGGCTTTCAATCAAGAAATAAGACAGAAAATCCAGACATTTAGGTAGGCTTGCATTATTTTCTTTCTATGCTATGGTTGCGAGATACCTTGACCTGTTCGACAGATCGCCAATGATTATTCAACGCAAACTCACTCAGACCGGCTTCTCAGCCCTCGGGGTATTTGCGCGCGTTCTGCGTATGCCAGGAACACTCGTCTTTCCTGGCCACACCCGGTAAGCGCTTCACCAGCCGTACTTAGCGGCTGACCAAGCCTTTTCCGGGACCCTTCGCTTCGGTAGATCCAGCTTCATCCGCCGCGCTACTACGCGCCGCGAACGGCGTGCATTGTGAATGCGCCGTGACGATTCGCGTCCTCGGGGCGGCGCGGTCGGCCAAGACTCCCGCCCCATCTATGAAGGAGGCACAGTGAGAAATCATGATCATGCGATAGGCGCCAGATTGGCGGGGGCATTGCTCATTGCAATACCTGTCTTGGACGTCATTGTTGGCGTCAGAGACCCAGGGCCGGTACACGCCATTGTGGGGTTCTTTGGAATTGCATTGTTCGCGCTCGCTTCAGCGATCTCGATTGCAAAGGAGACGTGACATGAATTTTCATCTCCCCATAGAACAGCTCGTAAGGCGCACAGATACTCGCTTCCAGCTAGGCTTCGCTACCGAGGCCAAGGAGCGAGTCTCAGCTCGCGATGAATTCGCACTGTGTCCTTCGCGCAAAGGCCTCCATGTGCTCGCACAGAATGAGGATTGTCTTTCGGCGCCGATTGAAGCTCTGCGCCAGGTGTACGGTCCTAAACTGGCCGTCGACGAACCCCTGGTAAGGCTGATAGAGGGTGTGCAAATTCAAGAGCCGATCATGCATATTCGAATCTGCCTCGAACTCGGTTACCAGGACGCGGTGAGGCGCTCGCTTCTCCTACGCGGCGCAACTGCCAAGGAGGAGCACTCGCGTTCCCGGCTTGCCGTGCTTCGCTATGAGGCCCCACTCGCGCGCCTGATTGGTCTGCCTGCAGAGTTGAGGCAATTAACTTCGGATAGTGCGCGGTACTGGATCGTGCTTAGCCACTATGCACTCGTAACGCGCGGGCCGGGCGGGGCTGCAGCATGAAGAGTCGTCGCAAACTTTAACGGGTTTTGACCGCCCTTGCGGCTTCTTGAGTCCTCAATATATGTCTTAGAGATGCAAGCGCGGGTGCCAGTTCTTGACTTCCGCGCCCTCCACGAACACGGTATGCGCGGGATACTGGAGTTCCGAGCGCCTCGAACTAAGCGCAGTCGGTGATTCTGAAGATATGGGGCTCGATAGTAACCCGAGCCGCCTGCCCTAAGAATGTATTGCAACCCGATCGGCTCAAGATTGACATACGTTCCGCCTCCGCTCTGCCTGAGAAGGTCAAGTCGTGCTGCGCGGCAAAATCCGGCCGCCAGTCGACAGTTGAGCGCTCAGCAGGTTATCTGGAACGTTGCCGACTACCGTCGCGTTCGGCGGGAATCTCGAGTCATTCTAGCGGAATGCCCTCGCACTTTGCGTGCCAAAGTACCGTCAGCGCCTTGTACGTCCCCAGCGCGGCGGCGTACAAGTTAGGTAGATTTGACCCCAAGCCCTCTCCTTCGATCCGCGCAGGATCAGACTCTCCCGACCAGTCGGACAGACGCATGGGATCCATCAACACATGGTCCGAGCTGCTAACTTTCGGATTGATGCCACATGCCGCGCCCCGGGGCCGCAGTTGTTGCTTCGAAGCGGATCAGTTACCCGATGGGGTTGAAGATTATTCTGTTCGATTGGGGCAGCACTTCTAAGATCTTATCGGTCAGCCCATAACATGCTGTAGGCGTGCGATTCCCCCGGCAAATTCCCGTCGAACCAGCTTCACCTCATAGAGCGACATGCCGTGAAGAGAAGCTGCTTACACGTCGGGTGCCATCCACATGCCCGTGCGCTGCGCCAGAAGCTCCCTGCTCCAGCCTTTTCCGAGAAGTACCTTGCGCGTGTGCAGATCCCTCAACACCCGACCATCAATCTGGTCATCCAGGCAACGCAGCCGCTTGTCACGCAATTCCACATGGAAGTATTCGTACCGCCTTCCGAGAGAGCACCACAGGGCATTTGCCCCCTCAGACTGACGTGCACCAGTAATCAGACAATTCCCCGCATCCAGCCACCATTGGTATATGGCTGTCGCAATACCGAGTCTCTGATAAGCACCAGAAAATTTTGCGTGTGGCGCGCGTAAATGTGGATCCGCACGACGATCAACCTCAACCAGTCGGTTAAAGACGACGTAGCCCGCCAAACAGTTATTGATTTGATCCAGAACATAGACGTACTGCTCACCGTCCGCTTCGCGGTGACGCAGCACGAGATTGCGTAATTTCATGCATATAACAGGCATCCGATAGAGCGAATCCCCCGGACTATTCAGCCTCCGATAAAGCGCATCAAGTTCGCGCTCAATCTCGGACGGACGCTGCTTGACGTCAATCCGTAATTCAGTGAGAAAACGAGGCCAGGGAGGCACCGAAAAAGGTATGCGCAGGTAATGCATGAAGTTTCTCCTTGATCAAAAAATTCGAGTACTAAGATTGCACGTGACATTCAGTTCGAGTTCGCAGGGGTGGCAGACCACCAGCCGCTCATCAGGCGCTGCGGTTTGGATCGCGCGCGCACTTGTGCGCTTGCCTCCCAAGTGTCGATCTGCACAACAAGGCCGGCGTAAATCCCATAGCCATCTCCCGCACGGATATCCTCCGCGGTCTGGATACTCTCGCCTGCTTTAATGGCGCCCTCGGCCAATATGTCACCGATCGCCCTGATGCCCCATCCCGCCTCGAGATGCCCTCCACAATGAATCGATGCACCCGATTTGATGCCGTGAACTACGCGGATGCTGGCGCCACTTTTGATAGCCCCTCCGACATGGAGACCTTTGCCACAGCGGATATCACACCGGGTCAACAAATCCTGGCCAATTTCTGCACTACTACCAAGCGTCAGGAAGCCGCCGCAGGACAGGCCCCACTCCGCACGCAAATCGCCTTTGCAGATCAGGTTCTCATCGACATCGATGCCCCAGCGGACCCGGATATCACCCCCTGCATCTAGATTTCCGCCGGAGCGAATGCCGCCGCCGGCTCGCACATCTTCACCGGCCGAAATAGATCGTCCTGCGCGGATGCTACCGCCAGCCTTGATCGAGCGTCCGGCGCGCACCATCGAGCCAATCTCGATATTGCCGCGAACTTCTATATTGCCGGCAAACACCAGCGCGTCGGCATCGATCGTGTTGGCAGCCAACACGGCATCGGTCGGTCCAAACTGAGTCAAGAGCCAGTAAGCATCATCTACCCTGCCATCCCTGACCAACGCATCAAGCAACAGCTGATAATCCCCGCCGTTCTTGTGAGTCCGAAGAAACCAACGAAACCCTTCCGCACAGGGGCGCTTGGCCTTGATAAAACTTCGGCTCAGTTCCATGGCATTTCAGGTGCTGGTGGACGCACCCGCCTCAAAGGCCAATGGCCTGCGGCAGTCAAAAGACCAACTGGTTTGCCAGTTCCGGCATCGGCAATAATTGCCGGGTGGCAGAAGACTTTCTGCATGAATCACTCCCAAAAGCGCGGCCGCGCCGAGAACGGACGGCCGCCATCGCGCCTGGCTTAAGCCCGGCGATGGAGGTTTGCGCTAATGAGGACTGGGGGTTATCGCCGGGCTTATGAATCTGCGGCCGGCTGCAGGATATTCAATGTACACGTCCGCTTGTGCTCGCGCGAATGCAACCCCACCATCAGGAACTGGCAAACCGGGAACGTAGAGACGCAGAATCCAAACATTTTCACAAAGTTAAAGTAAGTTATTGGAAACCTTCTGTCAAGCCGAGCAGCAACCCAAGTTCAATAAATAAGATTTGATTTAAGCGCCATCCATAATTACGTTGCATCAGCTGCAGTTCACACATGCGCCCCACTGGTTATGAAGTACTGGCGGAAATTAGTTCAATTTCTGGTTCGCAAACTCAACCGCTACTACCGAGTTATTACCGCATTCGTGAGAGCCTATGGCACCAAACCGAGGCTGCGCAGAGGGCCAGTTACAGTATTCCTTGGGCCAGCATAGCGTCGGCCACTCTCACAAAGCCGGCAATGTTAGCTCCATCTACATAGTTCACCTGATTTGATGAACCCTGCCCGTATTGCAGACAGGTTTCATGAATAGCACGCATGATTTTCAGCAGGCGCTGGTCGACCTCCTCGTGCGTCCAAGATAGATGCATCGCATTCTGCGACATTTCCAAACCTGAGGTCGCCACGCCGCCGGCGTTGCTCGCCTTGCCCGGTGCATAAGCTACGCCAGCCTCTTGGAAGATGCGAACGGCTTGGAGGTCCGTGGGCATATTGGCACCTTCGACCACACACACCACGCCGTTTTTCACCAGCGTACGTGCATCTTCGCCGTCGATCTCGTTCTGCACCGCGCATGGCAGGACCACCTCCACCGGGATATGCCAAGGGCGTTTGCCCGCATGAAAAGTTACTTTTGCTTCGCGCGCATATTCGCAGATGCGACCGTAGCGAATATTCTTGATGTCCTGCAGCAAAGCGAGCTTCTCCGGCGTGAATCCTTCAGGGTCGTGAACGAAGCCGGAGGAATCCGATGCTGTGACCACTATCGCACCGAGCGACATCGCCTTCTGAATGGCGTATTGCGCGACATTGCCGGAGCCTGATACGGAAACTCGCATTCCCTCTATCGAGAGCTTGCGCAACGCCAACATTTCCTGGGTGAAATACACCGTGCCGTAGCCCGTTGCCTCGGGGCGCATGAAGCTACCGCCGTGCACGATCGATTTTCCTGTAAAAGCGGCAGAGGCATTATTGGTGAGTTTTTTCATCATTCCTGCCATGTAGCCCACCTCGCGCTGACCTACTCCTATGTCGCCTGCGGGCACGTCAATATCAGCCCCGATATGTCGAAACAGCCCCATGGTCAGCGCTTGGCAAAATCGCATGACTTCGCTCGAACTGCGCCCTTTGGGATCAAAGTCCGAACCGCCCTTGCCCCCACCCATAGGTAGGGTGGTCAGGGCATTCTTGAAGGTCTGCTCAAATGCAAGGAACTTCAACACCGAAGGAGTCACTTCTGGGTGGAAACGCATTCCGCCTTTGTAGGGGCCTAACGAAGAACTAGGCTGTACGCGCCAGGCGCGATTGACTCTCGTGGCTCCGGTGTCATCCACCCAAGACACGCGAAACTGGATGACACGCTCTGGTTCGATCAAGCGATCCAGTAGGCCTTGCTCGGAGTAACGCGGATGCGCAGTGATATAGGGCCACACGCTCCCGGCCACCTCACACACAGCTTGGATGAATTCCGGCTCGGTGGCATTGCGCCGTTTGACGTGGTCGAGAAAGCTGGAGAGAGATGCGTACTTCATTATGGATTTGCTTTGCGTAAAAAGGGGCTCTTCGTTGTTTGACTACGGTAAAAAGGGATGACTGACATCAGGGAGATCGTGTATCAATCTGAGT
>JADLET010000048.1 GCA_020845975.1 Gammaproteobacteria bacterium | reverse complement strand
GTGACGTTCATCCACACTCCCTCCCACAGACGGACGTCATCAATGCCCTGCCTACCCCCTAGGCGGGGCATTTTTTTTTCATGCTTTGATTTGGTCGTAACGGCGACCTGCACTGAGTTACATCAGCATAACGAGAAGCCACAGAATGCCCGCCGGGATATTGACTGACGGTGTTTGTGCAACCAGATTGCGGTGGGCTAATACACTATATATATCCGAATTCAACCATCCAGCGCTGCAGCCTCGGAATGAAGGGCTGCAGCTGTGCCTCGTATTTCTTCCAGAGAAAGTTCGAGTCGGTGTAAACATCCTCGATGATCTGGCTGTAGCTGGGGGTATTGATCATTCGCCTTTGCGCGGCGGTGCGCTTGTGGTCGAGCAGGGTGGCGTCCCATTCCATGCCCAGAAACGAAACGAGTGACTTCAGCGCGCCTTCGGTGTCATGCGTCAGATCCTCATAGCGCACGCGGTGGACGGACAGGCCGTAGCGCTCCATGCAAAGATGGAATACGGACATCGCCTCATCATACAAGGCGGATGCCTGCCCCAGGTCCGACATCAGATACATGGCAATGTTGGGTTTGAAGATCTGTTTGTAGTTGCTCAACAGGCAGTCGAGCGGGTGACGAAGCGCCAGGATGTAGCGCGCGTCAGGAAACAGGGCGTGCATCTCCGGCGCCATGATCAGGTTCAGGGGCAGCTTGTCGACGAGCGTTTTCCCTTCGTCGTGCAAGACGTGCTGTTTCAGCTCGTCGAAATAAATTCCCCGCATCCGGCCCAATGTCTCGTCATCCAGGCCCTCGATACTGGCGGGAGGACTGAATTCGCCGATGAGGCCGGTCGTGCGCGCCAGCATGGGCCTTTCTTCGACGACCTCGACTTGTGGATGTCCCCGGAGGAAGGCGTCGAGCAGGGTGGTGCCGGAGCGTGGAAATCCCACCAGGAATACAGGCCGGGGTCCGGCGCTGGCGGATCGTCCGGCCGGTTTTTCCCCGCGTGAGGATTGCAGGTACTGTCTCCGCATTTCTGTATTGTGAAGATATGCCGATGCCGGTTCGTCGAATACCTTGTGGGCCGCTTTGATGAGTTCATTCATCCTGTGCATGCACAGGAAGGCCTCGTCATGGCGGCGGGTTTTTTCGAGTGATTTGGCCAGCAGTTCCAGCCGCCTGGTTTCCGAGTTGGCCCGCAGATCCTTTGCGCCGATGTCCTGCAGTTCCGCGATCACCATCTCGAATTCCTTCATCCGGAAGTGATATGCGGCGTTTCTCAGCTTCAGTTCCGGCGGAAACACCGGAAATACCTTGCGGGCGTTTTCCAGAGCCTCTCTCGCGGAATCCAGTCGGTTGGACTTCTCGTAAAGTTCGAACAGATTGCAGTGAGCTTCAAGGTGGTCGGGTTTCAGCGCGATCGCCCGCGCGAAACAGGCGGCGGCTTCTTCGAGCCTGTCCAGGTTCTTGAACGCGTTGCCCAGGTTGCCGTGCGCTTCCGCGAAATCGGGTTTCAGCGCGATCGCGCGGGTAAAGCTCGCGACAGCTTCCTCGAGCCTGCCCTGATCCTTCAGGACGTTGCCCAGATTGCTGAAGGCATCCGGAAAATCGGGTTTGAGTTCCGTGGCGCTGCGAAATGCCTGCTCGGCGAGAGAGATGCGTCCGGTCTGGGCGCATGAGGCTCCCAGGAGATTCCACAATGCGAATGAACCGGGAAATTCGCGTGTGAGTCGCTCTGCCTGTTCGGCGACGATGTCGAGATGGCCCTGTTTATACAGGGCCATGAGGTGGTCGAGGCTGTCCTGTGGCGGGTTCGGGCCGGTCGCGGCGCTCTGGGCAGGCTGCCCCAGCCGGGATATCGCCTGCCTTGCCGGCTGGTTTCCCGGAAAGGACTGCAGCACCGTCTGATACACTGCGCGCGCTTCGTCGAGCTCGCCTTTGCGCTCTAGTGATTTAGCGCGAAGAAGCGCTTGATCGACTGTCAGTTTCGCCATGATTCATGCCACGGTGATCATCCCGGCAAAGATTATCAGAATGCCCCGGTATGTGCATGGATGTTGCCACGGTTATGACCCGTTCCCCGGAGGTTGCTGAAGGCTCGCTTAAGTCATGGAAGGGTCGGGAACCTCACCCCCCGCAACAGCGTCCTAGCAATAAAGGCCGCGATTGTATGTTTGTATTCCGGAGGCACCACCCCATGGTTCGAATCTTACTGGCCGGATTTTTGTTGTTATGTCACTGCGGACCCACCCTGGCGTCCTGGGAGCTTGTGTCCGAAGGTGACAGTGGCTCCGACGGGATCCTCAAGTCAGTCGGAATACAGGATAACCGGGGCAATAAGCTCATCATTTATCGCGACGCGAATGGTGCATACCAGGCCGGTCTGTACCTCAACGCCTATCTGCCTGAGCCGGATCAGCCTGGTACAGCGACACCGGTACTGTTCACTGTCGATGACAACGCGCCGCATTCGATTGACACCGGCACATGGGTGGCGGGTGAGCCGCATCGGAAGCTGGCGTTCCAGCTCGGCGATCCGGTGGAAGCCGGGCTCAGCGAGGCATTGATCGAGATTATCGAGGGGACGCGCATCAGTTTTTCTTATCCTGCCGGGGCGTTGGGACGGGAGACCGTGCGGTTCGTATTTGGCGATTCCGGTGCGCTGGCAGCCGACACGCTCGGGGTCGCGTTGCCGATTGATCATGCGTGGCACGCTCAATTGCGCGGAGAGCGCTCGCGCCTGCAGGCGGAGCGTCGGGCGGTCCCGCGCAAGCCGGTCGATCCGGATACCGAGCGTGCGCGCCATCGCATGATCGAGCGTCATAAAGCGATGATACAGACGCGCGTGCTGGATCGCTGGATGCGGCCATCGCACTGGTCCGATCTGAGTTGTACCTTGAGGATCACTCTGATGTCCACCGGTGAGGTTTTGAATGTGGCGGTGGTCGAAGGCAGCGGCGATCCGGAGTTCGATGCCTCGATGGCGACCGCGGTGCGCGATGCTTCCCCCTTGCCGCTCCCCGCGGATCCGCTGCTGTTTGAAAATTTTCAGCGCATCGAGATGAGCTTTGATCCGCATGATGCGGGTGAGTACCTGATCTCTTCACCTTCATGAGAAGGCATTTGGCCCGGGGGATTTTCGCCGTGCCCGGGGATTATGGTTAAATGGGCCGAAAATCGCGCGAGTCTCTCTATGTCAACGGAGCAAGGCATGATGACCCGGGAGGGCTGTCGGGGATGATTCCGGTCGCCGCATTTGAGCCGCAGTGCATGCCGGATTTCGCTCCATTGCTGGAGCGGTTCGATCGCAAGGCCCTGGATAACAATTCAGGGACGGTCTACGGAGTGTGGCCCGATTTCACCCTGGCGTACGCAAACTCTGAGTGGTTCCGTTTTGCCGCAAAGAACGGGTGCGATATGACCAGCGCCGCCGGGTCGCCGCTCGGCGGTGTCATTCTGGATGCGGTGTCGGCGGACTTGCAACCCTACTACCGCTCCCTTTTCGCACTGGCAGGCATCCGGGATCCGCGAATTTCCGTGCCGCTATGCCATGAGTACGATTGTTCAAGTCCGACGGAGTATCGGCGCTTTGCGATGCATATCTACTCGCTGGATGACTTAAAGGGCTATCTGGTGATCAATTCCCTGTTGATACAGCGTCCGCATGCGCCCGGCATTGCGGTGCGCGCGCCGGGGGATGAAGAGTACGTGGACATGAATGGCTTCTTCTGTCAGTGCAGCCATTGCCGCAGATTCCGCCGCAATGGCCCTACCGAACGCTGGGACTGGATTCCGCAATGGGTGGAGCGGCAACCATCCAGAACCAGCCACGGTCTGTGCCGGATCTGCTTTGACTATTATTACCCCAAGACCCCACCCGACTAGACAAGGCAGGTCGCGCCGACGCTGACCTTTCAGGCATGATATTTGCTTGCTCATTGCCTCGCGTCAGCGGCATGGCGGTATCGTCGCATCGCGCGGTGAAGTCCTTGCAAATCATAAGGACTCAGGGCGGCCCAGGCTGAAAGTTTCTAAAGTTGTTCAGTCTGGTGTCGAATAAAGACGTGATCTGTCACGTCTATGACACGAAGTTTGTCTAAGGTGGCGGTGATTACGTTATCGCACCAAAAGATCGAACACCTCGACAGGGGCAACAATGGAACTGGACCAGATCAGGACACGAGGCCGCGGCCTCGGTTTGAACGAGATTATCCTGCAGGGGTCCAAGCGGATCCTGATACAGGCGATTCAGCAGGCCGAGGGACGCAAGACCTGCTTTTTGGACGAAGACCGCTTTCAGTGCCGTAAATGCGATTGCGAGTGGCGCGCTGACTGCCAGAAACTGACCGCGGCCTGGCGGCGCTGAGAAGGCGGATGCTCAGGTCCGCAACGCCGCGGTGATGCGCTCCAGGCCCTTTTTCAGATTTTCCATACCGGTGGCGAAGGACAGCCGCATATAACCCGGGGCGCCGAACGCCGAGCCGGGCACCAGGGCCACCCCGGCCTCGTTGATGAGATACTCCCCCAGTTCCAGATCATCTTCCAGCTTCATCCGATCGATCACTTCCTGCATGAGCGGAAAGGCATAGAAGGCCCCGCGCGACGGCAGGCAGCGCACGCCCCGTATGGCGTTCAGCGCGTTGACCACGAAATCATGGCGTTCGCGAAAGGCGCGGTTCATGTCCTCAATGAAGGATTGATCGCCGTTCAGCGCCGCTTCCGCGGCGACCTGCGAGATCGATGTAGGGTTGGAGGTGCTCTGGGACTGGATATTCTCCATGGCCTGGATCAGATCGAGCGGCCCGGCCGCGTAGCCAATGCGCCATCCGGTCATGGAATAGCTCTTGGAGACGCCGTTCAGTACGATGCCGCGGTCATACAGTTCGGGACAGGCCATCAGGATGTTGCAGAAGGGTTCGCCGTCGTCCAGGCGGATGTGCTCGTAGATGTCGTCGCTTGCCACCAGCACGTGGGGGTGGCGCCGCAATACCGCACCGAGCGCGACGAGTTCCACGCGTGAGTAGACCGCGCCGGTCGGATTTGAGGGGCTGTTGATAATCACCAGACGCGTGCGCCGGGTGATGGCCTGTTCGAGCTGCGCAGGCGTGATCTTGAAGCCCTGGTCGATGCCACTGTCGATGAAGACGGGGACGCCGTCGGCGAGCAGCACCATATCCGGATAAGAGACCCAGTAGGGAGCGGGAATGATGACCTCGTCGCCCGGATTGAGCAGGGCCTGAACCAGGTTGTAACAGCACTGCTTGCCGCCGACCGAGACCAGTACCTGGGCCGGTTTGTACTTGAGGCCGTTGTCACGCAGGAATTTGTCGGCCACGGCCTGGCGCAGTTTGGGTATCCCGGCAACCGGAGTGTAACGCGTGAAACCCGCGCGAATCGCCTCGATGCCTGCCTGCTTGATGTGTTCAGGGGTGTCGAAATCCGGTTCGCCGGCGCCGAATCCGATGATGTCCTTGCCTTCCGCGCGCAGCTGCGCCGCGCGCGCGGTGACCGCCAGGGTTGGTGACGGTTTGATACGCTGTACCCGCTGCGAAAGTTCCACGTGTGTCTGAATCCCCGGAATAAATGGAGGTGCTAAGTGTAATATACTTGGCGAGATTCCCGCAAAGCGCCATGATGGACAGAAAATTCCGATTGCAGGCAGAGTTCACCCCGGCTGGCGACCAGCCGCGCGCCATCGAGGAGCTGGTTCGAGGGCTGGGCGACGGGTTGGCGCGGCAGACCCTGCTGGGGGTAACCGGGTCGGGCAAGACCTACACCATCGCCAGCGTCGTCGAACACGTGCAACGTCCGACCCTGGTGCTGGCCCCGAACAAGACCCTGGCCGCGCAGCTGTACAGCGAGATGCGGGAGTTCTTTCCTGGCAACGCCATCGAATATTTCGTCTCGTATTACGATTACTACCAGCCCGAAGCCTACGTCCCCACAACCGACACCTATATCGAAAAGGATTCCTCGATCAACCAGCAGATCGAGCAGATGCGCCTGTCCGCGACCAAGGCCCTGTTCGAGCGCCGTGACACGATCATCGTCGCCTCGGTGTCCTGCATCTACGGTCTGGGCGATCCGCAATCCTATCTCAAGATGGTGCTGCACCTGGTGCGCGGTGAACCGATCGATCAGCGCCGCATCCTGCGTCATCTCGCGAACATGCAGTACACCCGCAATGATGTCGAACTGCAGCGCGGCACCTACCGCGTGCGCGGCGACGTGATCGATATCTTTCCGGCCGAGTCGGAGCGCGAGGCGGTGCGGGTGGAGCTGTTCGACGACGAGATCGAGTCACTCAGTTACTTCGACCCGCTTACCGGCGAGATCCTGCGCCGCGTTCCGCGTCTGACCGTCTATCCAAAGACGCATTACGTAACGCCGCACGAGATCCTGATGAATGCGATCGATCATATACGGGAGGATCTGCGCACGCGCCTGGAGGAGCTGTATGCGGCGAACAAGCTGGTCGAGGCACAGCGGCTGGAGCAGCGCACGCGCTTCGATATCGAGATGATGCAGGAGCTCGGGTATTGCTCCGGCATCGAGAACTACTCACGCTATCTGTCCGGCCGTAACGCGGGCGAACCGCCGCCGACGCTGTTCGATTACCTGCCGCCGGACGCGCTCCTGGTCATCGACGAGAGCCATGTCACGATCCCCCAGCTCGGCGGCATGTACCGCGGTGATCGTGCGCGCAAGCAGAATCTGGTGGAATACGGTTTTCGCCTGCCTTCGGCGCTCGACAACCGGCCGCTGTGTTTCGAGGAGTTCGAGCGTCTGGCGCCACAGATGATTTTCGTCTCGGCGACCCCGGGTTCGTACGAGAACGACCATGCCGACGCGGTGATCGAGCAGGTCATTCGCCCGACCGGGCTGGTCGATCCGCAGGTGGAGGTGCGGCCGGTGCTGACCCAGGTGGACGATCTGCTGTCCGAGATACGTCTGCGCGTCGAGCGCGGCGAACGCGTGCTGGTGACGACCCTGACCAAGCGCATGGCGGAGAATCTGACCGAATATCTGGCGGAACACGAGGTAAAGGTGCGCTACCTGCATTCCGATATCGACACCGTCGAGCGCGTGGAGATCATCCGCGATCTCCGGCTCGGCGCCTTCGACGTGCTGGTGGGCCTCAACCTTCTGCGCGAGGGGCTCGATATTCCGGAGGTGTCTCTGGTCGCGATCCTCGATGCGGACAAGGAGGGCTTTCTGCGTTCTGACCGCTCGCTGATCCAGACCATTGGCCGCGCCGCGCGCAACATCAACGGGCGGGTGATCATGTACGC
>JADLET010000047.1 GCA_020845975.1 Gammaproteobacteria bacterium | reverse complement strand
GCTGATTTCCAACTGCGACGAATTCATTTTCTACGATGACCTGGTCCGCGGCGCCGAGAAGCAGGCCAAGGCCAAGGCAAAACACAAGTCTGCGCGCCCCAAGGCGGCGAAGAAGACCGAGGAAGGCGTGCAGGAGGACAAAAAGCAGGCGGCGCTCGATCTGGTGCTGGAGACGGTGGCCGATCTGTTCGGGGAGCGCGGCGAGGAAGACAAGGTGTGGGGTTCGATGGTCAAGCAGGCGCTGAAGCGGCGCAAGCCCGGCTTCAACGAGACCTATCACGGCTTCCGCACCTTCGGTAAGCTGCTGGAGGAGGCGCAGGAGCGCAAGCTGCTGGAACTGGATCACGACGAAAAGTCCGGCGGCTACATCATCCGGAGCTACGTGCACGACTGAATTTGTAAGGGGACGGATTTCAAATCCGTCCCCAGGCAGGATCAGTTAATCAGCCCTTCCGCCTTCATGGTCTCGCGCACTGACGGGCGCGCGGCGATGCGGGTCATGTAATCCTTGAGCGTCGGCCACTGGGCCAGGTCGATCCCGTGCAGGTTGCACCAGTTGAGCAGAGTAAACAGGTAGATGTCTGCCACGGTGAAGCGGTCGTCCATCAGAAACTGCCTGCCGTTGATATGAGTGGCGAGGAATTCCAGCCGCCGCATCAGCAGGCGCAGGTTGTAATCCTTGATTTCCTGCGGGGCCTTTGGGTTGAAGAACGGGCCGAAGGGTTTGTGCACCTCGGTGGCGAGGAAATTGAGCCATTCCATCAGGCGGTATCGTTCCATGGTGCCGGCCGCCGGGGCGAGACCCGAGGCGGGCATATGGTCGGCGATGTACTGGAGCATGACGGTGCATTCGGTGAGGATCGAGCCGTCGTCAAGCCGCAGCGCGGGCACGTAGCCCTTGGGGTTTATGCGTAGAAAGTCCTCACCTGAGGCGGTCTGGTGCCGGGCAAGATCCACCTTTTCCTGTTCGAATACATAGCCCGCCTCGCGCAGGGCGATGTGCGGGGCCATCGAACAGGCGCCGGGTTTGAAATACAGCTTCATGACAATGCTCCTGGGTGCCGTTGGTCTTGCGTACGCATGCTTCCGGGTCGTCTCCGGAGGGTGCGATTCTGGCCAAGCGCGACAGCGGGGTCAATTGGAGATGCGTCCGGTGTTCCATGGCCCGCGTGAGGCAATGCGATGGAGTGAGGCAGGATGAGCGGGGCGGAACAATCGGCCTATGCGGCCTTGGGCGGTGAGGGCGGTGTACGCCGTCTCGTCGACCGTTTTTACGAATTGATGGACCAGCTGCCGCGGGCGCGCGCCATACGCGCCCTGCATCCTGCGGATCTGCGATCTTCGCGCGACAGGCTGTTCAAGTTTCTCTCCGGCTGGCTGGGAGGCCCGCCGCTGTATATGGAGCAATATGGTCATCCGCGCCTGCGCGCGCGTCATCTGCCGTTCCCGATCGGTGAGGACGAGCGTGACGCCTGGCTGATGTGCATGGCGCAGGCGCTGGCGGAGTCGGGGATCGATGAACCCCTCCGAGACCATCTGTTCCATGCCATGAGTCAGCTTGCCGATCACATGCGCAACCAGTAGCCGGGAACGCTGTATGGGCGAGGTGTATGGAGAAGGCGGGCGCCGATCAGGCGCGCTGCCGGGCCAGGCGCCGCGGTCTCTGCCGCGTCATCATTTTCCCCGGCGGGCGGCAGGGCGAGTGGACGTTGCGGCGCCGCGTCTGTTCCTGGCCGCGGTATCCCAGGCGCTCTCGCGGACGCCTGCGTCGGGACGGGGGCGGTGCTCCGGCGCGGTGATTTTCCAGCATTGGTGGATCCTTGCGTCGCGCGCGAAATCCTTGGGCAGTGTGATGCGTGCGAGATCTTCAGTTGCCAGGCCGAGCGCGACAAGCGCGTCCGTGTCGAGCCTGAACCGGCGCAGATTGGTGGAAAAGATCAGCAGGCCGCCGTTATCCAGCAGGCTGGCGGCGCTCTCGATCAGCGCGACGTGGTCGCGTTGCACATCCAGCGTGCCTTCCATGCGCTTGGAAGTGGAGAAGCTTGGAGGGTCGAGAAAGATCAGGTCGAAATGCCGATTCCCCGCCGTGCGCTCCAGCCACTCCAGGCAGTCCGCCTGGATGAATTCGTGCGCTGCGCCGGTGAAGCTGTTCAGCATCATGTTCCTGCGCGCCCAGTCCAGATAGGTGTTCGACATGTCCACCGTCACGGTCGAGGTGGCGCCGCCAGCCGCGGCATAGACACTGGCGGTGCCTGTATAGGCAAACAGGTTGAGGAAGCGGCGGCCTGCCGCCAGTTGCCGGATCAGCGCGCGTGTGGGGCGATGGTCCAGGAACAGCCCGGTATCCAGGTAATCCTCGAAATTGACCAGAAAGCGCAGCCCGCCCTCGCGGATCTCATGGAACGCGCGCTTCTCCGCCAGTTTCTCGTACTGCGCCGTGCCCTTTTGCCGCTGCCGCACCTTGAAGAATAACTGTTCCTCCGGAATCTCCAGCACATCCACGATCACGCCGAGGGCCTCGCGCAGTCGCAGCCGCGCCTTGCGTTCATCGATGGTGGCGGGGGCGCGGTACTCCTGTGCGTGGACCCAGAGTTTTTCGCCCTGGTAGACGTCGACGGCGAGGGCGTATTCCGGCAGATCCGCATCGTACAGACGATAGGCGTGAATGTCCTCGCGCTTGAGCCAGGTGCGCAGGTGGCGCCGGTTCTTGATCAGGCGGTTGGCGAACATCTGCGCACCCTCGCCGCGCTCGGCCGCCGGCAGCGGGCGCGGTCCCTGGCGCTCGGCATGGAACCATTCGGGCGTCAGTTCGTAATGCATCAGGCGGCATTCGATCGCGCCGTTGAAGAGCGTGTGCATGCGTCGTACGCGCAGGCCGAAGCCGCGACACAGTTCGGGATCGGCGGTGAGCACGGCGGCGCGCCACCCCTGGAAGCGCTCCTTCATCACCCGGCCAAGCAGGGTGTACAGCGCGGGCAGCTCGGCGGCGTCGCCGAGCCGCTGGCCATAGGGCGGATTGGTCGCCAGCAGACCGGTCACGCTGCCGGCGGCGGGCGTGCAGTCCGGCAACGCGCGATTCTCGATATGGACATATCCGCCGAGGCCGGCCCGTTCGACGTTGGCGCGGGCATCGCGTACCGCGCGCGCGTCGAGGTCGCTGCCGTGAATCGGCGGCAGACCCGCAAGGCCGCGTGCGCGGCGATCGGCCGCTTCCTTCAGCAGGTTGCTCCAGACGGCGGCGTCATGCCGCCGCCAGGCCTGGAAGCCCCAGTACTCGCGCCGCAGTCCGGGCGCGATGTCCGCCGCGATCAGGGCGGCCTCGATCACCAGCGTGCCGGAACCGCACAGTGGATCCATGAAGGCGCCGCCCGCGCGCGCGATGCCGTCCCAGCCGGCCCGCAGCAGGATCGCGGCGGCCAGGTTTTCCTTGAGGGGCGCCGCCGCGCCGGCCAGGCGATATCCGCGCCGATGCAGCGACTCCCCGCTGAGATCGATATTGACCACCGCCTCGTCGCGCCGCAGGTAGACGTTGATCTGCAGGTCAGGACGTTCGGTTTGCACCGAAGGGCGTTCGCCGGTGTGTTCCCGGAAGTGGTCGACAATGGCGTCCTTCACCTTCAGCGCGGCGAAGTGGCTGTGGGTGATGGCCGCCTGGGCGGCGGTGATGTCGACCGCGAAGGTTTGATCGAGGTCGAAATGCTCGTGCCAGGGAATGTCGCGTACACCTTCATACAGGGCCTCGGGCGTCGGGGCCGGGAAGCGCGCCAGCGGCAGCAGGATACGGTTGGCCAGACGCGACCACAGGCAGGCGCGGTAGGCATCGCCGAGGGCGCCGCGAAAGCCCGCTCCGCCGCGACCTTCAATGGCCGAGCCGATACCGAGGACGCGCAGTTCCTCGGCCAGCAGGGCTTCCAGGTTTTTCGGGGCGGAGGCGAAGAATTCGAGATCGTTCACAGGGGCGGGCCGAGGGGAGGACGGGTGACATGGTACAACAAGGCTCCGCGGGATGGTAATGGGGCGGCGTTGGGCGGGAGGAGGGAGGTGGGATATAGTGTGTCGCCACGAGTATGGAGGCGGGCGGACTGATCGATCAGGCACAACAGGCGCGCGTCATGCAGTGTCTGCCCTTGCTGCAAGGGGCCTCCCCCGGTTTCCAGGCCGAGTTCTTCCAGGCGGCGAGCCTGGCGCATGTCGATCGCGGCGGGGTGATCGCGATGGAGGGCGATGCCTGCGCCCGGCTCGCGCTGCTCGTTGGCGGCCGGGTGCGGGTATACAAGACCGCCGCCACGGGCCGGGAAATCACCCTGTACCACATCGGGGCGGGTGACAGCTGCGTGCTGACCGCCTCCTGCATCATGAGTCACTCTCCGTTCCCGGCGATCGCCGAGGCACAGACCGAAGTAGACGCCGTGCTGATCCCCGCCGCGAAGGTCCATGCCTGGATGACCGAGCCGGTATGGTCCGGCTTTATCTTCGGCCTGGTGTCGAAGCGTCTGGCCGACGTAATCTCGGTGTTGGAAGACGTCGCGTTCCAGCGCATGGATGCGCGCATCGCGGCCTACGTGGTCAGGCTGGCGAATGAGGCCCCTGTGCTCACTATCACCCATCATGAGATTGCCGCGGAACTGGGTACCTCGCGCGAGGTGGTCAGCCGCATCCTGAAGGACTTCGAGAACCGGGGTCTGGTGAAGGTTGGCCGGGGCGAGCTGATCATCACCGACCGGGAGCGATTGAAGGCGCTGTGCTGGCCACAGGCCGGGGTGGTCCGCGTGCCGGGATAACGGCGGGAAGGTATATTAGTCACAGACAGCGAGGGCGGAGGTTCTCTATCCTCGGTGCATTGCAGTTCCGGTGATTTGAATATTCTGGCAAGGAGGAAATACACATGTCCAAGAACGTGGGTGGAATCGACAGGGCCGTGCGACTGATCGCCGGTCTGGCTATCGCAGGCGCGGGTTTGATGTACCAGAGCTGGTGGGGCGTGATCGGGGCGGTCCTGATCGCCACCGCCCTGATGGGCTGGTGTCCTCCCTATGCGATGTTCGGCATCAACACCTGCAAGAAACCGGGCGCCTGACCCGCGTTTCCGTCCTGGTTCCGGACCGCGGGGTATTGCCCGCGGTCCGGAACCGGCGATCAGGGCGCGTGCGCGGCAGGCGCGCTCAGATACGCCAGCACCGCCGCGAATTCCGCTTCATTCAACTCCGTCATTCCGAACTGACGCATCCGCTTCTGCATGGTCTGCAGGACCGTCGCCCACTGGGCCGGTGTCAGCGCGTCGGGTTCCGGCAGTTGATGGCAGCCGACGCAGCGGCGGGTGAACACATCACGCCCCGCATCCGTTTCTCCCGCCTGTACCGGTCCCGTGGACAGGGTGGCGGCCGACAGCAGCAACAGCGCACATGTCTTCATGGCATGGCCTCCAGCGTTTCGTGGAGTCTGGCGCCGTCCTTGTAGTCCTCGTTCATGCGCACCACACCGTTGCGGTCGATCACGACAGTGGTGCCCATGGTAGCGCGATAGCGATCGAGCACCGTCTGTTCGCTGTCTGCCAGCACCTGAAGGTCGTTGTAGCCGTTCGAAATCTGCGCGGCGCGCGCGCCGGTGATCGATCCGCTCACGTAATCTACGATCAGAAAGGTAACGCCGGGAAAGTCGGAGGCGACCTGCGTGCGCATATGGCTCATGTGGCTGTCGCAGATCGGACACCACATGGCGAAATACATCACTACGCCATCGCTTACGGCGAGTTCGGTCGACAGGGTGAAGGACTCGCTGCGGGTATTTGTCAGCGTGAAATCCGGCGCCAGCTGCCCGACCGCGTGGCCGACTGTTCCGGCCACGACCTCGGGTCGCTCATCGGCTCCGGATGGCGCCAGATCGTCAGTGATGTCCTGGCAGGCGGCCAACAGCAGGACGAGCGGCAGAACGCTTAATTTAGCGAAAGACATGGCTGATCCCCAGGGTCAGGATGTCGGTGGTGGGAAAATTCTCGCCGCGTCCATCCTGGCGCAGTGCATGGCCGAGGCTCAGCTTGACGACCCAGTCGCGGTCCAGTGTGGCGTAGGCGACAGTCCCGGCGAGTGAACGCTTGCGCAGTCCGGTGGTGGGGTCGGTCCGGCCGTCGATCTCGCCCTCGTCTTCCCACAGGTCCGCATAGGCGAGGGTGAAGGTCACCGAGGCCATCGATTCCAGGAAATGGGTGTAACCGCCGGAGACCGAGCCCTGGGCGCGCGCGCCGAGCTGTTTGTGATAGGGTTCGATGTAATTACCGTACTCGCGATTGACCTCGCGTTCGAGATAGCGGCCATAGGTGAGCTGCAGTCCCATGTTCCAGGGATAGATAGTCTTTTCCAGCAGCATCGTGCCATCGAGACGGTAGAAGCCGCGACCGGTGATGTCGAAGCTGTTCTCGACATCGTCATAGGGTGATACGCCGGTCGGAACGGTCAGCGAGGCGCCGAAGTAGGCCGCCGGCATCAGATCCTTCGGTGAGCGCACCTTCCACACACACTGGATGGCGTCGAAGGCCTCGTACCACATCGTGGCCGTCATATCGCCGAGGCCGTCGGTGTTCGACGTCAGTGCCGTGTAGTCGTTCCGGTTCCAGACGTACGGCACGGAGACGCTGGCCTGCCAGCGCGGCGCCAGCCGCCAGGCATAGCCGAGGTTCAGCCGGTACTGATTGAGATCCGACCCCGGCGGATCGGGCACATGCTCGCCGTCCTTGTTCCAGAAGCCATCATATTGCTCGATGTCGACCGACACATCGACCATGGCCTGGGAAAATTTGGGCAGTACCAGTGATGAGGCTGAGCCGCCGCCGCAGCAGGAGGCGGCCCCGGCCGGCGCGAGCGGCAGCAGGGCGAGCGCGGCGCACAGAAGTGCGTCGCGCCTCCCGATGGCGTAAAGAGACAGGACAGGCATCGTCCTGCGTTACATCATCATCGGGGCGCCGCCCGGTGTGACCAGGAAGGTGCCGTAATCATTGCTGCCGTCGCCCGCGGGTGTAGCCGCGTCCGTCGTCTTCTGTTCGCCATTGATCGTCAGGCGGACATAGAGTTCACCCTGCTCGTCTTCGGTCAATCCGGCGACGCCGGCGGCCGACCAGTGGCCTTCGCCGTTGTCCGTCGCCGCGGTCCAGTTCGTCGCGTCGGTGGCGAGTTCCACGGTCATGGTGGTGACGTTCAATTCGTACATCGTGCCGTCATTCAGCACGGTGCCGACCGAGACCGGCGGGTGGCTCATCATGGTCTCGCGCGCCGCGATAAACAGCGCGATGTCGTGGCCGCCGCCCATCGCCGCCTCGACGGTGTCGAGGAAGACGTAGTAGTTGCGGCCCTGCGCCATGCCCATGCCCATCGTCGCGACCACGTCGGCCTGGCCACGCAGGACCGAACGCGTGGTGTCGCCCATGGCCATCATGACATGGGGATAGAGATGGGCGGTTTCCGGAGTGCCGCCATCGACGCTGATGCCGAGATCCCAGTAGCCCATCGACATGCCATTGGCCATGCTCGAGGCCATCAGATAGTAGACCGTGCAATCGTAGGCGCCAGCGGTCATGCCCGCCACGCAACCGTCCACCGCCGTGCCGTGACTCATTCCGGACATGTACATGACGGGCGACAGCGTGATTGTCAGGCCGTTCACGCCGGCACCTGAGTCGCGATCGGTGATGTTCAGCGAGAAGGTGGTCTTGCCATCGCTTGCCGTGCTGGCGCCGGGAACGTATTCGATGCGGTAGCTGTCGGTCAGCGTGACCTTCGCGAAGGCCAGGTCACCGATCTGGTCGGCGGTCAGGCCGCTGTTGTCGTTGCCGCTGTCGCGGAAATTCATCAGCGCGCGCTCGAAGCGGTTCTGGACATCGCCCGGCAGGGTCTGCGCGCCTACCGGGACAGCCCCGGACGCGTCTTCACCATCAAGCGCATCATCGGTCAGGTCGGCGGCCAGCGCCGCGAGCAGGTCGAACTGCTCCTCGGGTTCGAGGCCGAGATCGAGCGCGAGCTGGCTGAATGCCGCGGCGCGCAAGCCGGCGCGCAGGCCTTCCTGATCCGCGCCGGCGTCCGGCGTCTGGGTGGTGTCGAGCGGCGCCACGTCGAGACCGGTGGCTTCGCCGAAGCTGGTCGCGACGAGCGCTTCTGCATCGGCAAGACTGGAGCCATGCTCGGTGACAAGATTCTGCACGATGGTCGAGGTCGGTGTCAGATGTACCTCGGCATCGGTGCCCAGGGCGCCGCCCGCAACATAGGCGCCCATGTTTCCGCCCGCCACACCGGTGTCCCCGCTCGCCTCGTCGGCGAAGCTGCCGCCGCTGCTGCGGAATACAAGATCATCCGCCAGCAGATCATCAGGGATCTCGATGGTGAATCCGCCGCTATTGTCGGTCGTGACGGGTCCGGCGACAGTGTTGCCGGACAGGTCTTCGACCGTCACCGTAGCGCCGTCAACGGAAGAGGCGAAGACAGAGCCATTGATGGCGGTGGTGGATTCATCGCTTCCGTCGCCACCGCAGGCGGAGAGCGCGCCCAACGCGATCAGGAGGGATCCATGGAGAATAGAGGAGGATATGCGGGCAGGCTTCATCTTTAATTACCTCAATATATAAAAAATATAAATAACAATTATTTAAACATATGTGTTGAGACAAGCTCTTTGAGCTGGCTTGTGCTGGGCGCAATCTGGGTCAAGGATAATGTCATATGGAAAATATGGGAATGCGACAAATTGTCGCAGGGGGTGGAGGAGGGTTGTCTGCGCAATCGGAACGCATGCGCGGAAGAAGGCGCAAGCCGGATTTATATTCCGCGCACGGGGGGCATGCTCACCCGATTGAAGCGCATTTGCGCCTGCGTATAATAGGCGGCGCGCTGTTCAGGGGTTTTTGAACAGTGGTTCTCATCAGTGATATTTCCCAGAGTTTCCAATCAAGGAGTACATATGAAACGGATGGCTTTCGCAGCGGCGACCGCTGTGGTTGTCATTGGTCTTTTGTCGGGGTGTGGTGCGAAGGAACGGGAGGAGCTGCGCAATCAGGTGGCTACCCTGGAACAGCAGCTTTCTCAGGCCAATAGCACTCTCGCGACGCGTGAGAGCGAAGTGGCCCAGTTGCAGTCGCATGTGCAGTCGATTCAAGCCGAGCGCGACGAGGCTGTGAGTCAGGCGGAGCGGCTGAAGGGCGAGCTCGATTCCGCCAAGAGTGAGTTGACGAAGTTGAAGGCCAAGGCAAAGACCGCCGTTAAGCCTGCCCCGAAGAAATCCAAGTAAGGGCGAGTGATTGTAAAGCCGTAGCGCGGCCGGATCCGGGATCCCCGGGTCCGGCCTTTTTTTTGCCGACGCGCCGGTCCGTCTCAGAGTGCGGTGAGGTAAAATGGGTCGGCGTGGATGTCCGCCAGCGCGGCGCCCGCCAGATACGTCTTCATCTTCGTTTGATTCACCATCTCGGGATGACCGCACAGGAAGACGCGCCAGCCCTTCATGTCGGTATGTCTGGCGAGGGCCGCCTCGTGCGCGCGCCGCGCGGTGAAGTCCGCCTCCCCGGCCGCGGGGCTGTCAAGGCAGGGGACATAATTGAAGGTGTCGTGTTCGCGCGCAAGGCCGCGCAGTTCTTCGACCAGGTACAGGCCCTCACGATCGCGGCTGCCGTGATAGAGCCAGATCGGGCCGGTGTGGCCGTGATGCAACGCATCGCGGATCACGCCGTACAGAGGCGCAAGGCCGCAGCCGGTGCCGACCAGAAGCAGCGGCTGCTCCGGATGCTCCGGCCGGTAGCAGCACTCGCCCAGCGGCGTGCTGACCGCGAGTTCGTTGCCCGGCTGCAGCTCATCGTGGATCCATCTGCTCATGCGGCCCTGTTCATGGCGCGCCACATGCAGCTCGAGAAAGTCCTCGGTGTATGGCAGGCTCGCGATGGAATAGGGGCGGGTGAGACAGTCGCCGCGCGCGAGGTTGATGAACTGGCCGGCGCGGTAGTCGAAGGCGCCTTCAGGATTGAGGCGCACGCGCGCGATCCTGCGCGTCAATTTTTCCACCGAGATGACGCGGGCCGGGAGCTGGATGAGTACAGGACCGCTCAGGGTGGCCGCGAAGTCGCCTTCCGGGGCGCAGGTGCAGGCAAGAAAGTAGCGCTGCTGCCTGAGTGAGTCTTTAAGTCCGTGCTGCGCCGGGGCCGGCGGGTCGGAATCGGTCGAGCGCATCAGGCATGACTGGCACACGCCGTTGCGGCAAGCGTGCGGGACGGATACGCCGTGACGCAGCAGACAGTCGAGGACGGTTTCATCAGGATTGCGTTGATAGCTTTGCTTTTCAAAAATCAGCGTCGGCATGGTATGGCGTAGTGATTGCGTCTGAATGTGGGCAGGGAAGGATCGAAACGGCGGCGCCGCCTCGCCGGTCCATGGCAAGGCGGCGCGTCCGCAGGCCGTCTAGTGTCCCCGGCCGAGTACGTCGTCACGCACACTGTTGGCGAGCGCGGCCACTTGGGCGATCAGTTCGTCCTTGACCCCGAGCTCCTTCAGTGTGTTGCCGAGATTCTCGATCACCGCATCGACATGACTGTCGTTGAGACCCATCTTGATCAGGTGCTTGTGGCCTTCATACATGTCCTTGCCGGTGTAGTTGGCGGGACCGCCGAACACCATGGTCAGGAAAGCCTTCTGCTTGCCGGCCTGCCGGTCCATGTCGACGCCTTCGAAGAAGCGGTTGACGCGGTTGTCTGCCAGCATCTTGCGGTAAAAGATATCGACCGCTGCGTTGACAGCCGGTTCGCCGCCGAGTTGTTCATAGAGTGACTGCGTCATGGTTTTTCTCCTTTGATGGTTAGCTGGCCGTAGTTACATCCCGCATTGCCGTTTTCGAGGGCGGTGCCAGAAGATGTATCTGGGATGCATATATACGATGCATCCCACCGGCTGTCAACAGCAATTCGCTAATATTACAAAGGGTTATAACCAAGCGTGGCGCTCAGGAATCTCCGGATAGGTTATCGTGCTTCAATATATATACCGATGATTCATCGGTCCGGCGCCGACAAACGGGGCAGGAATAAACGGCGAGGGCTATTACATATGAAGCTGTACGGTACGTTGACATCACCCTATGTGCGCAAAGTGCGCGCCTTCCTGCATGAAAAGGGCATCGCGCACGAATTTATTATCGAGGCGCCCGGAGACGCGGCTGGCAACGTGTCGAGGCTGAATCCGCTCGGCAAGGTTCCGGTGCTGCTGCGCGACGATGGCGAGGCCTTGTTCGACTCGCCGGTGATCATTGATTACCTGGACGGACTGCAAGGGGCGCCGCTGATGCCCCCTGTCGGCGATGCGCGATTTCACGCGCAGCGCTGGCACGCGCTTGCCCAGGGCATCTGCGATGCGGTCGTCACGCGACTGATGGAGACGCGGCGCAGGCCGGAACTACAGGATCCTGCTGTGATCGCGAAGCAGGAAGGCAAGGTCGCGGGCGCGCTGAGGTTCGCCGAGGCCCATCTTGGCAATGGCTCAACGCTGGCCGGCGAGCGCTTCGGCATCGCCGACATCGCACTCGCCGTGGCGCTCGAGTACATCGACTTGCGCCATCCGCACGACTGGCGCAGCGGGCATCCGGCGCTGGCGCGCTGGCTCACCGGAGTCGCAGAACATCCGTGCCTGAAAAAAACCCGCGCGCCGACGTAGGCGCTGTGCCGGTCAGGCAAGGCGGAATGAGGGACCGATCAGCGCCGCCAGTGGATGCGCAGCAGGCCGTCCTTCTCGGATGCGTGGATCTCCAGCTTGCCCTGATACGCATGATGCACCGCATCACCCGCGCCACGTGTGATGTGCTGGCTGGTGAAGGTGATGACGTGGCGGCCGCCTTCGTCGTGTGCTTCCATGATGCGCTCGAGCGGGTGCTCGCCCTTTTCCCTGGTCTCGACGTGACGGATCAGGTGCGTGATCTCGTCGCGATGGGCGGCGAAGAAGTCACCCTCCAGCACCAGCTCGCCCGCCGGCACGCGATCATGGATGCGCTGGCAGGCCGGGCAGCGGTGCGCGTGCGCCTTCTCGGGCGCATCGCCCCATTGCCAGCGGCCCTTGTGGAACACCGCGCCGCAGTCCGGGCAGGCCGCCGGTTCCGGTGGCTTGCCGCGCGAGAGGTAGGGGTCCTGCACATGTTCCTCGTACATCCGGTCGCGCCCGGGCTGATGGGATGGGTCGGTGTGTTTGTGGGGTCCGGTCATGGCTGTCTTCCTCGTGGTGGGTTCAGGTGTGGTAGCGTAGCAATACCTCTGTGGTTGACGGAATCAGAAGAATGTTACGCTCTTGAGTGCTGGAGCGTACAGCTTTCCGCAGGCATTCATCACCGGTTCAGAGGTGCGATTTCAGCAGGGTTCGCTGGATCGTCCGGCTTGCGCCGGGTTTCCGGCCGGCCCATGACGGACTGGCAACGGGATGGAAGGGCACATGCATACAGGTAAAACGGTTTCTCTGGTTCTGGGCGGCGGCGGGGCGCGCGGACTCGCCCATATCGGCGTGATCGAGTGGCTGACGGAGAACGGCTACGAGATTCGCTCCATCGCCGGTTCCTCGATGGGGGCACTGGTCGGAGGCATCTACGCCGCCGGCAAGCTCGAAGTCTACAAGCACTGGGTCACAGCGCTCGACAAGGGCGATGTGCTCCGCCTGCTCGATCCGAATCTGGGATTCTCCGGCCTGTTCAAGGGCGCGCGCATTATCGACACCCTGCGCGAATTGCTCGGCGATCGCGACATCGAGGATCTGCCGGTCTCGTTTACCGCGGTCGCCACCGACGTGGAGGAACAGAAGGAAGTGTGGTTGAGCCGCGGTCCGCTGTTCGACGCCATCCGCGCCTCCATTGCCGTGCCGCTGGTGTTCACGCCGCACCGGATCAATGGCCGTCGTCTGCTCGACGGCAGCCTGGTCAATCCGCTGCCGATTGCTCCGACCCTGCACGACCAGACCGATCTCACCATCGCGGTGACTCTGAGCGGACCGCCGGAGGACG
>JADLET010000046.1 GCA_020845975.1 Gammaproteobacteria bacterium | reverse complement strand
TCAGAGGCTGTGTCAATCACCCATCACTCATCACCCATTACCATCCAATGGGATCAGAGCCGCAGCCCAGGCTTGGTCACCAGCTTCTTGATCTTCTTCTGGCCGACCCAGACCTTGCGGTTGTCGGCGAGGCTGATCAGGGTGAGGTCGACCTGATAGTAGCGCACCTGCTGCTTGCCCTCGGTGTCGAGGATGGTGCTGATGTCGCCCTTGAGCATGAAATCGGCGCCGAGCTCCTTGCCCATGGGCTTGCGGGTCTCCTCGCTGGCGTTCAGGTCCTGGTCCTTGCGTTCCGCGCGGATGTCCTCGCGCTCCTGGCTCGAGGCGACGAAATCGACCTTGCCGGAGTTGATGATCTCGCGCTCGAGGTCGTTGATGAAGGTCACCACGCTGATGTGCTCATGACTGAGATTGCGGATCTCGCCGACGATGACCGCGGGGCGTTTGCCTGCGTGACCCTGACTGAACTCGCCCACCCAGCGATGCGACAGCACATCACCAATCATCTCCTCCGAGACCAGGCGCGAATCGGTGTCGTTCCATTTTCCACTCAGGTCGACCGCCGCATCGGTCTCCATGCGTTCCACCTTGGTGGCGCAGCCGCCCAGCATCAGCACCGCCGCCAGCGCCGGGGCCATCGATTTCACTATCGCTTTCATTCTTTCTCCTTCGCCATGCCGTCGAAGATATTGTCGCCCTGCTCCAGGATATGCCCGCGCAGGCCGGCGTTCATGTCGTCCACCCGTCCCAGGATGTCCTTCACCTGCCCCAGGTCGAGTTCGGCGAGGGCATATATGATATTGGTCTTCTCGTCACGCCAGCGACCGATGATGCGGCTGCCGGCGAGATTGATGCGACTGACCGCGTCGATCTGGCGCGAAATGCTGGCAGTGGACAGCGTCTGGTCACCGCCTCCGCTCGCCGCGGTGTAGTCATGCGACGCCACATCCATGTAGGAACTCAGCACGCGCGCCAGCTCGGCCCGCGCCCGATCGTCGGCAGTGGACGTCTGCAGCGAGCGGTCGCCCATATGAGGCGCGGAACCGACGCCATGGAACATCCGGCCGTCGTGTGTCTTGAGTATCGCCGTCCCTTCATTGACCCAGTCCGGCGCGCCGTCGATGTGGAGATCACTCTCCACCCGGGTCGGCCCGGAACCGGCGCAGGCGGCAAGCAGGCCTGTCGCCGCCAGCAGCATCGCGCCTGCGAGGAAACCGCGTCGTGTCGTCATTGCATCCTCCTGTGCCCTGCACATTACCTAACCGCCGCGCACCCGCGGACCACAAAACCCCAACACTATGGGCGGCCGTCCGAAAATATTCAAGCACCCGCATTTATCCACGCAGAGGGCCAGATCAGATTGCGCAACATCAGTTCATGCGGATGTGGGTTGAGGTAATACTGGCGCTCGATGTATCCGTCGGGATGGCGGCGCAGATGGTGGCGCAGCAGCGTGACCGGGACAATCAACGGGATCTGTCCGAGCCGGTATTGTTCGAAGCAATCCAGCAATTCACCGCGGCCCTCACCGTCCAGCCGGTCCTTGAGAAAACCGTAGATATGCTGCAGCACATTGGTGTGGGTCCCCGGAGTCGCCGGCTTTTTCAGCGCCGTCATGACGGCGCGGATATAGTCCCGCCCCGGCGTGGCGATGTCGCCCTTGCCGGCCTCGGCCACCCGGCGACCGAGCGCACGATAGGCCGGTTCATCATGGGCGAGCAGGTTGAATTTGTGGCGGGTGTGAAAATCGACCAGGCCTGCGGCCGTGAGTCCGTCACGGCACAGGGCCTGCCAGCGCTGATAAATAAACACCCGCTCGATGAAGTTTTCCCGCAGCACCGGATCCATCAGGCGTCCCTCTTCCTCGACCGGCAGCTCGGGACACCGCGCCATCAGGGTGCGGGCAAAGATGCCGGCACCGTCACCGGAAATCGGCAGGCCCTCCTCGTCAAAGCAGCTTACCCGCTCCATGCCGCAGCTGGGTGAGCCCTTCTTGAACAGATAGCCACTGACGCCCTCCAGTTGTCCGGCGACCTGCAGCGCATATTCCGCCAGCGGAGCGGTCACGTCGCGCGCCGGATCATCGACGCCGCGCGCGCGCAAACCGTCCGGGCCTGTCACCAGCCGGATCGGCGGACGCGGGACGCCGAGGCCGATCGCCATCTCGGGGCAGAAGGGACGAAATTCAAAGACCTGGCCGAGGGTCTCGGCGATATAACCGTTGTACTTGTGATTGCCGTCGAAGCGGACGGCCTGCCCCAGCAGGCAGCTGCTGATACCCAGGATGACGCGGGGGATGGCGGGGGCCGGGGCAGTTTCGGCGTTCATGGCGCCATCATGACCGGGCCGCGCCACAGCCGGCAAGCGCGGCGCCGGGATGGCGTGTTTGGGCTATGATATCGCCATGGGACAGACGCCATTTCATCCCGCCGTCGCGCGCTGGTTCGCGCGTGCACTCGGGGAACCGACCCCGGTACAGGCACTGGCCTGGCCCGCGACCCGGTCCGGACGGCATACGCTGATCGCGGCGCCGACCGGCTCGGGCAAGACGCTGGCCGCCTTCCTGGCCGCGATCGATTCACTGATTCGGGAAGGCCTTGATCACGGACTGCCGGACGAGACCCGGGTACTCTACGTCTCGCCGCTGAAGGCGCTGTCGAACGACATCCAGAAGAATCTCGAACAACCGCTCGCTGGCATCCGCGACGCCCTGCTCGAGAGCGGACTGCCGGACGTGCCGGTGCGCGCGTGGGTACGCACCGGCGATACGCCGCAGGGCGAGCGAGCGCGCATGCGCCGCACACCGCCGCACATCCTGGTCACGACACCCGAATCGCTGTACATCCTCCTCACCTCCACCTCGGGGCGCGAGATGCTCTCGACGGTGCGCACGGTGATCGTCGACGAAATCCACGCGCTCGCCGGCAACAAGCGCGGGGCCCATCTCGCACTGTCGCTGGAACGGCTATCCGCGCTGTGCGAACGACCACCGCTGCGCATCGGCCTCTCGGCCACTCAGAAGCCGATCGAACGCATGGCGGAATTTCTCACCGGCGGATCCGCCGCCGACTGCGCCATCATCGATACCGGGCATGTACGCCGGCGCGATCTCGCGATTGAACTGCCGGGATCGCCGCTGGAGGCGGTGATGGCGGCCGAGGTCTGGACGGAGATCTACGACCGCCTGGCGGATCTGGCGCGGGGCCATCGCACCACCCTCATCTTCGTCAACACGCGCCGTCTGGCCGAGCGCGCCGCGCGCCACCTCGCCGAACGCCTGGGCGAGGATGCGGTCACCGCGCATCACGGCAGTCTGGCGCGCGAACACCGGCTCGACGCCGAGCAGCGCCTGAAAGGCGGCCGCCTGCGCGCGCTGGTCGCCACCGCCTCGCTCGAGCTCGGCATCGACATAGGGGAGGTCGATCTGGTCTGCCAGCTCGGCTCGCCGCGCGCGATCGCCACGCTCCTGCAGCGGGTCGGCCGCTCCGGCCACGCGGTGGGCGGAACGCCGAAGGGACGACTGTTCCCGCTCTCGCGCGACGACCTCGCCGAGTGCGCCGCGCTGCTCGACGCGGTGCGGCGCGACGAACTCGACCGGATTCCGATCCCGCAGGCGCCACTCGACGTGCTGGCGCAGCAGATCGTCGCCGAGGTGGCGAGCCGGGAGTGGGAGGAACCGGCGCTGTATGAGCTGGTGCGGCGCGCCCGCCCGTATCATGACCTGACGCGCGCGGATTACACGGCCGTGGTGCGCATGCTGGCCGACGGCTACACCACCCGGCGCGGCCGCCGTGGCGCCTACCTGCATCGCGACGCGGTCAACGGCCGGTTGCGCGCGCGTCCGGGCGCGCGCCTGACCGCGGTCACCAACGCCGGCGCGATACCGGACCAGTTCGACTACGACGTGATCCTGCAGCCGCAGGGCCAGTTCATCGGTACCCTGAACGAGGACTTCGCCTTCGAGAGCCTGCCGGGCGACATCTTCCAGCTCGGCAGCACCTCCTATCGCATGCTCAAGATCGAACAGGGCAAGGTGCATGCCGAGGACGCCAGGGGGCAGCCGCCGAATATCCCGTTCTGGTTCGGCGAGGCGCCGGGGCGCACCGACGAACTCTCGCACGCGGTATCGCGCCTGCGCGCAGTGCTGGCGGAAAAGTTCGCGGCAGGGGGCGACGCCGCGCGGCAGTGGCTGGTCGATACGCTGCGGCTGGAACCCGCCGCGGCGCAACAGCTCGCCGATTACCTCGCCACCGCGCATGCGGCCCTCGGCGCGCTGCCGACACAGCGGCAGGTGATCCTCGAGCGCTTCTTCGATGAAGCGGGCGACATGCATCTTGTCATCCACTCCCCGTTCGGCTCGCGCATCAATCGCGCCTGGGGCCTCGCGCTGCGCAAGCGCTTCTGCCGCAAGTTCAACTTCGAACTGCAGGCCGCCGCCACCGAGGACAGCATCGTGCTGTCGCTCGGCCCGACGCACAGCTTCCCGCTGGAAGAAGTGGCCGGCTATCTGCGCGCGCATAATGTGCGCGGCATCCTGGTCCAGGCCCTGCTCGCGGCCCCGATGTTCGGCACGCGCTGGCGCTGGGTCGCCAATACCGCGCTGGCGGTGCCGCGCAATCGCGGCGGCAAGCGCGTGCCGGCGCCGTTCCAGCGCTCCGACGCCGAGGACCTGGTCGCGCTGGTGTTTCCGGACCAGCTCGCCTGCCTGGAGAACATCGCGGGCGACCGCGAGGTACCGGATCACCCGCTGGTGGCCCAGACCCTGAATGACTGCCTGCATGAGCTGATGGACATCGACGGGCTCACCCGGGTGCTGGAAGGCATCGAGCGCGGCGACATCCGCGTGCTCGCGCGCGATCTCGCCGCGCCCTCGCCGCTCGCCTCCGAGATCCTCACAGCGCGCCCCTATGCCTTTCTCGATGACGCGCCCGCCGAGGAGCGCCGCACACTGGCCGTACAACAGCGCCGCTTCATCGACCCTGCCGACGCCGCCGAAATCGGCCGGCTCGATCCGGCGGCCATCGAGCGCGTGCGCGCCGAGGCCTGGCCGGAGGCGGCAACGCCGGACGAACTGCACGACGGACTGGTCCTGCTCGGCTTCCTGCGCGAGGAAGAGGCCGCGCGCGGCTGGCCCGCCCTGCTCGACAGCCTGATCGGCGAACGTCGCGCGACACGCGCGACCGGCACTGACGGCACGGTGCGCTGGGTCGCGGCTGAACGTCTCGCCGAACTGCTCACGCTGCATCCCTTGGCGACGCTGGCGCCCGCCATCACGCCGGTGATCGAAGCGGACCAGGCAGCGCCGACAGAGGAACAAGCGCTCATCGCACTGCTGCGCAGCCGCCTGGAAGGTTGCGGCCCGATCACCGCGTCAACACTGGCGCACGATTTCGGCCTGCCACAGGACGCGATCCTCGAAGCGCTCGCGGCCCTGGAACAGCAGGGCTTCGTGCTGCAGGGGAGATTCAACGCCGGCGCCGAGGAAATTGAATGGTGCGAGCGGCGCCTGCTCGCGCGCATCCACCGCTACACGCTGAAGCAGTTGCGCAGCGAGATTGAACCAGTGGCGCCGGCGGATTTCATGCGCTTCCTGTTTCACTGGCAGCGCCTCGACGAGCCCGGCGAAGGCATTGATGCGCTCGCCGCCGTGCTGACACAGCTCGAGGGCCATGCCGCGCCGGCGGCGGCCTGGGAGGCGCATATCCTGCCTGCGCGCGTGAAGAATTACGCGCCGGACGAACTCGACCGGCTGTGCGCCAGCGGGCGCTTCGCCTGGTTCCGCCCGCTCGCGGCGCGGCAAAGCGCAAAGGAAGGCAGGCCCGGTGCTCCGACGCTGCGCGCCGCGCCGATCGCCCTGGTTCCGCGTTCCAGCCTGCCCTTCTGGCGCAGGGCGGAGCCGGTCGACGGGGCGGCGATCGAACTGTCCGCGTACGCGCGCGCCGTGGCGGGTGTCTTCGCGCGCTTCCCGGCGGCGTTCTTCGAGGACCTGCAGCAGCACAGCGGACTGCTCCACACCCAGATCGAAACCGCCCTGGCGGAGCTGGCGGCCGCCGGTCTGGTCAATTGCGACAGCTTCGCCGGACTGCGCGCCCTGCTTGCCCCGCAGCACCTGCGCCCCGGATACAACAGCGCACGCCGACGCCGGCGTGCACACGTTGCCGGGGTGGAGCACGCCGGCCGCTGGGTCTGGCTGCAAGCGCCCCCCACACTTCACGGCGTGAACGTGACCGAGCACATCGCACGGTCACTGCTCCGGCGTTACGGCGTGGTATTCCGCCGTCTGCTCGCGCGCGAGACCGGCGCCCCGCCCTGGCGCGAGCTGATCCAGGTCTACCGCCGCCTGGAGGCGCGTGGCGAGATCCGCGGCGGGCGCTTTGTCGACGGCTTCAGCGGCGAGCAGTATGCCCTGCCCGAGGCGGTGGGAAGTTTGCGCGAGATCCGCCGCCAGGCGCGCGATGGGCTCATGATCTGCCTGTCCGGTGCCGATCCCCTGAACATGACCGGCATCATCACGCCGGGAGAGCGGACCCCGGCCCAGACGGGCAAGCAGGTGGCGTATCGGGACGGCATGCCGATTGCAGATGAAAGGAATAGAAATCCCGTTTACACAGGGTATTATGTCGACGGGCCGGAAGAGGCGCCATCGCCCTCGCTGGCATTCCGGGTTTTGTAGTATACTTCAGCCTGTTACCGGGTTCAGGATGCGAGACATGTACCAGCCGCAGAAACGTGAACTGACCGTAGCGCTAACATTTGGATTATCAGCGTTATTTCTCTACGTCACTCCAGCCTGGGCCGAATTTACGCTGAATTGGACCAGCGATACCGGCAATCCCGTATTCAGCGGCACCAGCGTCACACAAACCGACGATGGCGGCAACGACCAGCTATTGCCGAACCAGACCCCGTTTGTCTATGAGCGTGTGCTGGACGGCACCACGCCTTATTACCACCTGATCGTCGGCGATCCGGAATCCGGGTTTGCACAGGAGGTCTACATACAGGCGGGGTATACCGCACAGACCGGGGGCAACTGCCGTGGGCCAGTCAGCTGCGCGGGTATTGCCGATCCCATCGGCCCCTCGGTATCCGCGAGCGGAGGTGACACCGCCGTCAGCTTCGGTTTTGAAGGAAACGGATTCGACCCCCTGAGTTCTGATGCCGTTTCCAGTGGAAACGCCAGTGGCAATCCCTCACGCGTCCAAATGCGCCAGCTCGTAACCGACGGCGACCTGACCGTCGACTTCGTCAAGGACACGTTCGCCGAGAAACCCTCGATCACCAACACCATCGATGCGGCCGACCTTAATGCCACGATCGTCATCGACTCCACCGGCAACCCCCTGACCAGCGCCGCGACCGCGTCCGTGGTGACCAATACCACCGAGTTGCTCGGTTCCAACCTGCCCCCGGACGTTTCATCGCCCAATGGCGGACCTTCCTCTGTGCGTTTCGACATGGCGACCGACGCGCAAAACTCCCACGTCACCGCCGGCATGTATTCCTACACGCCGGGCAGCGGACCGGGCGGCAGCAGCGGCACCTACACATATTCCGAAGGCAGCGCCAATATCAATCCGGACTGGGGCAGCTCTTTCGATACGCGCGAGACCAATCCCTGGTCCTATCCTGACAATCGCCCGACGCCGTAGGCGTCCTTTCCCTGCTTAACCGTACAGGCTGGCCCGCACCCGCCGCAGATCGGGCAGCGGATAATTTCCCAGGTTCTCGACCCGGCGCCGGATCAATTCCTCCAGGCCACGGCGCGCCAGCTCATGTCCGCCGGCCGCCGCCCGGCGCAACCAGAGCTCGGCCTTGGACTCCTGCCGCATGACTCCGATGCCGCGCGCGTACATCATCCCGATGTGGTACTGGGCGTCGCCGTTACTCTGGTGGGCCGCGCGAAAAAACCACTCCATCGCCGCGTAATTGTCCTGCGGCACGCCGATGCCCTCCATGTACAAGGTGCCGAGCAGGCACTGCGCATCGGCATCCTCGATGGCGGCCGCGACCAGCCATTCAATGGCCTGCTCCGGATCATGCTCAACGCCGCGTCCGTTAAGGAAGGCCAGCCCAAGCGCGTATTGCGCCTCGACCACGCCGCCCGCGGCGGCTTCGGCGTACCAGCCGGCCGCCTCCGCAGCGTCCACCGGCACGCCATCGCCATAGGCATACATGCGTGCCAGCCTGTATTGGGCCCCGGGGAGCCCGGCCTGCGCCGATTTTCGAATCCAGTCGAACGACAGTGCGGCATCGCGTTCCACTCCGATACCTGTTTCATACATCAGCCCGAGCGTGAACTGGGCCTCCGCATGTCCACTCTGCGCCGCCTGCCGGAACCAGCGCACTGAACCGGAGATATTCTGCTCGACGCCGTCACCATTCAGGTAACGGTTACCCAGGAGGTACTGCGTAGTGGGGGAACCCTGGGCCGCAAGCGCGATTTCCGCCTCGATCGACCACGCTGCCGGCTCGGCCGCGCACACACGCGCCGACATCAGGACTATCAACAGAGATTTAATCCACACAACCGAACCGCGCATCGCCAAACTCCCGCCGCGCCGGCTGGAACATTGAGGCATCCCGGGGGATGCAAGGCGACCCGCCGGCCGACGGCCACCTTGCTCCAGATATCGGCATCAGTGGCGCAAGGTTTATCCGGCGGTGAAAAGTCGGGGCAGGATGACAGCCCCGGAGCCAAAGGAATACTGCTTGAGGAGAAGATTCAGCGCCTGCCCGAACGCGATCCGGCGTGTACAGGCGCAGCGCGCGATAAAGCGCGTCGGTCATCAGGAAACAGTCCGCCTGGCAGTCGCAGCAGACATCGAGTTCGTTGATCAGCTCCTGTGTGACGGATCACGCAGGCGCAATAATCAATGACGCACAGACTCCGCTGACAGCGCGTGGCGATTGATACCCAGCTCACGCAGCCGCTGCCCGGCGCCGCGGTCGCCGGTGCGCAGCCACTGGTCATAGATCCTCAGGATATCCGTATCGGTGTTCGGTTCACCGCCCTCGCGCACACAGGCGAGGGCGGCGACGAATTTGGGAAACTTGTGCGACAGCTCGGTAAAGATCGCGCAAAACGCCGCCCCGCGGGCCGTCCCGCGCATTGCGTCCGAGAGATAGCCATAGGCGTTGCTCCCCATCGCAATATAGTAATCGACGTCGACGGGCTTGCGGATCAGACTCTCCGAGAACACACCCGAAATGAACAGCGCGACATCACCCAGGCGCTGTACCATCTGATTACGCTGCTGGGGGTACGGAAGTTGCAGCGCCTCGGCATACATGATGGCGAGGGGCTTGAGCTCGAAGCCGTCAGGCGTCTGTTCATAGAGCCTGTCGGCGCGCTGATAGGCGGTAAGCAGGTCGACGATGTAGTAGACCGTCTCCACCGCTGCGTCGACGCCCTGCGTGGTCAATGCGTCGTCAATGGTGTGTTGAAAGTATTCCCGCAAATCAGTCCCGGTGATGAGGTGACCGGAACACGGATTCCCAGCCATCAGTACACCTCCCAACAATCATAACGTCGCCGCCTGATTCTGGTATCGGTCGCCAAGGGTCCATACTCAAGGACATTGCGGCCGAGACTTTTCTATGGCGCACATCACAGTCACGGACAAGCCCGGTATACCACTGATTAATTGATATAATTCGGCGCTTCATGCCGGGAATCAGCACGAGCTCAAAAAGGGGCGGAGAGATTTCGCCGCCCCTTTTTGTTATCCGGCCGGGGATAGATTTGTCCATCCGGTGCCACAGGCTCCGCCGCGAGAGGCGGCGGACGTGAATCAGAATTCGTAGACCAGCGTGGTGGAGGTCTCGGTATCGGTCATGTCGATGCCGGGCGGCACATCGGAGGTATGGGTGACTCGTACACCGAACTTCGCCGCGAGATTTCCTACGACCTGCGCCGAGAGGGTGGACTGGGAGCGTGTCACGGCACGCCCTCCGCCGCTCTCAGTCTCCAGCTCCTGGGCGAACTTTGCGGAGGAACTAATGCGCCACTCCAGAATACCGGCGAGGCGAACAATACCGTCGCTATCGCTGTCGCCCGTATCACTCTCCTTGTCCTGACGAGCACCAAGGCCGGCTTCAGCGTTCAGGGTGACGTTTTCGCCCTGCAATAACCGTCGCCCATAACCGAGTGATTCACTGGCGCGATAATCATAACCACTGAATTCATCGTCCTCGTAATTGAGTAGGCCGAACAGATAGCTCGCCGCGCTGAGATCACGCTCAGACTTGCCGGAAAGTGCTATCCGGTTTGCATTGGTCTCGCTGTTGTCACTGCCCTTCAGCAGGTCCAGTTTTCCCGTATGCTTCCAGGGGGCGGCGCCGTAAATGAGCGTGGCCTTGGCATTGATCGTCTCGGTCTCTGTATTTCCCGATGTAACAACGAATCCCAGCCCGGCGTCACCGCCCCATCCCTGCGGCGCCTCCTCTTCTGCAATTGCGGGTGACACGCCCGCCACGAGGACTGCCAGGACCGTTACCGAAATCGATTGTGCACGTTCTTTCATTCCATACTCCTGTTAGCTTCAGTTATCTGAAAATCAGCCACACGGGACATGAGCGTACACGCGACATCCGGGATACGGCATGGAACAACGAGGCCGCGCAATCAGCCACTTGCCGATTCAGTCGGAGCGGAATGGCTGTCGATTAATTGCGCCATGACCGGCCTGCTTGCTTCGCCAAAATAGATCGAACGATGCGGAAACGGAATCTCGATGCCCTCCTGATCGAACTTCATCTTGACGCGACGCAGATATTCCCTGCCAACATCCCACTGCCTGATCGGAACCGTCTTGATTCTGCCTTTGATATTGACGGCGGAATCAGCGAATTCATCCACCCCGAAAATCTCGATATCTTCAATCATGAGCGGACCGAAGATTGCGTCGTGCTTCAGTTCGGCGCCGACGCGGCGCATCACCTCCACCACATGATCGGTATCCTCCTTGTAGGCGACACCGACCGTAAAAACGTAGGCCGACCATTCCCGCGTCACATTCGCCAGGGTATTGATCGTTCCGTTGGGAAAAACATGGACCACACCTGAGAGATCTCTCAACACAATGGTACGCAAGTTGATTTGTTCCACCAACCCTCCAGTGCCATTGACGATGGCGACGTCGCCGACACGCACCTGGTTTTCAAGTAGCATGAAAAAACCCGTAATCAGGTCACGCACAAGGTTCTGCGCACCGAAACCGACCGCCAGGCCTACAACGCCGGCACTCGCAAGAATTGGCGCAATCTCGATCCCTATCTCACGCAGTATCATCAGGATGATCATGGCCCAAATCAGGATAATTGCAGCCTGACGAATCAGTCTGGCCAGCGTCTCAGCTCGCTTGGCCGCTTCACCCGCTGCTTCTCCTTCGCTCCGGGCGCGCGCGACAAGCAGCGCTTCCATACGACGGAGCGCGATTTTCACGACAGTTAGCCCGACCCACCCGATGAGCAGAATCAAGAGGATCCGCATGGATGAAACAATCATGGTTTCCCAATGAATCCAGCCAGCCAGCTCCAGTAATTTGTCCATCGTCATGTCCTCCTGGGCTATGACGGCCGCCCGCCGCGCAACAGACAACCTTGCAGAAACACACGCCCGCAAGTCATATTACGCGATGAACACGCGAGATAGAACCCTTTACAGAGCATCAGAATTCGCTCACTCGCCCGAATATTATTTTTCACCGCGCTGAACATGACAGCCGGGTGAAATATGAAATCAACGAACGAACCAGCGCAGATAATACATTGGAGGCATGATGGCGACATTGCAGTTTCTGGGAGCAACCGGACAGGTGACAGGCTCATGCTATCTTATCGAGACCGCGCATTCGCGCATCCTGCTCGAATGTGGAATGTTCCAGGGTGATGCCCGGACCGAAGGAGCGAACCGGAATCCCTTCGCCTTCGACCCGAAGGGCATCGATGCGGTAATCCTGTCGCACGCGCATCTCGATCATTCCGGCCTGCTGCCGCGTCTTGCGCGGGAAGGCTTCCATGGCCCCATCTACGCCACCCCGGCGACGCATGATCTGATCGCACTGTTACTGAAGGATGCGGCCCACCTGGAGGAAAGGGACACGGAGTGGGAAAACAAGGTACGCCGCCGCGCCGGGAGACAGACGATCGAACCGCTATACACCCTCGCCGACGTCGAATCAGCGCTCGCCCTGCGTGAGCCTGTCAGCTACGACATACGGCATCGGGTGTCCGCGGATATCGAGTTCCGTTTCCGCGACGCCGGCCACATCCTCGGCTCGGCCATTGTCGAGCTGTGGATCAAACGAAACGGCTCGACGGCAAAACTGGTCTTTTCAGGCGATCTCGGCAACAAGGATTCCTTTCTGCTGCGGGATCCGACCTATGTGGACGAGGCCGATATCGTGCTGATGGAGTCGACTTACGGGGATCGCGACCATCGCCCGGCCGGGGATACCGTGGAGGAATTCAGGCTGGCGCTGCAAGCTGCCGCGAAGACTGGCGGCAATGTCCTGATACCGGCGTTCGCCGTCGGTCGCACCCAGGAAATCCTCTATCTGCTCGGCCGTTTTTACCAGGCGGGCGAACTCCCGCAACGCGCGGTCTTCCTCGACAGCCCGATGGCCATCGCGGCGACCGACATCTACCATGACCACATGACGCTGTTCAACCGGGAAGAACTCGCCGAGCTGCACCGCGCGGATGCCGCCAACCTGCTTGCCTGGCTCCCTGTGCTGCGCGCCTCGCGCACAACCGAGGAGTCGATGGCGATCAACCAGATCACAGGCGGCGCGATCATCATCGCCGGCAGCGGAATGTGCAACGGCGGACGCATCCGCCACCACCTCAAGTACAATTTATGGCGCAACGAGGCGCATGTGATCTTTGTCGGCTTTCAGGCGCGGGGCACACCGGGACGCGCGCTGGTCGACGGAGCGCAGAAAATGCACCTGATGGGCAGCGAGATCGCGGTAAAGGCCCGCATCCACACCCTTGGCGGCTTCTCCGCCCATGCTGGCCAGCACCAGCTGCTCGACTGGATTCGCGGTTTCAGCACGCGCCGGCCTCGCGTGTATCTGGTGCACGGAGAACCCGAGAAGGCCGAGGTATTGCGTGACCGCATCCGCGGGGAAACAGGCCTGGAAAGCCACATCCCGGCCATGGGCGAACGTATCGAAATATAAAAAAAGCCGCCGCGCCACGGCAATCGGCGCGACGGCCAGGCTGCCGACCGGCTTACTTCAGGCGCTCGATACCGAGTGCTTTCAACATGTATTTCTCATAGATGGGCTCAGAGGTGCCGTTCTTCATCTTGCGGATGAAGTATTTCTCGAAGGCGATCTTGGCAAGATGCACCCACTTGCCCTTCTTGAACCAGTTGACGTTGCGCGGCGGGATCTGCGGCAGCGCCACAAACGCCGCGCCGGTATCGCCCATGTCAGCCAGACAGATGGCGTTCCAGGTACCCGTGTGCGTGGGCATACGACCGGTGAGCTCTTCCTCGATATTGTGCACTATGGCGGTGACCATCGACTCGATCATGTAACCGGTTTTCGGCGTTCCCGTTGGAACCGGGGTCTGCTCCACCGGAGGGATCGCGATGCACACGCCCGCCGAATAGATATTCGGATATTTCGGACTGCGCTGGTGTTTGTCGACGATGACAAAGCCACGCGGGTTACACAGACCCTCGACCCTGGCCACGGGGTCCACGCCCTTGAATGCGGGCAGCATCATGGAAAACTTGAAATCGAGCTCATGCTGCTTGATGACCTGCCCGGCATCATTGTGCTCATCAACATACATCTTGCCAGCCTCGACCCGGCTCACCTTGGCGTTGGTGATCCACTTGATATGGTGATTGCGCATTTCACTCTCGAGCATGCCCTTGGAATCACCCACGCCACCCAGACCGAGATGACCGATATAGGGCTCACTGGTGACATAGGTCATCGGAACCTTGTCGCGCAGTTTGCGCTTGCGCAGGTCGGCATCGACGATAAAGGCGAATTCGTAGGCAGGCCCGAAGCAGCTTGCGCCCTGCACCGCGCCGATGACTGCGGGACCAGGATTATCAAGGAAACTCTGGTAAGCGTCATACGCCTTTTCGGCATGGTCCACGGTACAGACCGACTGGGTATGCCCCTCCGGACCGACTCCAGGTATCTCGTCGAAGGCGAGCTTCGGACCCGTCGCGATGATCAGATAGTCGTATTTGACAGTCTCTCCGCGCGAAAGCTTCAGTGTGCTGCCTGCGGCATCGATCTCGGTTACCATGTCAGCGATGAAATCGATGCCCTTGCGCTCGAGATGGGGCCGGATAGGAAACGTGATATCAGGACGCTTGCGCCAGCCAACAGCAATCCACGGATTGGAAGGCACGAACTGGAAATAATCCACCGCGTTGATGACGGTGATCTTGTGAGATTTGTCCAACGCCTCGCGCGCCTCGTAAGCCGCCGGCATACCGCCGGTGCCCGCACCCAGAATCACAATATGCGCCATTTCATTCCTCCTTCATCCGTTTCAGTATCATTTCGATGGCAGCGCCACCCAGGCGGCACTGTATCCGTCAATCAAGATGGCACTCCGACTCCAGCCACATTGCATTGATGATTCCCAGCGCAACCGCCAGCCCGACGCCCAGTATCCAGGTGAAATACCACATACATGCACCCCCTTAATAAACCGAATGACTCTTTTCCTCGATCATCTTCGCGGTCACCTTGCCACGCATCACGTGGTAGACCCAGGCTGTGTAGGCGATCACGATCGGCAGGAACAGCAACGTCGCCCAGAACATCCAGGTCAGTGTCAGATGGCTCGAGGTGGCGTCCCACGCGATAAGGCTATGGTCGGGACGAATCGAGGACGGCATGATGAACGGAAACATGGAGATCCCGGCAGTAAGAATCACGCCGGCGAGCGACAGCCCGCTGAACACGAAGGCTGTCCCGGGCCGGTCACGCGCGGAAAGCATCAGTGCCAGCACTGCGCCTGCGATCCCAAACACAGGCGCCAGCATCGTCAGCGGATAGCTGGCGTAATTCTCGAGCCAGGCGCCCGCCCCGCGCTCCACCGTCTTGCCGAGAATATTTGGCATGGCGTCAGTCAATGGCATTGTGATGACACGGTAACCTTCGATGCCAAGGTACAGCCATACCCCGGCCAGCGCGAAAGCCACGATCATGATGCTCCCCGCGATGCGCGCTGCCGTCTTCGCGCGCGCATAAACCACGCCCTCGGTCCGCACCTGGAGAAACACGGCGCCGTGCATGACCAGCATGGTGAGACTGACGACCCCTGCAAGCAGCGCGAACGGATTCAGCAGACCGAAAAACGAACCTGTGTAACTGGGACGCATCATGTCATCGTACTGAAAGGGCACCCCCTGGAGCAGGTTGCCGAACGCGACACCGAAGACCAGCGCCGGAACTGCGCCGCCCGCGAACAATCCCCAGTCCCACGCCTTGCGCCAGCGTGAATCCTCCACCTTGCTGCGGTAGTCAAAGCCTACCGGCCGAAAGAAGAGCGCAAACAGCACCAGCATCAGTGCAATATAAAAACCGGAGAACGCGGCCGCGTAGACAGCCGGCCATGCGGCGAATACGGCCCCACCTGCGGTAATGAACCAGACCTGATTTCCGTCCCAGGTAGGTCCGACCGAGTTGATGATGATGCGGCGCTCGGTATCGGTCCGCCCGAGAAACGGCAGCAGGGTGCCAATGCCAAGGTCGAATCCGTCGGTCAGTGCGAATCCGATCAGCAATACGCCGACGAACAACCACCAGATCAGTTTGAGCATATCGTAATCGAAGATCATCGTCTTACTCCTTATGCATCCTGCCTTGACTGCGGCTGGTGCGCCAGCACCGCGCCGCCACCCGCTTCATAATGATAGCGCCCGGTATGCAGCGAACTCGGACCCAGCCGCGCATACTTGAACATCAGGTAGAGCTCGGCGATCAGCAGCAGGGTATAGAAGCCGATGAAACCGGCCAGGCTGAAGATCAGGTCGCCGACACCGAGCGTGGAGGTGGCGAGGTGCGTTGGCAGCACCTCGCCGATCGCCCACGGCTGCCGGCCGTATTCCGCAACAAACCAACCTGCCTCGGCGGCCAGCCAGGGCAGCGGTATGCTGTACAGCGCCATGCGCAGGATCCAGCGGCGCTGCTGCACCTGGCGACGGACGCAGTAATAGAAGGTAATGCCGAACAGAAACAGCATCAGGAATCCGAACACGACCATGATCCTGAACACCCAGAACATCGGCGCAACCCTCGGGATGGATTCGCGCGCCGCCTGCTGTATCTGCTCATCGGTGGCACCGCTGACTTCCGGGTGATAACGCTTGAGCAGCAACCCGTAACCCAGGTCGGACTTGTAGCGCTCAAACGAATCCTTGACCTCCGCGGAGTCATCCCCCGTGCGCAGCTTCAGCAAGGCCTCGTAGGCGAGGATTCCGTCGCGGATGCGTTGCTCATTGCGCTCGATGATATCCTTGATTCCGGTGATTTTCTCATCCACTGAACGGGTGGCGATCAAGCCAAGGGCATATGGGATCTTGACGGCGTAATCCGTCGTCTGCCGTTCCTGATCCGGGAAGCCGAACAGGGTAAATGCGGCCGGAGGTTCATGCGTTTCCCATTCGGCCTCGATCACCGCCAGCTTGGCCTTCTGGACATCACCGATCTCGTAACCACTCTCGTCCCCGAGCACGATAACGGACAGAATTGATGCCAGCCCGAAACCGGAAGCAATGGCGAAGGAACGGCGCGCGAACGGCAGATCGCGCCCTTTCAGCATGTAATAGGCGCTGATACCGAGCACGAATAACGATCCGGTGACATAACCCGCCGCGACCGTATGCACGAACTTGACCTGCGCGACGGGGTTGAAGAAGATGTCCGCGAAACTCGAAAGCTCCATGCGCATGGTCTGATAGTTGAACTCGGCTCCCGTCGGATTCTGCATCCAGCCGTTCGCTATCAGTATCCACAAAGCGGACAGGTTCGAACCGATCGCGACCAGCACTGTCACGGCCAGGTGGCCGCGCTTGCTCAGTCGATCCCAACCGAAGAAGAACAGACCCACGAATGTCGACTCGAGGAAGAAGGCCATCAATCCTTCGATCGCCAGCGGCACGCCGAAGATGTCCCCGACGTAGTGCGAGTAATACGCCCAGTTCGTCCCGAACTGGAATTCCATGGTGATACCGGTGGTGACGCCGAGGGCGAAATTAATACCGAACAGCTTGCCCCAGAACCTGGTCATGTCCTTGTAGACTTCTTTACCGGTCATGACATACACCGACTCCATGATCACCAGAAGCCAGGACAGCCCCAGCGTGAGCGGTACAAAGAGGAAGTGATACATTGCGGTGACTGCGAACTGCAGGCGGGAAAGATCAACAACCGATTCACTTATCATATGCCGGCGCCTCTAATTGGTATTATGTTCTGATCACGGGCGGACGCCGGTGAGTGCCGCTGCAACACTGGCGCCATCGAGATGCTCGTCCATGGGATGACTGAAAAACAGGAACCACAGCACCCAGACGAACAGCAACTTCACGATCAGGGCAGCAGTGATTTCAACGGCCAGCGTC
>JADLET010000045.1 GCA_020845975.1 Gammaproteobacteria bacterium | reverse complement strand
CGGGCTTTGCCAGGCGTGATCGAAGCCGAGGACTATGATGTGGGCGGGGCCGGTATTGCTTATAACGACACGACGAGTGGTAATGCCGGCAATCAGTATCGCAATGACGATGTTGATATATGGCCCACCACCGACACCACCGGCGCATCCTACATGGTCGGCGCAACGCCGAGCGGGGAATGGCTGGAATACACCGTCAACGTGGCCCAGGCCGGCGCCTACACGCTCAACATCCGCGCCACCACCGCCGCGAATAACAAGCGGTTACGCGTGCTGATGAATGGCGTCGACGCGACTGGCGCGATCGCGGTACCGAACACCGGTGGCTGGCAAAACTGGCAGACGATCAGCCGCACGGTCAACCTGAGCGCCGGACAGCAGGTCCTGCGCCTGCAGGTCGATACCGGCAGTGTCAACATCAACTGGATCAGCGTGACGCAGTAAGCCGCGCCGGTTCGTTCTGGCATACAAGGGGATAGATTGAAAAATCTGTCCCCTTTTTTATTGGTCGCGCCATCTAACCAAGAAAATTGGGAATCTACTCAGTGCCGGCCCAGAACTCTTGCGTCTTGGTCAAGAAGTACTCTCATCCGACAAATAATATAGGCACGAAAGGCCAGTCGGTATACATCGAGATTACGCGGCACGGACTTCCTGCGCCGCCCAACCAAGCGCTTCAGCATCTTGATTACACCCACAGAAAGCATGCCCTTGGCGAAGTCCTTCAGATGATTCGACTTGGTCGCGGCATTAGATGCTGTGCGCACATCGTGTGCCAACTGCGCATCGATATAAGCCTGGATGGTTCCGTTGCACAACGCCGTTCCGTCATGTGCGCTCAGGTACTCGATAATATGACCAATAACCGATTCCTGCCTGAGTATGTCTCCGGCGTGTTTTGTCGCAGCGCGCTCGGCGAAAGAAATCGGGGGTGAGGCGCACAGCACAATATCTCTGAACAGCCCCTTGTTTGCGCGGATATGGTCCGGCACGCGCCGCATCCAATGCACGGCATGACGCGACAACAATGGGTTAGCTATCTCTACATATGAGCACTTCAGATCGTTCAGCGCCGCCAGGATCGTCGGGTGGCGAAAGGTCTGGAACAGGCGGTCATTCCACTGTTGGAGTGACTCTCCGCTCTGCCGGGCCAGAAACGGCGCCACCGACTCCGTACAGGCCGCGGAGATATCTGTCTGTCGGATATTATCGTAATCCGACAGGAGAACCAGCCCGGTAGCGAGCCGAACAGCCTCATCGTCGTCACCGCTCGTTCGGCCAAACGCCTGATCGCCTCGCAAGATAGCCTGGCAGCCACTCTCGAACAGCCACCTCCACAGCGTAAAGCCGTCCATATAACCGGAAATGTGGTCTACCCTGCCCTCCCCCGCCACCAGAAAGCGTTCGAAGATTTGATCCACCGGTGTATCTGACTGGTCCAATTCGTAGTACTCGTGCGCCAAGCCGAAGTGACGCGCCAACTCACGCGCCACCCATGCGTCGCTCTTCCGATCCAAAAGCGCCGATTTAAGGCCCCAGGTAACGCTTCTGAACTTGGAGCGGGCCTTCAGGAACAACAGAATTGCCCGGCTGTCGCAGCCCCCCGACAGCGGCAGCACCCAATGTCGGGGATCAAGATCGATGTAAGCGAAGATACCCTCCAACGTCTCCCGCAGTCGCCGTTCATGCTCTGTCCGCGGCAGATCCTCGGGAACGACTTCTGTCCCCGCCTGATCAATATCCGCTTCCCATGAACGTCGGTTCAGCCGAAGCCGGGCATCCGGCCCCAGGCAACGGATGCGCCGATCCCACGACAACACCGGTCCCAAAGTCCCCGACGACAGCATCCACGGATAGACCGCCTCGTTGGGCTCGAAACTCTGGAGGAAACTCACGATCGCCCGCTGCGAGGTCGCAGCGATGAAGAGGTTCTGAGTCTGAACGTACCAGATCGTGCGGGAAGCAACGATGTCGCTCACCAGCTCCAGCGACTCCCCATCGCCGCGAAACAAAGCGTAGCTGCCATCCGGTACCGCCGCACCTGGCCGCCACCAGTCTTCACCGATACCGAACAGCGACCCCAGGCACACGCTCTCTCCAGCCACTGACAGGGTATCCGCCGGGTTCAGTATTCCGATCAGCGCCCCCTCCCCCGTAATGACCCGAGGCGGACGCGGCATTAGATTATCCGGCGTAAGGCGCGCGAGCACGCGTTCCATGTCCCGTACGGTGTAGGGCAGTTCCTCACCCAGGCGACTGCAGAGATAAACCAGCTTGGACATAGTTCCTTACTCTATCGAGGCTTTGGTAAGCACACTAAAGTGCTCCATTACTTCTGATGACAAAGCTCTATCGCTTCCTGGTAGCATCCTAAATATTGTTTCGCCACATTAATCCAGGCATATCGAGCCGCCGTCGCACGCGCGCCGTCGCGCAGGCGTTCATGATCCGACGCATGCATGAGCACACGCAGGATGCCTTCGGCCAGGGCGGCCTCATCGGCGGGGGCCACAAGATACCCGTTGCCGCCATCGGCCACGACGTCGGTATTGCCTGAGATCGCCGTCCCCACCACCGGGAGCCCGGATGCCATCGCCTCCAGTACGGCGAGCGAGAGGCCTTCGGCATTGTTCTGGATGCCCGCCGACACATACAACTCGCCGGCACGCAGCAGTTCGGCCAGGTAATCCGGCTCAACCGTCGGTCCGCTGCCCGCCTCCAGGATGGCCCGTGACGGACTGATGCCGCCGGTCAGCACGACCTTTTTCTCCAGGCCAAGCTCGTTGATCAACGGCATCAGCGCTTCGGTCTTGTTGCCGACAATGACCAGCCGCGCCCGCGGCTCGCGCGCCAGAATCTTCGGCATGGCCCGAATGAGATAATCCTGCCCCTTGCGGGGATTGTAGCGGCCGATGGTGACAATCAGGCGGGCATCCGGCTCTACGCCGAGCCAGCGCCGGATGTCCGTCGTGGACGGCCGCTGATAGCGCATGAGATCGACCCCGTTTGGGATCATGCGCACGCGATCCGGCGCCGCCCCGGCATCGAGTAGGGCGGCCTTGATGTTGTCGCTGATCGCGGTGACGATGTCGGCGTTTTTCACCGCATACATGATCTTCTTGTTTACCACCGGATCAAGGCGCAGACCATGACCGATCTCGGGGATGGACTGGATATCCGCGCCGTGTGGCGTGATCACCAGCGGATAACGCCGCAGCTTGCGCAGCCGGATCGCGTGATAGCCGGTCGGCCAGGTGTTGTGGGCATGGATGACATCTGCGCCCCAGAACGTGGTGTCCAGCGCGATCCTGGCCAGTTCCACCTGCTCGCTCATCAAACCCCGCAGGGTTGGCCAGCGGTGTACGGGATAACTGAATCGCTCGCGACGATGCTTCCAGATGCCCGTCGGGCCCATGACCCGCGCCTGATGCCCCAGCTTGCACAGGGCATCCGCGAGATAGTGCACGACGAACTCGCGCCCACCCAGCGTGGGAAGAAAACTGTTCACATAGAGCACAATGTTCATGGCATGTTATCCCGCTGCTAGATTCAGTCCCGCGAAGCGGTACACATCGCGGGTATGTTCGGCGATCGACTCCCATCGGAATGCCAGGGCACGATCGCGGCTCGCCCTGCCCATTCGTTCGCGGGCGCCTTCGTCCCGCTCCAGCCATTCGATGGCTGCCGATACTGCACGCGCATCGCCTTTTTTCGTGAGCACGGCGCACTCCGGGGCAACGTAATCCCGGACACCCTGCAGATCGGTGGTGACCATCGGCATGCCGCAGGCCATGGCCTCCAGCAGGCTGTTGTTGGCCGTGCTGTCGAGCAGGGGCATGACGAACAGATCCGATTCCTGATACATGGACAGCAATTGCCGGTCGTCGAGATTTGAACGGATGTCGATATTGTCGAGGCCCTCGAACTTCGGCAGATTGGCCGGCCGGGTGACTACCGTAAAACGGATATCCCTGCGTGGTTGCAGCGCCTTCGCCGCGGCTACCAGCGTATCGATATCGCGCAGGTGGGATCCGACGAAGAGGCACCGGAAAATCCTGTCCCGCGTCCGCGGCGTCGCTCCGGGAGTGTAGTAATCGACATCGATGCCGTGCGGGATAAAGAATGCCCGCTCACCTCCCAGCAGGTCCGTGAAAAGCTCCAGCTGGACAGTAGACATGACGATCACACCATCCAGGCGGGCGATGTGCCTGTGATTCGTAACCACTTGCCTGAATCTGTCGGGAGGCGTGTGATACGTGCTTACGATGGCGTTGCCGGGGCGCACCGATTTCATACCCCCCAGGTAACGATACGAGTTTTCGCCGTACAGATAGTGAAATACCTGTCCTTTCCGTGCCAGCCACTGGCGGGCCGCCTGGAGTTCGCTGACCAGGTTGGCGCGCTGGTACCACAGCGACCCCGAGCGCTTGATCATGAAACGCAGCGAGCGGGTCATGATGCGCCGGCCCAGCGTCCATTGATCGCTCAGTCTGATCAGTTCGCTGCCCATGAATTCCTGCAGGCGATCATACCCGGAGGCGCCGGCATGGCCGCTCATGCGCAGGGTGATCAGCGTAGCGGGGGGTGTGGCCGTAACATGAGGCGGGACGATCCGCTTTGCCGGGGGCCAGGACTGGGTATGCATGCTCAAGCTTCGCCGTACGATTCGATCTTCGCCACTCAATCCGGCGCGCCGGATGGCGGACTGTTAAGTACCGCCGCCAGCTCGGACAGGCAACGCCGGTTCCATTCCGCGGCGCACTCGCGGGCATTTTCCGCCAGCACCCGTCTCGCCCCGGGGTCCGAGAGCAAGGTAATCACGGCACTGGAAAAAGCAGGCTCCGAGTCGGCCATCATAAAGGCCTTGCCCGCCACCCCCTCCAGCCCTTCCGCACCTGCTGGCGTGGTCACCAGTGACCTGCCGAACCCAAGGGCCTCCACCGTTTTGATCTTCAATCCGGTCCCGAACAAAATCGGGTTTACCACGACCGCGGCGGAACGGTACAGCGGGGCGAGGTCGTCCACCTGTCCCAGCAGACGGACTCCCGGGATGTCCGCGAGCTTCTCGCAGACACCGCCAGCCACAGTCAGTGTCGCCGAGGGGATGTGTTTCCGGATTCCGGGCAGGATGCCGTCAATGAAGTATTTAGCGGCATGCACATTGATTTCATTACCGGATCCCACGTACAGCATGCCGGCGGTTTTTGCCTCGTCCCCGCGCACTCCGTCCAGCGGGACGATATGGCCCACGGTGATCACGCGCCGGTGCGATATCTCACGGAAATGGCGCGCCTCGTTATCCTGGATCGCGATGACGACATCCGCGCGTTCCAGGCCGCGCGCCTCTTCTTGCCTGGAGGTGGAAAACCACAGCGGCTTCTTTCCCTCGGCGAGGTAGCGTCGGTGGCGGTCGGTAAACGCATCGTGCGTATCGAGCAACTTGAGCACTCCGTCACCGAAGCAACGCAATGCCCCGGAAAAGAACACATACTCCGCGATCACCGCATCAAAGCCGATCTTCGCGGCCAGGGCGCGGATGAATTCATTGGCGGTCGGATCGTACCATTCATCGATGCCGTAGAGGTACTGCCCTTCCGAGCCCAGCCATTTGCAGACCTTGCGTCGCGCCTTTGACGAACGATTCTCCGGCATGCGGTAGGACAAGGAATGATATCGATCGCCCCAGCAGGCCCGCATCGCATCCCGGTCTCCCGCCTCTTTCTCGATATGCAGGAAATGCACTTCATGCCCCAGGGAGAGCATGCTGGTCATCAAGCTGTGGATTCTTGCCCGGTTACCGGCGCTGTGGGGATGGGTGGGGGTCGGAGATATAACCAGTATCTTTTTTTTGCTACTGCCGTGCTCCATAAACCTGACGCATCTCGATCAATCGGCACACAGGCGCTAGTGTATAAAGAATCCCGATTGATTCATACATCTCCATGGAATCTGGCCCAAGATTGTAAAAATCAGGTCCCGCTGCACCACCCAACAGTCATTCCCGCGCAGGCGGGAATCCAGGGCCGTCACTTTTCAGCGGAGTAAAAACTCTGGATCCCCGCCTGCGCGGGGATGACGATTGTTCTTTCCAGCACCGGAGCCTGTCCCGGAATTATTGAGCGTTACATAATCGCCTGACACTCATGTAGCCCGGATGAAGCGCAGCGGAATCCGGGGAAAGGTGCGTTATTCCCCCGGGTTTAGGCCCTGCGGGCCTGCACCCGGGCTACCCAGCCACATGTCACCAATAGGTAAGTCTCAATAAATGGGTTCCGCTGAACCACCCGACTGTCATTCCCGCGCAGGCGGGAATCCAGGGCCGTCACTTTTCAGCGGAGTAAGAAAACTGGATTCCCCGCCTGCTCGAGGATGACGTTGGGGGGCATGATCCGGCCATTCATGCCCGGCAGGGGATTTCAGCCGGCAGCAGCTCCGGGCGCACCGCGCGAACTGCGATATAATGCGTCTTCAATTAATTCAATCCGACGAGAACCAGATACATTCATGTCGATTAAAACCCGCATCAGGAATCGCTGGTCGCGGCT
>JADLET010000044.1 GCA_020845975.1 Gammaproteobacteria bacterium | reverse complement strand
GGGAAGCCAAGGACCTGGTGGAGATGTTCTTCGAGGAAGTGCGTGCGGCGCTCGAAGCGGGGCAACAGGTCAAGCTCTCCGGGTTTGGCAATTTCAATCTGAGAAAAAAGAACCAGCGACCGGGGCGCAATCCGAAGACCGGGGAAGAGATACCGATCACCGCGCGTCGCGTCGTGTCGTTCCATCCCGGGCAAAAATTAAAAGCAAGAGTTGAAGCCCATGCTGGAACCCAGCGGCAATAACGAACTCCCGCCGATCCCCGGCAAGCGGTATTTCACCATCGGGGAAGTCAGCGATCTGTGCGGTGTTAAGCCGCATGTGCTGCGTTACTGGGAGCAGGAGTTTCCCCAGTTGGCGCCGGTCAAGCGCGCGGGAAACCGCCGTTATTACCAGCGTCAGGATGTAATGATCGTGCGCCAGATACGTGAGCTGCTGTATCAGCAGGGGTTCACGATCGGCGGTGCGCGACAGCAGTTGTCAGGCAAGGAGACCAAGACGGACACCAGCCGGAGCCGGCAGGTAGTTCGCCAGATACGACAGGAACTCGAGGACCTTCTGAAGGTGATGAAGGCCTGAGCCGCATTGCTCGGATCAAACAGTCACGTCGTAGATTCATTCAGATCAAATCGTTTTATATTCGGGGCGTAGCGCAGCCTGGTAGCGCACTACCTTGGGGTGGTAGTGGTCGGAGGTTCAAATCCTCTCGCCCCGACCAATTCATGCAGTTCAATTCGGCTTCCCTGCGCGGGATGTTCGGATTTTCCGCCCAGTGGGCGTTTCACTGCGCTTTGTTCGTCCGCAAGGACGAACAAAGCGCAGTGCTCACCCTCTCGCTGTAATAACCTCTGCTGGCGCGGAATTTTCCCCGCTGTGGAAACTTTGGGCCTTCGCTAAAAAAAAGCGGGCGGCCAAGGGCCGCCCGTGAGTTGAGTTTCAATTGTCCGTGGATGGACCCGAGAGCATTGCCCGAATCCTGTGTGACCCGCCAATATGGTGCGGAACTGCCTGGCTTGTGCGTGTTTCTTACAGGGCTGCGGTGATGATGAACGACAGGATGAGGATACCTCCTGTTGCGGCGAACATTAAGAACGGTGCGCTCATGATAGTCCCTCGGATATTTTCAATATGATGAGTTAGTTAACCGACTAGATTAATAACGGTTATTTAATGTGGCGATACGTCGCGGAACGCTTGCCGGATGTAGGCGCCGGTAGATCCTGACTGCAGCGCTAATATATATCATCAAGCGCGACCCGATGCCAGCCTAATTTTGTCGGAAATTCAGCGCCTGTGCGGGCAGGATATCGCACGAATTTCAGGTCGGCGGGCATGCAAAAACAGGCAAAATCGCTATGTCCTCATCTGCCGGGATCCGCGGGAGGCTCACGCTTTTTGGCCGTTGACCGATCATTATAGGTGTCATCTACCCGTGGGGCGGAAAGCGTGGAAATTCGTGTCGGCTATGTTATGTCGTCTCCCGCAGCCCCATTAGTTAGTATTATTTATATATATCAGTGTGTTAATTATAGATTGCGCGATCCGGCACAGTGTCTGTCGGGGCGGGTCGCGCCAGATCCATCGGGATTTCCCAGCATGGAGAGCTCTAGGCTTTAAGGAATAATGGTGTCTACCTCATCAAGTAACGCATACCTCCCGTTGAACAACGAGGTCCTGCTGACGCGGCTCGGACGTTGCACCGACCTGCCCAGTCCGGTTGGCGTCGCGGTACGTATTCTCGAGCTGGGTCAGGATCCGGATGTCACGCTTGGTGACGTGGCGAAGGTGATCAGCCTCGATCCTGCGCTGACGGCGAAGCTGCTTCGCATGGCGAATTCGCCGCTCTACGCCCGTAATCGCAAAACGGAAAATCTTCGTCAGGCGATCACCCTGTTCGGCGTGGAAGGCACCATCACACTCGCGCTGAGTTTCTCAGTGGTAAACAGCCTGAAAGACAAGGTCGATCGCCGATTCGATTATGATGGTTACTGGCGCCGTTCACTGGCGGCGGCCACCTGCGCGCAGGTGCTCGGTGAGCGCATTGAGGTGCGCAACAAGGAAGATTTGTTCCTGTGCGGATTGCTGCAGGACATAGGAATGCTCGCGCTCGACAAGTCCATGCCGGAGCTGTATCAGCAGTGTGATATACGGTCCGGTCATGCCGGGGTGATCGAATGCGAACATTCTACTCTGGGTCTGGATCACGCCGAGATCGGCGCCTGGCTGCTGGGGCGGTGGAATTTTCCGGAAAAACTCCAGGCAATCATCGCAGCAAGCCACATATCAGAGGCCGCGCCGATGGAGTCTGGAGCGATCGCACAACTGATCAATGTGGTGGCGCTCGCGAGCGATATGGCTGATCTGTTGTGCGGAAGAAATTCTAAGGACGCGATCAATGGAGTAATGCGTCGCGCGGAGAAGGTGCTGGGTTTGCCGCAGGAAGCGTTCGTTGAAACGCTTGCAGCATCCGCCGAGGTTTTGAAGGATATCGCGCACCTGTTCGAGATCAGGGTCGATGATCAGATCTATCTGGATTCCTTGCTCAATGAGGCGCGCGAACTGATCCTGCTGCGCAACATCAATGTGATGCAGCACTCAACGACGCTGGCCAGGGCCGCGGAAGCGCTCGAGGACCGTACCCGTAGACTGGAGGAAGAGAATCGGCGCGATGTCCTGACCGGTCTGTACAATCGCGCATATCTGAACCGTTTCCTCGACGAAGAGGTCGGCCTGTCCAGCAGGCATGACTGGCCCGTTACGGTGATGTTCATCGATCTCGACGATTTCAAGCACGTGAATGATGAACATGGTCATCTTGTCGGTGACGAGGTATTGAAAAGCGCCGCGCGGGTTCTCGAGACAAATACTCGCGGCAGCGATATGGTCGCCCGTTATGGTGGTGAGGAGTTTGTCGTCATTCTCCCGGGCACCGGACGGGAGGGGGCCGAGATGATGTCTGACCGTCTGCTGACCGCCTTCCGTGCGAAGCATCATTTGCTCGACGGGCGGGATATCCCGGTGACGGCATCAATCGGCGCCGCCACGCATGGAGAAGAGCATGAATTCGCCAGCGTGGAGGAACTGCTCAAGGCCGCCGATCATGCCCTTTATACCGCCAAACGCCGCGGGCGCAATCAGGCCGTGTTTTTTCCGCACAGTCCCGCCTGAGTATCACCGGCGCCGAAACGACGGCGAATTTCCCCTCTTCTTGCGCCAGATTCCGCTCCGGTCAATTTTTTACTCCACGTACTACCTGCTGGTGTTCCAGCAGAATAGTTCTTTAATTAACTGTTATTAAATAAAAAAACCTCAGGACTTGCTTCTGATGTACGGATCATCTTCCGTGCGGATCGCATGAATTTCTTTTTGGCCGGTTTCTTGCTGTAAAACACCGGGCCCATGACTGCGAGACCCGGAGCAATGAATCGAGCAAGCATGTCTCTTCTGCATTGGCTGACAAATTATGATGGTTTATCGCGAACGCCGCGATATGGCCGGCGGTGTCTGTGGCTGTTGCTGTTGGCTGGTTTAGTCTCTGGCGGGGCCCAGGCGGAAGTGACGGGGGAAGCGATCTATATCGGGGCGGATGAATGCCGATTGTGTCATAAGGGGCAAGAACGCAGTTACCTGGCGGGCCGGCATGGTAAAACGTTCACGCGCAATCCCCGGGATGCGCGTGAGTCCCGCGGTTGCGAGGCCTGCCATGGTCCTGGGTCCAGACATATACAGGTCGTCGGTGAGCTTGATTATCAGGGACCACTCCGGATTCGCTCGTTCAAGGATCCCGCTGTCGCGGTAGAGTCCGGCAAGACCTGTCTCGGTTGTCATGAGCAGGGTGAGCGCATGCACTGGAGAGGCGGCACGCACGAAATGTCAGGAGTGACCTGTACCTCCTGTCACAAGATTCACGGCGAGACGCCGGTTCCGACGATGGAGATCTGTCTTGATTGTCACAAGTCGCAGCGCGCGAAACTGCAGCGCACGGCGCATATGCCACTTCGGGAAGGAAAGATAACGTGCATGGATTGCCACAACCCCCATGGCGGTCCTGGACCCGCTTTGCTCAGGACGGGGTCAATCAATGAGACCTGCTATCAGTGTCATGCGGAAAAGCGCGGCCCGAATATCTTCGAGCATCCGCCCGTGCAGGAGAATTGCGCGAATTGCCATGATCCGCATGGTTCCAGCAACTCGCGTCTGTTAAAAAAGCGTTTGCCCTATTTGTGTCAGGAGTGCCATTCGGTGCGTGGGCACTCGAGCACGCTGTACAACGGCGACGATCTCGACAATCCCAGCGTCCGGCAATTGCGCGGGAAGGCCTGCACCAACTGCCACTCCAGAATCCACGGTTCCAATCATCCTGCCGGAGCGAGGTTCCAGCGATGAGTATCCCAGGGTGGTTAAGGCGCTGGAGCGCACTGCCGCGGGGTCTCCGTGGTGTGGAGGGCGTGTTCAAAGTGGGCTGTGGCTGGCTCCTCATGCTTTGTGGCGCCAGTGTATCGGCGGAGGAGCAGGTCGATTATCACGGCTATGCCGAGATTGGCGCGGCAGTAGTTGATATTGATGCGGCCAACAGCAGATTTGGCGAATATACAGGGCTGGATGATGGCGACGTCTATCCGCTTGCGGAAGCGGAAGGCAGCATCGAGCAAGGCGCATCCTATTTCCGGTTTCGGACGAGTGATCTGGGCCTGGATTCCAGGCGCCTGAACCTGTCGGCGGGAAGTTACGGAAGCTATGCGCTGGAGTACACCCACGACGAGATTCCGCATCTGATCTCGCGTGATGACCAGACCCCCTTCGATGGCGCGGGCAGCGCACGATTGACACTGCCGGACGGATTTGTTCCGGCTACGACGACCGCGGCTATGGGCGGTCTCGACGACAGTCTGAAGACACTCGACCTGAGAACGGACCGCTCACAAAACCTGTTGCGTGCGATGCGGGATTTCGGCGGCGGGTGGAAGGCGAAAGTGTCCGTCAGGCGAGAGGACAAGAACGGGGTTCAATCCCTGGCCGGGCTAACGGCCCAGAGTCCAGGGCAGGCCGACGCGTCCATCTTGCCGCAGCCGGTCGATTACCGTACCGAGGAGTTTGCCGCAGGGCTGGAGTATGCCCGGGACGGCAGGCAGGTGGAGCTCGGGTATCTTCTTTCGAGATTTCATAATGAAAATTCCTCCCTGGTCTGGGATGTACCGTTTCTGAAGGCGGCGCCGGCCGCGCTGGATTATCCGTCCGTGGCGCGCATGGGTCTGCCGCCCGATAATACCTACCAGCGTCTCAGCGTAAGCGGGGGGATGACTCTTCCCGGCGAGGTCAGGCTGTCGGGGACCGCGGAAATAGGCCAGATGCGGCAGGATGATACGCTGCTTCCCTATTCGACCGATGATATCAATGGGACTGCCGGCGTCCATGAGGATGGTGACGGGCTGCCGCGTTCCAGCGCTGAAGCCCGCATCGACGTATTCCATCTTGTTCTCGGCATGGCGTGGCGGCCAATGTCCCGGCTTGGCGTCAATGCCCGCTACCGTCATTACGAGACCGATAACAAAACGCCGTATACTTTGTTCGACCGCGTCATCAACGACACCGTCCCGCAGTCATCAACCGCGGATATTTACAGTCGACCCTATGATCTGTCGCGTTCGGCGGTCGAGCTGGGGGCCAATTATCGCTTTGATACGGGTGTCGGCCTCAAGACCGACTACAGGTATGAGACGATCGATTATGACAGGTATCGCGCGGTCCGGGATACACGGGAAAATATGTTGAAGGTTGCTCTCAGCAAGAGCCTGGCGGAGTCCCTGTCCGGCCGTATCGGTGTTCTGCATTCGCAAAAGGACGCAGAGAATTATGATGCATTCCTCTCGTATAGCACGCGGATAGATGATGTATCCGGCTGTCCATCAATTGTGACGGTAGACCCCGATCCTGATACAGGCGGGAGCACCTCCGTTGACACCTGTTTCGACAATCATCCCGATATCAGACAGTTTGATATCGCAAGCCGGGAACGTAACAGGATCTTCGCCTCGATGACCTATGCCCCATATGAAAATCTCGACATCGGGCTTGATATGACCGGGGGCCGTGACTCATATAACGATGATATTGTGTTTGATGACACCTATTTCGGCCTGACGGAAGACGATAGCGCGAACGCGACTCTCGACGTGAGCTATGCGGCCGAGAGCGGCTGGTCGGTGAGCACCTACCTCACGAGGGAGACAATGCGCTCGTCGCAATCCGGGCATGAGTATAACGCCTCGGCATCCAGCTCAATCGATTCATCTCTAAGCTGGGAGGCGGACTTCGATGACGTTATAACAACGCTGGGAGTTCAGGGTGAGTTTGATCTATTGTATGAGGCGCTGCACGTGACGGTCGGATATGCGTATAGCAAGGGCGAGAGCCGTATCCGATTTTCGGCTGGAAGCGGCCTTGTCTACGAAGATATGCCGACAGACGGGAGCGAGCGGCATTCGATTGACGTTGGCGCCGTCTACAGGATCAGTGATTCGATCGGCCTCAGCGCTGGTGTGACATACGAGAGATTCCGTTCTCAGGACTGGGCGCTCGACAATGTGGAGGCGGGCGGAAGTGCCTTGAACGATATCTTGTTGTTGAGTGGTCCGCAGGACGACTACCGGTCGTATCTGTTTCGGGCGGGTGCGCTTTACAGCTGGTGATGAATTGGCTGATTGACCGGATGTCCGTCGTCGATCCCCGATGCCCGGACCCGGTTCCTTCCGTCCCGCTTGGCGGCGTACAGCGCGGCGTCCGCGGCCTGGATCAGGTCGTTGTCTGTCATGAATTCCGAGTCCAGCGTGGCAACTCCGATGCTGGCCGTAATACAGAGCGTCTTGCCGGGTTCGTATTCAATGCTGTGTTCCTCGATGGCCTGACGGATACGCTCAGCAAGTATCATCGCCTCTTCGCTGTTGGTGCGTGGCAGGATGATCGCGATTTCCTCGCCGCCGTAACGGGCTGGAATATCATTGCGTCTGATGTGGAGGTTGACCACGTCACTGATTGAGCGCAGGGCTTCGTCTCCGATCTGATGGCCGTAGGTGTCGTTGATGTTCTTGAAATGATCCAGGTCGATGATGAGGAGGGATAATGCATGCGTTTCGTTGCGGTATCGCGTGATTTCTTCCTGCAGCGACGAGGTGAATTTTCTGCGGTTGTACAGGCCGGTCAGACTGTCGTAGGCTGCGAGTTTTTCCAGTTCATCCTGGTCGTTCTTGAGCTTTTCCGCCATCGTTGTAAATCCGTCGATCAGGTAATCCAGTTCGTCCGGCGCCGAGGTGATGGACTCTCCGGTTTGACCGCGATCGGATTTCCTGCGTTTCAATGTCATGTGTGCGCTGAGATCGCCGGAGGTTATCTTGCGCATGACCTGTGTCAGTTTGTCGATGTTCCTGATCACGATAAGGTTTATAGCAGCATAGATAAGGCCGAATATTATGATGCTCGCCACGACCTTCAGCGTGATCGAGGTGATCATGTTGCGCAGGACTTCCTGATTGATGCGTTGAATCGAGAACACCATGTTCACTGCGCCGAGCACATCTCCTTCCTTGGCGTAAAAATGGCATCCTGATGCCTCCGAGCAGCCGGCCTTTCGGGCCTTGTACGGGGCGACAATGCGCATACGGTCTTCTTCGACCACATAGGCCGCCTTGCCGGTCTTCAGTACCTGATGATCGATCTCGTCCTGGGCGGCTTCGCGCGGGTCGATCGGTATCACCTGGCCAAACTTCAGGATCAGTTCCTCTGAGTGATTGATCTCATAGCTGATGTCGGTGATATCGTTGATGATGTCCTCGCGTTCGTCCGGATCTTCGGTTTCGTCGAGCTTTTCCAGAAGCTCGGTGATCTCTTCGCGATAGATGCGGAGATTCTCCTGTTCGCGCGGGATGTCGTTTTCCTGGCGAACACGCCGGAAGATTTCATTTACCCTTGGGCTGCGGATGACCCGGATCGATTCGAGCTCCGAGATCTCATTGGACAGGTCATTGAAGAGGTTGAAACGGGCATCCATCTTGCCTTCGCGCATGAGTGTATTCAGGGCGATGCGGACGGTTTCCCCGGACGATGTTCCCCAGCGCAATACTTCGTTGAGCGCCAGTTTTTTCGCCTGGTCCATGTCATACCAGACGCCGACGATAACAAAAGGCAACCAGATCGCGCTGATTGCGAGGATAATCTTTGTGCTTATTTTGTTTGTTTTTATCATCTTGGCACGGATATGCGGTGAATCTTTCGCTGAGACCTTATGCTTCGCGGTAATGGGTAGAGGTTATTTGTAGTGTTTATGGTAGGCGCGTGTGATCCGCAGTCGTTCTTCCAGATTGAACATGTATTTCTCATCAACGGACGGCTGCATCGGCGTATCTTCATGTTCGTGGCAGCGGGTACAAACCTGGGGGTCCACGGATCCGTATAATTGGCCGGCGGCGCTGACCTCCTCACGGGTAAACCCCAAATGTTTCTGTTTGTGAATCTTGCGATACTCGCTCCCCGGTCCGTGACACATCTCGCAGCCGATCCCGGCTCGGGTGGGTGTTTCCTCGAAGTTGACGTATCCCCCTGTTTCCCGGTATCCGGTGGTGTGGCACTTCAGGCACTTGATCGAGGTCGTGTAGTCCTTGTCCGGATCCAGCTTCGCCTTTTTCTTTGCAGCTACACGCTGTCCTGGCCTCAGTAATTCGAAAACCTTGGCATGTTTGCTCTTCTGCCAATCCGCATATTGGTCGCGATGGCACATGGCGCAGCCCTCATATCCCACATAGGACGGAGGCGCCGCCGAGACCAGTATCTCGCCGTGCGCGGGTAAGGCCAGGAATAGAAAAATAAATAATCCAGTTATTACAGCCACTTATCCTCCATGAGTCGCGCATGCAGGGGATTTGCGCCGAAACCTCTCTCCAATGCAGTAGTTATCGTGTCCCCGCGTTAATACTTGAGATATTTCTGGGGTCGGGAACTGAGTTTTAACCCCACAAAATCAATACCCTAATGTATATGAATCGGGTACAGTGGCGCCAGGCGCGCGCATGGTGGTTGCCCGATGTCCAGGAGGAAATAAGGTGGCCCGTGCGCGGCCGTGATCTTGGAGCAATGCATTCTGGCATGATGGGGATGTGATATTGAGGTGAGCATATCAGGGATATTCAGGCCTGCACTGATCACGGGAGCCTGTCTGGGCTTGGTCGCCATTGCCCCGGCGTCAGCTGAAATGGATCTGCGTGGTTATGGGGCAAGTCTGTACGTCAGCCGTGATGATACGAAAATCACAAATTCCGGCAGTGCCTTTGAACTGCGGGCGGACCGTATCGGGATCCGGATTTCCGAGCGCGTAAATCAATATCTCAGGCTGGGTCTGGGGGGCGGTATCGTCGCCGCGAATCTCTCGGGGCAGTCGGTGACCGACGGGATGCACCTGTCGGGTAATTTCGTGGGCTTGTATCTGGGTGGGGCGGCATTCAAAAGTGCGAGTGGGGCGATCGGCTATCAATTGGGTTGGAGCTATCAGAGTACAGAGGACGAATCCGGCGGGCAGCGGGTTGAACTGGACTGGCTGGAGTCTGAATTATCGATCCGTTTCCGTTGGATCGTTTCGGACATGGTATTCCTGTTTGCCGGATCGCGAGTGAGAAATCTCGACCTGGATCAGAGGGCGAGCGGGATCGTAAATTCGTCATCAAACTTCGAGGATCACGGCGGGCCACAGGCCTTCGCCGGGGTAATACTGCAGGTCGATCCCGGAGGGTTTATCGACCTGGTCGTCTATCACAGCGCCGAGAGCGACGGTTTGTCGTTGGAATTCCGCCGGGAATATTGAGCATGGCGCTGTATTGGCGCGTATAACGGTGATACAGGGGATGGGATGGCGGAGAATTGCAGCAACGGTGTTTTTCTCGACCGGGGATCAATCGGCGGGAGCGATATCGATCTGTCGCCGCTGACGGATACCTTGCCCGGGTGGCGATTCTACGATGCGACATTGATGGCTCACGTCGCGGACAGGATTCGTGACGCCAATGTGGTTATCACCAACAAAGTGGTGCTGGAGGGCGTCGCGCTGGAACAGGCGCGCAAGCTCCGGCTCATTTGCGTGGCCGCAACAGGGACGAATAACGTTGATCTCGATGCGGCCGCGAGATTGGGTATCGCGGTTTGCAACGTTCGCGGCTATGCCACCGCATCCGTTTCCCAGCACGTCTTTGCGCTGCTGCTCGCACTGATCACGCGCCTGCCCGAGTATCATGAGGCGGTCAGGGCAGGTCGCTGGCAGACGAGCGAACATTTCTGCCTGCTCGACTATCCCATCGTCGAACTCGCAGGAAGAGTCATGGGCATCATCGGTTACGGAGAACTGGGCCGTTCCGTCGCGCGCCTTGCGGAGGCCTTCAACATGGATGTCATGATCGCGGCCAGGCCGGGAACAGTGGCGGGGACGGGGCGTGTACCATTGGATAAGCTGCTTCGTTCCGCTGACGTCGTCAGTCTGCATTGCCCTCTGACGCCGCAGACCCGCAATTTGATTGGTGCGCGTGAACTGGGTCTGATGAAATCCAGCTCGATTCTGATCAATACCGCGCGCGGCGGCATCGTTGACGAAAGCGCGCTTGCAGATGCCTTGACGCGTGGGGTAATCGCCGCTGCCGGGATCGATGTGCTGAGCGTAGAGCCCCCCGCGGCAGGAAATCTGCTGCTTGCGCGGTCCATCCCGCGGCTGCTGGTGACACCCCATATCGCCTGGGCCAGCCGGGAGGCTCGACAGCGCATGCTGGACGAGGTTGCCCTGAATATTCGCGCCTTTCTCTCAGGCGTACCGCGGAATCTGATTGGCGCGGGAGGCCAGCTTCTGGGCTGAGGGCTGTGTCCTGTGCGCGCAGGATTCGAGGCGTTAAAGTCTGTTTGTCAGCCATTCCGGCGTGAGCCGGATAAAGATTGAATTCATCATGGTGAACTGCCCGGTGGCGAGCAACACGCCAACCACGATCAGGAAGACACCGCTTACGCGCTGCACGATTCGCGCATGCCTGTTAAGTCGCCGGATGAGATGCGTGGCACGCGTGATGAGCAGTGCGGTCAGCAGGAACGGCAGCGCCAGGCCCATGGCATACACAAAGGTGAAAAACATGCCGGCGGTCGGTTGAGTGAACGTCATGCTGATGACGGCTCCCAGCAGCGGGCCGATGCAGGGAGACCAGCCGGCGGCAAAGGCGATGCCGATCAGGGCGGAACGGAAATAGCCCGGACTGCCGCCGTGGGCGATCTCCACTCGCCTGGTCATGTTCAGCGCGGGTATGGTGATCAGCCCGAGGCTGTGCAGTCCGAAAACGATTACCAGTATCCCGCCGAGTCTTGCGATGTTTTCACTGTACTGATTGAGCGCCTTGCCCAGATATGTCGCCGGCAGTCCGAACAACAGCATGAAAATCGCCGTGAATCCCGCCACGAAACACAGGGCATGCATAAAGACATGGCCGCGCCCGATTACAGTTTCTCCCGCGGCGTTGCCGGACAGATAGCTTATGTAGACCGGCACCAGCGGCAGGACGCATGGTGAAAGGAATGAGAGCATCCCGGCAAGAAAAGCGAGCGGTATGGTGACGCTGTTTGCATCCATTTTGAGTCGATAATGGCTGATTCCGCGGGTGTTTTATTCTAGTCCGGCGGCTCGCCTGAGACCAGCCTGTATGCGCCCCGTTCGAGATGGTTGCCCGCCGCGTTTTGAATTCCCGGCTCCAGAAGGAATATAGTCAGGAGAACGTCTCGTGCCTGGAGGTGGGTCATGGCCCGCAGATATCCGATGCCCGAGGAGGTCGGGATCACCATACCCAGAAATCTCATTGACGCGCGTTACCGGCGCGGTTTTCGACATGCACTCGAAGGTGGACAGATCAACAACGTCGAGCACCTGAGGTTGTCATTCCGCGAGGGATTTCGCGCGGGGAAAAGCTATGCGCGCGAGCTGCGCCGGGCGCGTGGCGTGGCGGACTTTCCGCTCCGGGCAAAGGTCAGGTTCACCTCCAGGGTGTAGAGGACTCTGTAACGCCCGCGCGTGAATGCGGCGTGCTAGAGGTGCAGGCCGCATTCCGTCTTCGGGCTGTTATTCCAGCGGCCACTGCGGTCCACGCCTGCCATGGTGCAGTGCGTGCATCCGATGGATGAATAACCTTCGGCGACGAGGGGGTGGAACGGCAGCTGGTGTGTCTTGATATAGGCATCGCGCTGTTCCCGAGTGACATCGATCAGGGGGTAGAACTTGATGATGCCGCCGCGCACCTCGAAGACCTCGAGCGTCGAGCGGTGGTTGGTCTGCCATCCCATCAGGCCCGAGGCCCACACGTCATAGTTACCCTTGATCGCGTACAGGGGCTCGACTTTGTTGATCGAGCAGCAAAAATCTGGATCCTTCCTCCATGTCTCGTCCTTGACGGTGAAGTCATGTTTCCAGTCCTCTGCGCGGACGTCCACGATCGTGAGTTTGTATAGCTCGGTCAGCTTCCGCTTGTATTCCAGCGTCTGAGGGAAGTGGTAACCGGTATCGATGAAAAACACCGGTTGCTCCGGGGCGAATCGCGAGAAGAGGTGGAGCAGGAAGGCGGAAGTGGCCGCGAAGGACGAGGTCAGCATGACCTTGCCGGCATCGAAGTCCTGGTAGAGCTGGCCGATGCGCTGCTCAATGCTGAGTGGGCGGTATTTTTCGTTAAGATCCTTGATAAGTTCCGGATCGAATTGACGTTCGGTGCTTTGACGGCCCTGAGAGTCCTGTTGGACGATAGCGATTTCGGGGTGGGACTTGGACGCTGCTTGATTCAGGCTCATCTCGGCTCCTTGTGACTTATATAACGCTTGATTATGCCCGGTAGAATCCCAGTTATATAACTGATTTATATGATAGACGGCAT
>JADLET010000043.1 GCA_020845975.1 Gammaproteobacteria bacterium | reverse complement strand
CTGCATATCGGCCATCTGCGCGACGCCATCGGCATGAGTCTGTCGGGCGGGGAGCGGCGGCGCGTGGAAATCGCGCGCACGCTGGCCATGGAGCCGCGCTTCGTCTTGCTGGACGAGCCTTTCGCCGGGGTCGATCCGATTTCAGTGCTGGATATTCAACGGATAATCAAATACCTGAGCAGCAAGGGGATAGGCATACTGATCACCGATCACAACGTCAGGGAGACCCTGGGGATCTGTCAGCGCGCCTATATCATGAATGAAGGCGAGATCCTGATCGCCGGCCGGCCGGAGGAGATTCTGCTGAGTGATCGCGTGCGCGAGGTCTACCTCGGGCGGGATTTCCATCTCTAGGTGATAATCTTTAGGTTGATCATGTACGTAAGTGGGGTACACTGTATTCCCTTTCGGGCTCTACGCTAAAATTCACGCTTTCACAGCAGCAGGACGTAGCCGCGGTTAATGAAGCAGACCCTCCAAATCCGTCTCGGCCAATCCCTGACCATGACCCCGCAGCTGCAACAGGCCATTCGCCTGCTGCAGCTTTCGACGCTCGATTTGCGCGATGAGATTCAGCAGGCGCTGGATTCGAATCCGATGCTGGAATCGGTCGAGGACGGCGCCTCCGAGGACGGCGAGACGATGGCTTCGGACGGAACGGAATTCACGTCCGCGCCGCCGGACTCCATGACTGCGTCGGTGGCTGAGCGCGAGGACACGCATGACTCCGCCATGGATCTGCGCGATGCAGTGGCCGACCTCGATATGGGGGTCGGCGATGACCTGCCTGTGGACAGCGTATGGGAGGATGTCTACGAGAGCGCCGTCGTTCCACGCGGCCAGGGCACCGAGCTGGAGGGCGGCGACTTCGAATTTCAGGCCGGATCCTCGGAATCGCTGCGCGAGCATCTGCTGTGGCAGATGAGCATGACCCCGTTCAGCGCCCGCGACCAGGCCATCGCGGTCGCCATCATCGACGCGGTGAACGACCGCGGTTATCTGGTCGTGTCCCTGGAGGAGATCCAGGAGGGCCTCAACGCGGAACTGGGCGATGTGGAACTGGACGAGGTGCTGGCGGTGCTGCATCAGGTGCAGAATTTCGATCCGGTCGGCGTTGCCGCGCGCGATCTGCGCGAATGCATGCTGATCCAGTTGCAGCATCTGGACAGCGGAATTCCGCTGCTGGGCAAGGCGCGGGAGCTGGTTGCCGAACACCTCGATCTGCTCGCGAACCGTGAGTACACCCAGCTCGCGCGACGCCTCAAGTGCACGCAGCAGGAGTTGCCGCAGATCATCGCGCTGGTGCAGTCGGTCAACCCGCGTCCTGGCAACCTGATCACGGACAGGAAGGTGGAGTACATCATCCCCGATGTGATTGTCACCAGGGAAAAGAACAGCTGGAAGGTCGAGCTCAATCCCGAGGCGATGCCCCGGGTGCGCATCAACGCCAGCTACGCGAGCCTGGTCAAGCGCGCGGACAACAGCAACGACAATACCTATATGCGCAACCAGTTGCAGGAGGCGCGCTGGTTCGTCAAGAGCCTGCAGAGCCGCAATGAGACGCTGCTCAAGGTGGCGAGCTGCATCGTCGAGCGTCAGCGTGGATTCCTCGAGCATGGCGAGGAGGCGATGAAGGCGCTGGTACTGCACGACATCGCGGAAACGGTTGAGATGCACGAGTCCACCATTTCACGTGTCACCACCCAGACATACATGTACACCCCGCGCGGCATCTTCGAGCTCAAGTATTTCTTCTCGAGCCATGTCAGCACCGCCAGCGGCGGAGAATGTTCCGCCACCGCGATCCGCGCCCTGATCAAGAAGCTGGTCGCGGCGGAAGACGGCGGCAAGCCGCTCAGCGACAGCAAGATCGCCCAGCTGCTCAAGCAGCAGGGCATCAATGTCGCGCGCCGCACCATCGCCAAGTATCGCGAGAGTCTTGCCATACCCTCGTCGAGCGAGCGGAAGCGCCTGATATGAAGCCTGTGCCCCTTTGTTACATCCAAGCTTGCCGGGTTCCGGAGTCGTCATGAACCGAGTCGCAGAACTGTTGACGCCCTCCAGGGTCGCATGCCGCAACATCGTGGGCAGCAAGAAGCGGGCCTTCGAGATGCTCAGTGAACTTGTGTCGAAGGATGAACCCCTGCTGAACCAGGCGGAGGTGTTCACCAGCCTGATCGAGCGCGAACGGCTGGGTTGCACGGGGCTGGGGCACGGGGTTGCCATTCCGCATGGGCGTCTGAAGGGGCTCAATCACGCCGTGTGTGCCTTCATGAAGCTGAATCGCGGTGTCGATTACGACGCCGCGGACCAGAAGGCGGTGGATATGATCTGTGCCCTGCTGGTGCCCGAGCAGTCCACACAGGAGCACCTCGAGATCCTGGCGACCCTGGCCGAGATGTTCAGCGATCCCGTTTTTTGCGCGCAGATCCATGCCGCGAAGAGCGACGAAGAAGTTTATCGTCTGCTGGTGTCGTGGCAGCCAGTGGAGACGGATCGGGCGGCCGGCCCGGCGATCTAGCATCCCCGTATGGGCAAAGCGCTTACAGTCTCTTCCCTGTACGACGGATATCGGGCGAGGCTGGGATTGACCTGGGTGGCAGGGCGCGGCGGTGCCGAGCGCGAACTGCGGGGAATACAGGAGGGTGACGCGCGCGATCGTTCATTCGATTCCGGGGCGGGCCATCTCAATCTCATCCATCCCAACCGGATCCAGGTGCTGGGTCCCGCCGAGGCCGGCTATCTGGAGCAGTTGCTGGGCGAATCCCGTGCCGAGCACCTGCGGCGCATCTTTGCCGCGGAGCCGGTCTGCGTGATCGTGTCGGATGGGCTGCCGGTCGCGGAGGATCTCCGCGTGCAGGCGGACGCGGCGGATGTGTCGCTGTTTTCCGCGCCATTGCCGGACTACAAGATCATCAGCCATTTGCAATACTACCTGTCGAACGCGCTGGCCGACCGCCTGATCCTGCACGGCGTGTTCATGGAAGTGCTCGGCATCGGGGTGTTGCTCACCGGCAAGAGCGGCGTCGGCAAGAGCGAAATCGCTCTTGAGCTGATCAGTCGCAATCATCGCCTGATCGCGGATGATGCCCCCGAGTTCAGGCGCATCGCCCCGGACATTCTCAACGGCTCCTGCCCACCCGGGCTGAGCGGTTTCCTCGAGGTGCGCGGGCTGGGCGTGCTCGATATCCGCGCCATGTTCGGCGACAGTGTGATCAAGCCCGACAAGAACCTGCGCCTGATCATTCACCTGCAGCAGATGAGCGGGGATGAGCTGGCGGCCATCGACCGCCTGCAGGGCAGCCGCCAGCGCCGTACTATCCTCGATGTCGAGGTGCCCCAGATTACGCTGCCAGTCGCGCCTGGGCATAATCTCGCCGTGCTGGTGGAAGGCGCGGTGCGCAACCACATCCTGCTGCTGAAAGGGTACAATGCTGCGCAGTCATTCAGTGAACGGCAACAGCGCATGATCCTGGAGGGTGGTGCATGAGGTTGTTGGTCATCAGCGGCCTGTCCGGCTCCGGCAAGAGCATCGCGCTGCAGGCGCTGGAAGATCTCGATTACTACTGTGTCGACAACCTGCCGCTCGGCCTCCTGCCGCAGTTCGTCGACCAGATCGTGGCCACGGCGGAGAAGCGCAACATCGAGAACGTGGCGGTCGGCATCGATGCGCGCAATCTCTCGCGCGATCTCGGACGTTTCGGCGACATCCTCGACGAGATCCGCAAGCCTGGCCTCGACTGCAGGGTGATCTTCCTCGGAGCGGCCGACAACGTCCTGATCAAGCGCTTCAGCGAGACGCGCCGCAAGCACCCGCTCACCCGCGTCGACGTCTCCCTGCTGGAGGCAATCGCGGGCGAGCGCGAGCTGCTGGCGCCGATCGCGGCCAGCGCCGACCTGCACATCGACACCAGCAATTTCAACGTGCATCAGCTGCGCGGAGTGATCCGCGAGCGTGTTGCCCAGCACAAGTCGGCCTCGCTCTCCATTCTATTCATGTCGTTCGGCTTCAAGTACGGCATCCCCACCGACGCGGACTTCGTTTTCGACGTGCGCTGTCTGCCCAACCCGCACTGGGATCCGGCGTTGCGCATGCGCAAGGGCAATGACCCGGAGGTGATCCGTTTCCTTGGCCAGCAGCCCGCCGTGACGCGCATGTACGAGGACATCCGCGCCTTCCTCGAGCGCTGGGTTCCGAGCTTCGAGGCGGAGAACCGCAACTACATGACGGTCGCCATCGGCTGCACCGGCGGCCAGCATCGCTCCGTATATCTGGCGGAGACGCTGGCCGCCCACTTCAGGCAGTCGCGCGCCGGTGTGATGACGCGGCATCGGGAGCTGCGATGAACGTCGGTGTGTGCCTGATCTCGCACAATCGCATCGGCGAGGCGCTGCTCGATACCGCGGTGTCGATGCTGGGCGGACAACCGCTGCGAACCGCGGTGATCGCTGTGACACCGTCGAGCGATCCGGCGCAGATCCTCGAGAGGGCGCGCGCGGCCGTGCGTGAGCTGGATCAGGGCGACGGGGTCATCGTGCTGACGGACATGTTCGGTTCGACTCCCAGCAATATCGCCACCGCGCTCAAGCGCGACAACGAGCATGTGACCGTTATCGCCGGCGTCAACCTGCCGATGCTGGTCCGCCTGATGAACTATCCCCGCCTCAGCATGGCGCAGTTGAAGGACAAGGCGTTGAGCGGCGGACGCGAAGGCATATTCAGTTGCGGCCCGGAGGGAGAGGTGTAGTGGCCGCGCGCAGGATGGTCACGATCATCAACCGGCTGGGACTGCACGCGCGCGCCGCGGCCAAGCTGGTCACACTGGCCTCTGAATTTGAGTCCGACATTCACCTGGTGCGCGGGGCGCGCCAGGTGAATGGAAAAAGCATCATGGGCGTGATGATGCTGGCGGCCGCACAGGGCACCGAGATCGAACTGGTCGCGGACGGACGCGACGAGGAGGCGGCCCTGCAGAGGCTGGCGGATCTCATCAGGCAGCGGTTCGGCGAGGAATCGTAACGGATCGGCGCGTCGGCCGGCCGCCGTCCGGTCACGGGGGCATTCAGCACCGGAGGGGTGCGATTCCATGAGTCTGGTATTGAGCGGCATCAGCGTCACCCGGGGCGTCGCCATCGGCAAGTCCGTGGTCCTCCATCCCGATCAGCCCGAGATCAGCGAGCACACGATCCCCAGGCCGCTGTTGCAGGAGGAAGTCACGCGCTACCGCGTGGCGCTCAGGAAGGCCAGGCAGCAGTTGCACGACATCCGCAAGCGCATCCCGGCCGATACCCCCGGCGATATCACCGCCTTCATGGACGCCCACCTGCTCATGCTCGACGACGGTGTGCTGAGCGAGGCGCCAGTCAAGATCATGCGCGCCCGGCAATGCAATGCCGAATGGGCCCTGAAGCTGCAGCGTGACACGCTGGTGCGCGTGGTCGAGGAGATGGACGATCCTTATCTGCGCACCCGCCGGGACGATGTCGATCATGTGGTCAACCGCATACTGAGGAATCTCCAGGGCCAGTATGACCCAGATCATGACGGGCGCGGCGGGCAGTTGCGCGGTGCGATACTGATCGCCGCGGACGTTTCGCCGGCGGAAACCATGTTGATGCACCAGCAGGGGATCGCCGCCGTGGTGACGGAGTACGGCGGTCCCAATTCCCATACCGCCATCCTGGCACGCAGCCTGGGGTTGCCCACGGTCGTCGGGGTGCATCAACTGCGCCGCTATCTGCGCAGCGGCGAACCGCTGGTGGTCGACGCCGAGAACGGCATGGTGATCGCTGGCGCGGACGCGGGCGAACTGGTCTATTATCGCCGCCGCCAGCGCGAGGAGCGGCGCCATGTCGCCGAGCTGAACAAGCTGCGCGAGCGCCCGGCGGTGACGCGCGACGGCCATGCCGTCACACTGATGGCCAACGTGGAGTTACCCGAGGAGGCCACCGCCGCGAGAAGGCTCGGTGCCGCCGGGGTCGGCCTGTTTCGCACCGAGATGCTGTTTCTCAACCGCGAGACGCTGCCTGAGGAGGACGAGCAATACGAGGCCTATCTGCGCGTGGTGCGGGCGATGAAGGGGGTGCCGGTTACGATACGCACGCTGGACCTCGGTGCGGACAAGTGTCTCGGCACGCGCCCGCGGACCCCGGCGGCGAGCAATCCGGCGCTGGGTCTGCGCGCGATCCGGTGGTGCCTGAAGGACCCCGGCATGTTCTCGCCCCAGATACGCGCCATCCTGCGGGTCTCCGCCCATGGGCCGGTTCGCATGATGATCCCGATGCTCTCGGGCGAGGGCGAGCTGCTGCAGGCACTGCGGCTGATCAGCGAGGAAAAGAAGGCGCTGGAGCGGGAGGGGATCCGCTTTGATCCGGCCATGCCGGTCGGCGGCATGATCGAGGTGCCGGCGGCCGCGCTGGCCGCGGATATCCTGGCGCGCCACCTCGATTTCTTTTCCATCGGGACGAACGACCTGATTCAGTACACCCTCGCGGTGGACCGCCTCGACGAGGAGGTGAATTACCTGTATGACCCGCTGCACCCGGCCATACTCAGGCTCATACAACTGACCATCCGCGCCGGCCGTCGCGCCGGGATCCCGGTGGCGATGTGCGGCGAGATGGCGGGCGATCCGTATTACACGCGCCTGCTGCTCGGCCTCGGCCTGCGCGAGTTCAGCATGTTTCCCGCCACCCTGCTCGAGGTCAAGCGGGTGATCAACGGGAGCAAGCTCGAAACGCTCGATCGCGATGTCCGCCGGGTCATGCGCAGCCGCTCATCCGCCCGGGTCACGGCCCTGATCGACGAGCTCAACCGCCCGCGGTGACCGGGTCGGGCGCGCCGCGTGTCAGCCGCAGATTGCCAGTGTCGTCGCGCCGACAGCTCCAGCCGGGAGCGAGATAGGTGGTGGCGACCGGTTCGGTGATCAGCGCCGGTCCCTCGATGCGCTGCCCGCAGGCGAGCTCCGCGCGCGCATAGACCGCGGCGCCGGCCGCGATGCCGTAGAGGTCCGTTCGGGCGCGCGGAGCGGCGGGTCGATCCGGGGCTGGCGGTGGCGCGATACGGAGGTCCGGCGCGGGCGCGCGCAGGCCGACGCGCAGATTGACCAGTTCGAGCGGCTGCTCGAGCGCGTGTCCGTAACGCCGCCGGTGCAGCTCATGGAAGGCGGCCGCGCAGCGCGCGGGATCCTCCCACTCCACGTTCAGGCTGTGGCTCTGGCCCTGATAGCGCAGATCGAGCGTGCGTGTGACCGAGATGTCCCGTTCCGACACCCGCTCTTCGAAAAGCTCGGCGCGACCGCGCGCGATCAGCCCGCCGAGGCCATGTTCAATGTCGGCGGCAGAGAATTCCCGCAGCGGCCGCGCGACCGAGCGCGACAGCTGCCGGCCGCGTGGCGCTACCAGCATGCCGAGCGCGGACAGGACGCCCGCGTGTACCGGCACCAGCGCGCGCGTGATGTCGAGCGCCTCCGCCAGCGCGCATACGTGCAGACCGCCGGCGCCCCCGAACGAGGCCAGCGTGTAACCGCGCGGGTCGATGCCGCGCTGTACCGAGATCACGCGCAGGGCCTGCGCCATGTGTTCATTGGCGATGCGCACGATGCCCATGGCGGCATCCTCGGCGCTGAGTCCGAGCGATGCCGCGATTCCCGCCAGCGCCTGCGCAGCCGCGGCGCGGTCGAGCCGCATGCGGCCGCCGAGGAAGCCGTCGAGGGGGAGCCGGCCGAGTACCAGGTTGGCATCGGTGACGGTTGGCGCCAGGCCGCCGCGGCCATAACAGGCCGGTCCCGGGTCTGCCCCCGCCGAGGCAGGGCCGACGCGCACCAGGCCGCCATCATCGAGGCAGGCGATAGAGCCGCCCCCGGCGCCGATGGTATGCATGTCCACCATCGGCACGGCAACCGGGTAACCGCCGATGCGGCCCTCGCCGCTCAGGCGCGGCTCGCCCTCGATCAGTGCGACGTCAGTGGAGGTTCCCCCCATGTCGAAGCTCAGCAGGTGATGACAGCCGGAGTCGGCACCGAGGCGGCGTACGGCGGCGAGGCCGCCGGCCGGTCCGGACAAGAGCATGCGCACGGCCTGCGCGCCGGCCTGCGCCGCGGCGATGGTGTCCCCGGAACTCTGCATGACCGAGATGTGCGCGGACCGCAGCGCATGCGTGAGGCGGGCCAGATAGTCTTCCACCAGCGGTCCCACGCTGGCGTTGAGCCAGGTCGCGATACCGCGTTCATATTCTTTATATTCCGGCAGGACGGCGGAGGAGCGCGCGACGAACACGTCCGCGGGCATGGCGGCGGCGACCTCCCGTTCGAAGCTTTCGTCCAGTAACGAGAACAACAGATTGATGGCGACCGCGCGCGGCGCCAGGCTGTGCACCGCCGCACGCAGTTCGGCCAGGTCCGCCGCGCTGAGCGGAGTGACCACTTCGCCGCGCGCGCCCAGTCGGCCGCCCGTTTCCAGGCACAGTTCGCGCGCCACCGGCGGCGGTTCCGGCGGGGGCTGCAGATCGTAGAGCGCGCGCCGGGCCTGGCGGCCGATGGTGAGCAGGTCGCGCAGTCCGTGGTTGGTGATGAAGACCGTGCGCACGCCCTTGCCCTCGAGCACGGCATTGGTGGCCACGGTGCTGCCGTGCACGATGATGAGCTCCGCTCCATCTAGTCCGAGTTCCGCGATCCCGCGCAGTATCGCCTGCTCCGGCGCCCGGGGGGTCGACAGCACCTTGTGAATGCGCAGCCCCGCCTCCGTCAGGCAGACGAAGTCGGTGAAGGTTCCCCCGGTGTCGATGCCGACGAAATTCATCTCGGCCGCGAACTGTTTATACTGCTTTCGGTCATATGCTGGTATTGTAGACGGGCGCCTGAATTTTTGTCGGGCGCTCCCATCTTCCCCCGTAAAAAATCAACGTATAATCGCCGCCCATGGATTCGGACAATCTGATCAAGGTCGAGCAACTGTCGCGCTGGTATGGTCCGCTGCGCGCGGTCGATGACATCAGCTTCGAGGTCAGGCGTGGCGAGGTACTCGGTTTCCTCGGGCCGAACGGCGCCGGAAAATCGACGACCATGCAGATCCTCAGCGGCAACCTGGCGCCGAGCGCAGGGCGCGTGCTGATCACCGGCAAGGATATCCTCGACGAGCCCGAAGCCGCCAAGGCGGCGCTGGGGTATCTGCCCGAGCAGCCCCCGCTCTATCGCGAACTGACGGTGGATGAATACCTGGGCTATTGCGCGCGGCTGAACCGCATTCCACGCGAGCAGCGGCGCGGCGCCGTCGATCGCGCGAAAGAGCGTTGCGGTCTGACCGAGGTGGGTCGGCGCCTGATCGGCAACCTCTCCAAGGGATATCAGCAGCGCACCGGCATCGCCCAGGCCATCATTCACTCCCCGGCGGTGGTGATCCTGGATGAGCCGACCGTGGGCCTCGACCCGATACAGATCCGCGAAATCCGCGCCCTGATCCGCGAACTGGGCGGCGAGCACAGCGTCATCCTGTCCACCCACATCCTGCCCGAGGTGCAGGCGGTGTGTGACCGCGTGCAGATCATCCATCGCGGCCATCTCGTGTTCAGTGACACCATCGACAGTCTCACGCGGCAACAGACGGTGTCGAGCCTGCGCGCCGGCTTTCGCAATCCGCCCCCGGCGGCGGAGCTGGCGCGCCTGCCCGGGGTGCTGGAGGTGGAAGAACTGGGGGCCGGTCTGGTGCGTCTGCGTTTTGATCCCGAGCGCGACATTACCGATGCGCTGCTCGGGCGTGCCATGGAGGCGGGCTGGCGGCCGTATGAATTGACCCCGGAGATCAAGACGCTGGAGCAGATCTTCGTCGATATCACCAGCCGGGATACCGGCACGCCGCACGCGGTGGCGGAACCGCAGGCGCAGGGGGAGGCGGCATGATCAGGGCGATCGCGGCGAGGGAGCTGCGCAGCCTGTTCTTTTCCCCGCTGGCGTGGACCATGCTCGCGGTCGTGCAGGTCATCGTCGCGTATCTGTTCCTGGCGCAGGTCGACTTCTTCCTGCAGATCCAGCCGCGTTTGCCGCAGATGCCGGGTGCGCCCGGGCTCACCGAGATCGTGGTCGCGCCGACCTTCGGCAGCGCCGCACTGATCCTGCTGCTGGTGGTTCCGATGCTGACCATGCGGCTGATCAGCGACGAATTGCGCAATCAGACGCTGAGCCTGCTGTTTTCCGCTCCGGTCTCCATGACCGAGATCATCCTCGGAAAATATTGCGGCGTGCTCGGATACCTGCTGATCCAGTTGCTGCTGATCGCGCTGCTGCCTTGCGCGCTGCTGCTCGGCGGTTCTCTCGACGTCGGCATCCTCGCCTCCGGACTGCTCGGGCTGTTACTGCTGCTCGCGGGTTTCGCCGCCGTCGGACTGTTCATGTCCACCCTGACCGCGCAGCCGGTGATCGCCGCGATCAGCACCTTCGGTGTGCTTCTGCTGCTGTGGATCATTGACTGGAGCGGCGCCGCCGGCAGCAAGGGCGCCAGCGTGTTCGGTTATCTGTCGATGCTGCGTCATTATGAATCCCTGCTGAAGGGAGTGTTCAACAGCACAGACGTCGTCTATTACCTGCTGCTGATCGCGTTGTTCATCATCCTGAGCATCCGGCGGCTGGACTCCTACCGCCTGCAGCATTGAACACAGGGACATCCGCATGCAGGTAACCACGCATTCCCGTCGATTGCTGCGCTGGCAGAATCTGGCCTTTATCCTGCTGTTGCTGCTGGTGACCGGCCTGCTCGGCTGGCTCAGCACGCGTTATGTCTACCAGGCGGACTGGACCGCCAGCGGCCGTAACAGCCTGTCGGCCGCCAGCATCGAACTGCTCGGCAGGCTGCCGGGCGAAGTGGCTGTCACCGCCTACGCGCGCGAGGCCCCTCCGCTGGTGCGCAAGCACGTGGCCGAGCTGATCGGGCGATACCAGCGCCACAAGCCCGATATCACACTCGCGTTCATCAATCCCGACCTCGAGCCTCAGAAGGTGCGCGAGCTCAATATCACCACCGACGGTGAACTGCTCATCCAGTATGAAGGGCGCAGCGAGCAATTGCGCGATGTGACCGAGAACGGCCTCACCAATGCCTTGCAGCGGCTGGCGCGCGGCGGCGCCCGGCGCCTGGCGATACTGACCGGGCATGGCGAGCGCAGTTCCTTGTCCTCGCAGAGCTTCGATATTTCAGCCTGGGCGCGCCAGCTGGAGACGAAGGGCCTTACTGCGGCCGAGATCAATCTGGCCTCGGATACCGGAATCCCGGCGGACGTCACGGCGCTCGTGATTGCCTCGCCACAGGTGGATCTGCTGCCGGGCGAGGCCGCGCCGATCCTGGATTTCATCAGGCGCGGCGGCAATCTGTTGTGGCTGACCGACCCGGATCACGGGGTGCATGGGCTCGAACCGCTGGCCCGCGAACTGGGCGTCCGTTTTGATGATGGTGTCGTCGTCGATCCCAATGTCTCGCAGGTGGGGCAGATGCTGTTCGGAACGGACGATCCGCGCGTAGCCCTGGTGGCAAGCTACCCGGCGCATGAGATCACGCGCAATTTCGAACTGAACACCCTGTTCCCGCTCGCCGGTGGCGTGCGCGCCGAGGGGGATGGGGCGTGGCGCGCGGAGCCGCTGCTGCAGACGTTGTCCAACACCTGGCTCGAGAGCGGCGCGGTGACCGGCAAGATTACCTACGATGAGGGCGCCGATCAGTCTGGTCCTGTCACAATCGGTCTGGCGCTCTCCCGACCATTGCCGTCCGGGCAGGAGGACGCGCCGGAGGATGGCAGGCTTCAGCGCGTGGTGGTCATGGCGGACGGCGATTTCCTGTCCAACGGCTTCCTAGGTCTGGGCGGCAACCAGCAACTGGCGCTGAACATCGCCAACTGGCTGAGCAGCGACGATGTATTGCTCGATATCCCGGCGCGGACCGCACCCGATCTCTCGCTGCAGTTGTCCCGGACCGGGACAGCGGTGATCGGTTTCGGGTCACTGCTGCTCCTGCCGGCCATTCTGTTCGGCAGTGGCCTGTTCATCTGGCTGCGCCGGCGGCGGCGCTGAGGTCATGCGCATCAGCGCGCGCAGCCTGCTGAATCTGGGCTTGCTGGGGCTGGCGGCGGCGCTCGCGGTGCTGGTGTACTGGGAACCCGGGGTCGAGGCGCCGGAGGATCTGCCCAGGCTCACCGCGCTGACTTCCGCCGACGTTGAGCATGTGGTGATCCGCCCGCAGCGCGGCGGCGAAATCCGGCTCGACAGGGATCAGGGCGTCTGGATGATGCGTGCACCGGTTGTCGCCTATGCCAACGAATTCCGGATCGACGCCCTGCTCGGGGTTACCCGGGCGGCCAGTCACGCGCAATTCGAGACCGGTGCGCTCGATCTGGCGAAGTTCAATCTCGATCCTCCCGCATCAATGCTGCGCCTCAATGACGTCGAACTCGCGTTCGGGGACAGCGAGCCGCTCGATAACCGCCGGTACGTGCGCAACGGCTCTACCGTGCATCTGATCAACGACGAGTACTTTTACTTTCTGCAGGCCGGGTTCACGGCCTTTGTCTCCAACCGTCTGCTGCCGCCATCCGGCAAGCCCGCGCAGATCCGCCTGCCGCAGGCCAGCGTTTCCCGATCCGGGGAGCACTGGACCCTCACGCCCGCGCAAGAGCAGCCATCGGCGGATGCGTTCAATGAATTTGTCGACGCCTGGCGCGCGGCGCAGGCCGTGCAGGTGGACCGCTATGCGGGTGAGGAGTCGCGGGGTGCGATCACCGTGTCCTTCGAGGATGGCGCCGCGCCGCTCGAATTTCTGCTGCTGGAGACCGATCCCGAACTGGTGCTGGCGCGCGCGGATCTCGGACTGCGCTATCATCTGACCCCGGAGCAGGCGCAGCGCTTGCTGTCCGTGCCGGCGCAGGCCTCCGCCGCGACTGCCGAGTGACGGTAACGCGCGGCGTCCACTGCGTACAGTCAGCGCCGGGTTCCCATGCCAGAACTGCCCGAAGTTGAAACCACCCGGCGCGGTATCGAGCGCCACCTGCGCGGACGACGCGTGCTGGAGCTGCGCGTGCGCGAACGCCGTCTGCGCCAGCCGCTCCCGCGCCTACTGGAGCGCGCATTGCCCGGGCAGGTCATACGGGAGGTGGCGCGGCGCGGCAAGTATCTGCTGCTGCGCACCGATGCCGGCGCCGTGCTCATCCATCTCGGCATGTCCGGCAGCCTGCGTATCGTGGCGCCGGAGCTGCCGGCGCAGAAACACGATCACGTCGACATCCTGTGTACGGATGACGTGTGCCTGCGTTTTCGCGATCCGCGCCGTTTTGGTCTGATGTTGTGGGTCGAAGGCGACCCCGAGGGACATGAATTGCTGCGCGGTATCGGCCCGGAGCCGCTCGACGCGGGGTTCAGCGGGGCCAGTCTTTATACAGTGGCGCAAGGGCGCCGCGTGGCGGTAAAGCTTTTTATCATGGACGCCGGCATCGTCGCCGGTGTCGGCAATATCTACGCGAACGAGGCCCTGTTTCGCGCCGGCATCCATCCGCTGCGCCCGTCCGGCCGCGTCTCCGCCGCGCGTTACATGGATCTTGCCAATGCCATTCGCGCGGTTCTGAACGAGGCGATCGACCAGGGCGGGACCACGCTGCGTGATTATTATCACGGCACCGGCGAGCCGGGCTATTTCCGGATTCGTCTCGCCGTTTACGGGCGCGAAGGCGAGCCTTGTGTCCGTTGCGGTGCGCCTGTCCGCTGCATTCGGCAGGGACAGCGCGCGACATACTACTGTGCCCGTTGCCAGCGTTGAGGCGCGGCGCCGGCCGCTTTCACGAGCCGCGGATCACACGTCCAGGCTCAATGAGCCGGCGCGGGCTGCGTCGCCTCGGCTGCGAGGTTCTTGATTTTCAGGATTGCTCCGCCTTCCTGCAGCGCCAGCGTTTCCGTGGCGCCGCTGACGGCGGCGAGATTCTCGGCCAGGGATTTGTTGGCCGGGTCATAGGGATCGAATATCAGATGGGTGACGCCCCGGATGTTCTTCATCAGCGTGTCGCCGTCAGGGTAAGGCGGCGGCAGGGGCAGGGCCGGGCGTTTGATCGCGAGCGTGGTCTTGCCGGGCCACTGACTCATGGCGACGACGGTCTGTTCCGCCGGGATGTCCTCGAGCGCGACCGCCAGCGTCATGATCAGCTGGTCGGTCGGCGACAACAGGTTCTGTGCCGCGGCGATCTGATGCGCCTTGTCCGCCTGCATGAAAAGGGTCGTGGCCAGAAACAGGATCGTCATGACCAGCCCGCGCTGACGCGCGAAGCCGTGACCGCCGAATGACTGGTTGAATGCGATCAGACGCGGAACGCCGAGATAAAGCAGGGCGGCCAGGGTGACCATCGCCCAGGCGCCGTTCGCCGCGGGCAGGCCCAGAATGGCCCCGCCGAGCAGGAGGCGCGGCATGAATTCCGCGGACAGCTCACGCCGCCCTCTCCATAGCAGATAGAGCAGCATGCCCGTGCCCGCGACGCCGATGAGCCAGGGCAAGGTTTCCCCTGTGGCGTCCTCGCCGAGCATGGCCTGACCGAAGGCGTATACCGGGTTGTGCAGCCAGTCCAGGGCGCGCCAGCCCATCCACAACAGCAGGGTGAAGGTGACGCTGATGCCGATGCCCAGGTAGACATGGCGCTGATGACGTGCATCGAGCGGATTTTTTCGCCATTCCCACAGCAATGCCAGCGGATAGGCCAGTCCGGCGGGGTGCAGGCTCACGATCGCGACGATCAGCAGCAACTGCAGGAAGAACCAGCCCCCGAGCGCCTGCCGCGAGCGTCGGTAGGCCTGGTCCAGCCAGTGCCCGAGCGCGAAGCCAAGCAACAGATAGGGGCCGGTGCCCAGACTGTCCGTCTGGTTGATCATGACCGGCGCGATCAGCAGCAGGCCGGTCCCGATGAGGGCGCTCTCGCGGCCGGATTGTGTCACACCCCAGCGGTAGAGCAGCGTCGCGGCCGCCGCGGTTACGAGCAGGGTGAATACCTTGACAGCGATGATGCTGCCCGGCCAGTAGAGGCCAATGGCGGTGAACAGGAGGGCGCGCAGGTCCGGCATGCCCATGACGAGCGCCGTGCTGATTACGCGCTCGCTGACCGACCAGGCAAGCAGCAACGCATGCGCGGCCGGCTCGCCGATGCCATAGGAGTCGTTGCGGAGCAGTCCGGTGACGAGAATGAGCGCCAGCCAGAGCGCCAGAACCGGGAACCCCCAGTAGGAATACAGTTTTTTCAGACGGGCATGCATCCCTTGCACATTGACCTCGGGTGGCTTTCGGTACGATGGAAAAGGTGCACGATTCTACCCCAGTCGTGGCGCCGAGGTCATCCCGCGCCGACGTGCTCGAGTATTTGTGCTCTCAATCGGCAACATACAGGTTTGGCGGCATATTTCGAGCGCTATGCTAGGATTTTCCGGCACGCCATGACCATGCGCGGTACTTGCAATGCACTATTCCGCATGCTATACAACTGCCATAACAAAAACCGTAGCGGTCGCTTGATGGCCGCGCTGAAAACAACATCCTGTGGAGGGGGTAAAATGACGACCGGTGATATCCTGATCCTGTATGCCGTTTGGTTTGTGCTGACCTTGGGGTTGGCTGTTTTCCTGTTCAAGAAGAACGCCTGAATTTAACGCTTCATCGGCGACAACAGCCGCTTTACTGAATTGCGCAGCGGCGGCGGGGCTTCCCCGGTCACCCGATGCCTTTGGTCGCGCGAGCGATAAGGGTTTGTGACGACAGAGACGGTTGACGGCGAAGATTCACGTACGTAACATGTGCCATTCGGCGATTTGGCAACAAGATAATAAAAAGTTTAGAGGGGGCATCAAATGCGACGCGTAACGGTCCTGGCTGCGGTAATCAGCGGTGTTGCTTTGGTCTTGGCGATACCCCAAGTTTTTGCCGCCGAGGTTGCGGCGAATCTGAGTAACGGCGAGAAAATTTTCAAGGAAGGCAAAGGCTCCGTGCCGGCCTGCACCAGCTGTCATGGTGAAGACGGGATGGGCAACGACATGATGGGAACACCGCGCCTGGCCGGACAGATCTCCCAGTTTCTGGTCAAGCAGCTGGAAGATTTCGCGACCGACAAGCGCATGGACACCACCATGTTCATCATGAACGCGAATGCCAAGGGCCTGAGCCCGGAGGATCGCCGTGACGTGGCGGCTTACCTTCATCTCTTGAGTAAAGAAGAGCTGGTCGGCGGCGGGTCGAATATCAAAGAGCTCGTGGCGAGCGGCATACAGGTTGGCGAGTCTCATCTTGGCATGTCCCTCGTCAACTATGGTGCACTTGAGCGCGGGATCTCCGGCTGCCGTTCCTGCCATGACTATAATGGTCGCGGCGTGGATCCGATCTATCCGAAGATCGGGCAGCAGAAGTTCGTTTATCTGGTTAACCAGTTGAAGAAATGGCGTGACGGCAGTCGTGCCAACGATCCGCTGGGCCAGATGCGGAAGGTTGCGCAGAATCTTACCGACGAGGACATCCTGAACGTGGCGACGTTCCTGACCAATGCCTCGCCCCTTACCATCGGTAACACGCGCGTGCCTGAGCAACATCCTTTCATGTCCTTTGATACCAAATAAGTCGGGTCGATAACCCGCGCGCGGCAGTAAAGCCTGCCGCGGGACAGATTGAGGGAAAGGGCGGGACATCCCGCCCTTTCTTTTTCCGCTGATCAGGCGTAGCGTCGCAGCGGGCCTTGAATTGCAATCAAATCCGGGAATATCTGATAATACTCAGTCTATGGCGAGCGGGCAGTCACTCAAGCAAGGCGAAAAGATCCTGTTCGGGATCACGATCGTTTTTGTCGTATTCGCGGTCATCGGCTATGTGGCGCTCGAGGCCTACCGCATGCAGGCGGAGAAGCCGATTTTCGGGGTGAAGACCCACTACGACCTGTCCGATCTTGGCCATAAGGGCTCGGAGTTATTCCGCGCTTCACGTTGCACCGCCTGTCACCGTGCCATGGGCAACGGCACCAACATGGGGCTGTCGCTGGATGGGCAGGGTTCGAAGCACAGCAAGGAATGGATCTATGACTTCCTGCGCGACCCCGAGGCAACTTACGGATCACCCACGGTTGACCATGGTTATCCCCCCAAGGAAGCGTCATACGTCTCTTCGTTTGAGCAGGATAAGCTGATGGCAATCGCGACATTCCTGTCCGAGCTCAGAGCGGATCAGGGGGCAGCTTCGGCGCCGATGCCGCCCGAGGGGCACTCCGGATTCATCGACAATATGGTGGGCGCATTCGCGCCCGAGGACTGGAAACAGAAATATCAGGATGTCCGTGAGCGGCCGGCGCCCGAACAAGAGGATTCCGCGCAATGAGCACCACCGAGCCCTGGGCCAGCGACATCGAGTACACGCGTTATACCCTGCTGTTCATTTTCGCCTGCATCATCTACAGCATCATCGGGTTTTCCTGGGGCGCTCTGATGGGGGGCATATCCGACTTCCGGCATTTCGTGGACCATCGCCTCCATGGCGACCTGATCGTTCGCGCCCACACGCACGTCAATCTGCTCGGATGGGTTGAAATGGCGATATTCGGCGCCATTTATTACCTGGTGCCGAGGCTGGTGCGTCGTCCCATTTACAGCCTGAAACTGGTCAAGGTGCATTTCTGGATGCATAACGTGGGTCTGGTCGGAATGGTGGTGCTGTTCACACTCGCGGGCGTGATCGGCGGTATCGCCAGCATGGAGATATCACCGGATCAGGTCGAGGGGTTGATTCACCCGTACCTGGCGACCATGGGCGTGTTCGGCACGCTGGTTCTGCTGGCGAACATGATCTGGGGATACAACATCTTTCGTACCTGCGTGGGATGGCGCAAGGGATAAGTGGCCATGCGCATCATGTTGCCCCTGCTGCTGCTAGGAACGCTGCTCGCTGGCTGTGATGTGAGCCCATCGGTCAAGGTCGGCCAGGTGGCCCCCTCCCTGCCGACCAAGACGCTGGCCGATGTCGGCAACGATTTCAGCCAGATCACGACCTCTCGCTATCCCGATGAGCGGATGTACCAGTATTCGCTGGATGAGGCGCTCCATCAGGGCAAACCGATCGTGCTCGAATTCGCCACCCCGGGGCACTGCACGGTTTGCGACAAGCAGCTGCAGATCCTCAAGGGACTGCTCGCCAAATATGAATCTGATGTTATTTTCCTGCACATGGATCAATACAAGAATCCCGAAGCGTTCAAGGCGTTCCGGGTCATCGGCGATCCCTGGACGTTCGTCATTGACCGGCAGCGCGTCGTTCAGTTCAAGCAGGCGGGCCGCATGCTCTACGGCGAGCTCGATTCCGCGATTGCCCGGGTTCTGATGCAACCTGCGGGTTAATCATGAAAAACGGCGAACGATTCATCCTGGTCCAGGACCGTCGTGGCATGATGTGGGATCTGATGCTGTACGTGCCCACGGTGCTTGCCCTCTTCGCGATTGGATTCAAGCTGTGGTACGGCCCGAATCAGTCGTGGGCGTATGTGCTTTTCTTCATGTCGAGCTTTTTCCTGTTTGCCGGGGCGAACCGGATCCTGTCAGGCAGGCTCATGCTGCTGCCGGGTTCCCCCTGTGCCCTGAATTTCAGCCGTGAGCAGCTGACGCTGGAATTGAAGAACGGTGAGCGGGTGGATCTGGTCAAGAATCTGCGATTCTTTCCCGACTATGCCGGGAAATCATTCGGTCTGAGCGGGATGGATCTGGCGGGCAAGCAACGCCAGTTCGTCATGCATCGGGGCCAGTTCGCCGACCCGGCGGCATATCTGCGGCTGCGGGATGCCTTGAGCATTTTCAAATAGAATTTTCCGCCCCGTCTGGTGGGGCGCCTGGTTTTATCCCCGCTCAGCCGTGGCCCCCGTTTCTGCGGCGTATCACATCCCATGCCATCAGGCCTATCACCAGGACGCCCGCGAGACAGGCCCCGATGATGAGCAGGCGTTCGGTTTCCGGACTGACCAGCCCGGCCACGAACATGTGCACGGAATAGCCCAGAATGATCAGCGAGGAGATTGCCGCGATCAGATACAGGATGAGTTCTTTCATACCGGGATTCCGCGTCCGCAGTCCATCTGAGAGTGGGTAAAAGCACGCGTAATACTAGCAGGTTTTCTGACAGCTAATGACGCTTGCGGGCGACGGGCGAGACTGCTATTCTTCGGATGCTTTGAGCATGCGCGCAAGCCTTTCTTTATAGCGCTGAACATCACGGGAGACAGGGCATTTTGAAAGGCCCGGACCGGGGAAGAAAGACTTGACGTAATATGGGCGCTATGCAAATATGTCAACCACATTTCGTGTGTGGTTGTCGCGGGAGCATAATAATAAATCCAAAACCGCGAGATCAGTAATGAACAGTTGCCTTCGGCAACGGTTCCGGGGTCGCAGATTTATAAAACAATAATCCCATCAATACCGCGGCCAGCCATGATTGGCGACCCGGGGGGTGCAAAGCGGAGGGTGCGATGAACAAACTATCCTACGGTAAAACCTTTTGGAACAGCTTCGTCGGCGGCATGCTCACGGGCATGGGCAATGGCAGCGTGTTCGGCGCCGCGTTGATGTGCGCGCTTGGTCGTGGCCGCTTCGATGACTGGGGTGGCTGGGGCTCGCTGGCCTACAATCCCTCGACCTTCGACGGTTTCGTCAACTGGTGCATGATCCTTTTCGGTGTCGCGTTCTGGCTCATCGTGCAGGTGGCGCTCAAGCGTCATGGCGAGCTGGAGCGTTCCGCGGCCTAAGTCCCTGCGCTCGGAATTTTTTGTAATAAGTGGCTTTATCATCAAGTTTTGGGAGCGAGGAGGGAAGTACGATGGCGACACTTGCAACGATTTGCTGCATCCTGCTGGCGTTCTCCAGTATGTGGTTCGGCTGGTATCTGATGATGCCGGGCAAGCACGACTAGGGTTTGCCGCGCAGTTTCAGATATATACCTTAAGTTAAATAGCTTAGTTATTTAGAATCTCAGGGGGGAGGTAATTCCTATGTTTAAGTATCTCTTTGCGAAGAACGAGGAGATCCCGCCAGGCACTTCTGCCGTATTTTTCGGGTTTTCTTCCATTATCTGGTTCGTCATCGGCACCGGCCTCGGGTCATTCAATGCGGCCAAGCTCGCATTTCCGGACTTCGTCGTCGGCTATGAGTATTTCTCATTCGGCCACATGCGCCAGGTTCACGTGATGGCGGTTATTTTTGGCTGGATCTCGATGGCCTTCGCCATGGCAATGATGTATATCACCCCTGCGCTGGGCAATACGCGCCTGTGGTCGGAGAAACTTGGCGTCTGGAACTGCTTCCTGTGGAACGGCGGTCTCTCGCTCGCGTTGACGCTGATGTGGATGGGGATCACTTCCGGGCGCGAATATTCCGACTTCCCGTGGTTCATCGACTTGGTCATTCTGTTTGGCGTTGTGCTTCCCCTCGGCATCAACGTGTGGATGACGATCATCAAGCGCCGCACCCAGGGTATCTACACCACCAACTGGTTCTTCGGTTCTGCCGTGTTTATGGTGTGGATCGTGCTGCTGGTGGGCAACCTGCCCGAATACTTCCAGCTGACCGGTCTCACCGAGGCCTATCTGACCTGG